>NZ_JAVREN010000018.1:0-108347 GCF_031845405.1 Streptomyces boetiae
GGCCAGGGCCCGGCCGGAGTAGCGGTCCGCCAGCCGCCCGGGGGCGGCGGCGGCCTCGGCCTGCGCGTAGGCGGCGTACTCCTCGGCGGCGGGGCGCAGGATCTCCGGCAGGGCGGCGCGCGCCCGCCGCAACAGCCGCTCGCCGTCCAGGCGGCCCCCGGAACGCCGGACCTCCTCGCCCACCGCCCGCTCCAGGAGCGCCTCGGCCTCCGTCCCGTGGCGCGGCCCGGGGCCGGTCCGTGTCTGCATCTGCTGACCCTCCCGTCACACGGCTCATTCCCGGGGCATATGCCCCACCCGCCGACGACCACGCCGAATGCTGCCGAGTCGTTGCATCCGGGTCAACCGCACGCGGGGTGACCGGAGATGACGGGCCGCCGGGCGGGCCGCGCATGCGCAGGGCGGCCGGGGGACGGGAGGGACGGGTGCGGGAGGGCGGAGGGTCAGCCGGCGGCTCCCCGGTACTTGCGGACGGCCCGGCTGCGGAAGATCAGGATGATCACGATCGACCACAGCACGGAGGCCAGGGCGGGGTGCTGCATCGGCCAGGAATCGGGGGCCTCGTAACCCGCCGGGAGGTTGCCGAACAGCTCGCGGGCCGCCAGCACCGTCGCGGAGAAGGGGTTCCACTCGGCGACGGGCTGGAGCCAGCCGGGCATGTTCTCCGAGGGGACGAACGCGATCGAGATGAACGTCAGCGGGAAGAGCCAGACCAGGCCGCCTGAGGTCGCGGCCTCCGGGGAGCGGACGGACAGCCCGATGAGCGCGCCGATCCAGGTGAAGGCGTACCCCAGCAGGAGGAGCAGGCCGAACGCCGCCAGGGCGTTGAGCACCCCGTCGTGGATGCGCCAGCCGACCGCGAAGGCGACGAGGGCCAGGACGATCAGGGTGACCAGGGTCTGCGTCAGGTCCGCGATGGTGCGGCCGGTCAGGACCGCGCCGCGGGCCATCGGCAGCGACCGGAAGCGGTCGATGACGCCCTTCTGCATGTCCTCCGCGATCCCGGCGGAGGCACCCGCGGTGGCGAAGGTGACGGTCTGGGCGAAGATGCCCGCCATCAGGAACTCCCGGTAGGCGTCCGCGTCGAGACCGGCGCCGGGGATGTTGATCGAGCCGCCGAAGACGTAGGCGAAAAGCACCACGAACATGATCGGCTGGACCAGGCCGAAGACGACGATCTCCGGGATCCGCATCATCCGCAGCAGGTTCCTGCGGGCCACGACGAGCGAGTCGTGCAGGGCCTGGCGGAAGCCGATGCGCTCCCCGGCCTGCGGCACGGGCCGGGGTGCGGCCTGGTGCGCGGTGGTGCTCACTTCTGCTCCTCCTCGGTGGGGCCGGTGCCCCGCTCCTGCTCGCCCTTCCTGAGGTGCCCGGGGGCCGCGGCGTCCGCGTCCTCGCCGCCGCCCGCACCCGCGGCCTCCTCCTCGGCGGAGTGGCCGGTCAGGGAGATGAATACGTCGTCCAGGGTGGGGCGGCGCAGGCCGATGTCGTCGATCTCCACGCCCCGCCCGTCCAGCTCGCGGATGACCTCGGCCAGCAGCTTGGCGCCGCCCGAGGCGGGCACGGACAGCTTCCTGGTGTGCTCCACGAGCGTGGTCTCGCCGTCGCCCAGGCGCCGCAGCACCTCGTCGGCGACGGGGATGTGCTCGCGGGCGTGCACGACGACCTCCACGACGTCGCCGCCGGTGGAGTCCTTGAGCTGGTCGGAGGTGCCGCGGGCGATGACCTTGCCGCGGTCCACGACCGCGATGGAGTCGGCCAGGTGGTCGGCCTCCTCCAGGTACTGGGTGGTCAGCAGCAGGGTGGTGCCGCCGGCGACCAGGTCCTGGATGACCTCCCACAGCGCCTGCCGGTTGCGCGGGTCGAGACCGGTGGTCGGCTCGTCCATGAACATCACCGGCGGGCTGACGATCAGCGCGGCGGCGAGGTCCAGGCGCCGCCGCATGCCGCCGGAGTACGTCTTGGCGGTGCGGTCGGCGGCCTCGGCGAGGTTGAACCGCTCCAGCAGCTCGGCGGCCCGCCGCTTGGCGTCCCGGGAGCTGAGCTGGTACAGCTCGGCGACCATCTGGAGGTTCTCCCGGCCGGTGAGGTACTCGTCGACCGCGGCGAACTGGCCGGAGAGGCCGATGGAACGGCGCACCGCGTTCGGGTGCTTGAGGACGTCCAGGCCGGCGACCTCGGCGCGTCCGCTGTCGGGCTTGATCAGGGTGGTGAGCACGCGGACGGTGGTCGTCTTGCCCGCGCCATTGGGCCCGAGCAGGCCGAGCACGGAGCCCTCGGGAACGTCGATGTCGACGCCGTCCAGTGCCCTGACCTCGCCGAAGGTCTTCACGAGACCCTCGGCGTAGATGGCGCCTGGCATGGTGTACTCCCAAAGTCGGGTTAAGTGGACAGGGGCGGGGATGGGCAGGGTCGGTGCGGGGTGCGGCCGGCGGGCCGCCGGGCCCCTGGTGAGGGCACGGCACCGCCGGGTCAGGCTAACGCGATGTATCGCGTCATGCATCTCATTATCCGCGGGGGAATCCGGCCGCTTCCCCGCCGGGTCTCCCACCGGTCCGCGGGGCGCGGGACGGGCCCGCCCGGAGCGTTCAGCCCAGGACGCGGTACCCCGCGCGGCGCAGCGTCTCCGCCACCCGCTCGCAGTGCCGTGGCCCCTGGGTCTCCAGGTGCAGCTCGATCTCCGCCTCGCTCACGCCCAGACCCGGGTCGGTCCTGACGTGGTGGACGGCCAGGACGTTAGCGTCCGCCACTGACAATTCCCCGAGGAGCGCCGCCAGGGCCCCGGGCCGGTCGTCCAGGCGCAGCCGCAGCGACAGGTACCGGCCCGCCGCCGCCATGCCGTGCCGCAGGCTGCGCTCCAGCACCACCGGGTCGACGTTCCCCCCGGAGAGAACGGCCACCACGGGCCCGCCCGCGAAGGCCTCCGGATCGGCGAGCAGCGCCGCCACCGGGCTGGCCCCGGCCGGCTCGACCACCAGCTTGGCCCGCTCCAGGCACAGCAGCAGCGCCCGGGAGAGGTCCTCCTCGCTGACCGTGCGGACCTCGTCCACCAGCTCCGCGATGATCCGGAAGGGAACGTCGCCGGGCCGCCCGACCTTCATGCCGTCCGCCATCGTCGCCACCTCGGGCAGCGCCACCGGATGCCCGGCCGCCAGCGAGGGCGGGTAGGCGGCCGAGCCGCGCGCCTGCACGCCGACGATCCGCACCCCCGGCCGCAGCGCCTTCACGGCCAGCGCCACCCCGGCGGCCAGGCCGCCGCCCCCGATGCCCAGGACGACCGTCGCCACCTCCGGGCACTGCTCCAGGATCTCCAGGCCCAGCGTGCCCTGGCCCGCGACCACGTCCGGGTGGTCGAAGGGGTGGATGAGAACGGCCCCGGTGCGCGCGGCGTGCTCCTCGGCGGCCCGCAGCGTCTCGTCCACCACCTGCCCGCGCAGCAGCACCTCCGCGCCGTACTCGCGGGTGGCGGCCACCTTCGGCAGCGGCGCCCCGGCCGGCATGAACACGGTCGAACGCACCCCCAGCAGGCGGGCGGCCAGGGCCACGCCCTGCGCGTGGTTGCCCGCGCTGGCCGCGACGACCCCGCGCTCCCGCTCGGACCCCGCAAGGCCGGCGATGCGGGTGTAGGCGCCGCGGAGCTTGAACGAGCCGGTGCGCTGGAGGTTTTCGCACTTGAGGTGGACCGGGGCCCCGACCAGGCGGCTGAGGTGGCGGCTGCCCTCCAGGGCCGTCACCCGGGTCACGCCCTCCAGGGTGCGCCGGGCCGCGCGCACGTCCTCCAGCGTCGGCCGCCGCTCGTCCGCGGCCGTCCCGGAGGCCGCCTCCGAGGGCGTTCCCGTAGCCATGCGGCCAGTCTGGCAGCCGCCCCGCCGCCCGGCCCGGCCGGGGCGGGCGCGCCGCCTTCGCCCGCGCGCCGGGGAAATCCGGGCCGAACTCCCCCGATCCCCGCGGATTCCCCCGGACGGCCGCCCGGCGCCCCCCGGTCGGCGTACGCTGTGCCGAACAGCCGACCACCCGGCGCAACCGCCCGGCCGCGCCCTACCCCGCCCCGGACATGACCCCTGAATCCAGCTCCGTGACCACCGTGCCCGCGCTTCCCGACCCCGAGCGTTCCGCCGGGCCGGCCCCCGAGACGGACCCCGAGCCCGGCTCCGGGCCGGCGCCCGACCCCGGGGTGCTGGACGCCCTCCAGCACCAGGCGGCCGTCTTCGCGCGGCGCGCCGAGCAGACCCGGCTCGGGGGCGTCGCCCCCGACCGGAGCACCCTGGACCGCGCCGCCTACCTGCTGCTGAGCCGGCTGGCCCAGGACGGCCCGACGGGCGTGAAGGCGCTGGCGGCGGGGATGGGCATCGACTCCTCGACCGTCACCCGGCAGGTCGCGCCCCTCGTGGACGCGGGCCTGGTCTCCCGCGCCCAGGACCCGGGGGACGGGCGCGCGGTGGTCCTCCAGCTCTCCGCGGCGGGCCGGGAGCGGCTGGCCGAGGTCCGCTCCTCCCGGATGGACCTGATGGCCGCCCTGACCGAGGACTGGTCGCCGCAGGAGCGCGCGGCCTTCTGCGCGCTCCTGACGCGCTTCAACGCGGCCATCGGGCGCCGGCTCGCCGGGGCCGACCCCGAGGGCCGGGCCGCGCGGGACCCGGCCGGGGCGGATGGCGCGGACGGGGCCGGCCGACGCTGAGGGCGAGGGTGCGGGTGGGGCTCAGCCCAAAGCCTGCGTGAGGTCGGCCAGCAGGTCCTCCACCGCCTCGATCCCCACCGACAGGCGGACCAGGTCGGCCGGGACCTCCAGCAGAGACCCGGCCGCCGAGGCGTGCGTCATCCGCCCGGGGTGCTCGATCAGCGACTCCACGCCGCCCAGCGACTCGCCCAGCGTGAACAGCCGCGCCCGGTTGCACACCTCCACGGCCGCCTCCTCGCCGCCGGCGACCCGGAAGGACACCATCCCGCCGAAGTCCCGCATCTGCTTGGCGGCCGTCTCGTGTCCCGGGTGGCCGGGCAGCCCGGGGTAGTGGACCCGGGTCACCCGGGGGTGGCCCTCCAGGGCCTCCGCGACGCGGGCGGCGTTCGCGCAGTGCCGGTCCATCCGCACGGCCAGGGTCTTGATCCCGCGCAGCACCAGCCAGGAGTCGAAAGGACCCGCGACCGCGCCCATGGCGTTCTGGTGGAACGCCAGCTCCTCCGCGAGAGCGGCGTCCGAGGTGACCAGCGCGCCGCCCACCACGTCGGAGTGGCCGCCGAGGTACTTGGTGGTGGAGTGCACGACCACGTCCGCGCCCAGGGCCAGCGGCTGCTGGAGGTAGGGGCTCGCGAAGGTGTTGTCCACCACCAGCCGCGCGCCCGCGCTCCGGGTCAGCTCTGCGGTGGCCGCGATGTCGGTGACGCCCAGCAGGGGGTTGGAGGGGGTCTCCACCCACACCAGCTTCGTCTCCGGCCGCAGCGCCGCCCGCACGGAGGCCGGGTCGCTGGTGTCGGCCACCGACCAGGCCACGCCCCAGCGTTCGGCCACGCGCGCCACGAGGCGGAACGTCCCGCCGTACGCGTCGTCCGGGATCACCAGGTGGTCGCCGGGTGCCAGCACGGTCCGCAGCAGGCAGTCCTCGGCGGCCAGGCCCGAGGCGAACGCCAGGCCGCGCCGCCCGCCCTCCAGCGCGGCGAGGTTCTCCTCAAGCGCGGTGCGCGTGGGGTTCGCGGAGCGGCTGTACTCGTAGCCGCCGCGAAGACCGCCGACGCCGTCCTGCTTGAAGGTGGACACCTGGTGGATGGGTGGCACGACCGCCCCGGTGACCGGGTCCGGCTCCTGCCCCGCGTGGATCGCCGCGGTCTCGAAGCGCTGCTCGTTCATGGTCACCACCGTAGTGGCCCCGCCCGCCCGGGGCCGTACCGTGGAAGGAGGAGGGAGAACGCCCCGGCGCACGCCCTCCTGGCGCCGCCCGGCGCCCCCGCCCCCGCGCCGCCGGACGGCCGCACGGCCGCGGCGGCATAGGGTGGTGGGCACACGTGGACACGTTCGACAAGGGGGAGCCGCGCCGCCATGGATGCCTTGCTTCTGCTCATGTGTCTGCTCGCCCTGCTCTGGCTCGTGGTGCTGCCGCTGATGCGCCGCCGGCGCGAGCGGGCGGCCTTCGAGCGGGCGGCCTCCGCGGCAGAGGCCCAGGCCGCCCGCGGGGAGCCGGAGGGGCCGCGGGGCGCCGAGGGTGTCCGGCTCGGCAAGGAGGGCGACCCCGCCGCCGCCTCCACCGGCCTGACCCCCGTCGACCAGCTCGACGTCCGCTTGCCGGGACCCGACCCCGAGCTGGTCGCCGCGCTGGAGGAGGCTCAGCGCACCCAGGACTGGCACCCGGCCGGGCGCCTGCTCGCGCTGACCGACGACAGCGAGCTGCGCTGGCAGCGGGTGCAGTCCCTGGCCGGCGCCGCCGCCGTGGAGCTGGCCCGCTGGCGCGCCTCCGCGGCCCGCACGGGCGGCGCCGAGGCGGCCGGGCCCGGCGACCGGGACGCGGGCTGGCTGCGCCGCTGGCGCGGCGAGGAGCCCAAGGACCCCGGCGGCGCCCAGGTCTACGCCCAGTTCCTGGTGTGGCAGGCGATGGCCGACCCCGGCTCGGCCGACCACCGGATCATCCTGGAGGAGGCCCGCACGGTCTGCGCCGAGGCCGCCCGGCTGGCCCCGCAGGACCCGGTCCCCCACATCACCGAGCTGTTCATCGCCCGCGGCCTCAGCTACCGGCGGGCCGACTTCGACGCCCTGTGGGCGGCCGTCACCGAGCGCGACCCGGACCACATGGGCGCCCACCTGGCCGCGCTCCCCTACCTCTCCGCCAAGTGGCACGGCTCCCGCGCGGAGGCCGACGCCTTCGCCACGGCCGCCGCCGCCACGGCCCGGGAGGGCAGCCTGCTGCCGGCCCTGCCGCTGTTCGCCGTCTACGACCACCTGCCCGACGTGCAGCTCTCCGCGTCGCTGTACACCGGCGCGGTCGTCTCCGACGCGATCGAGGCCGCCCGGTTCGCCGTCGGCAACGTCCGCCCCGGTCACCCCGTGGAGCCGCACGTGCGCCACCTGCTGCTGTGTTTCCTGGTGCGCGCGGAGAGGTACGCGGAAGCGGCGGAACAGGTGCGGGCCATCGACGGTTATGTCGGGGCGATCCCGTGGGTGGACGGCGAGGACCCGGCCAAGGAGTACGCGGCCTACCGCGCTCTCGCGATCGCCGGCCAATGAGGGCGACGGCACCGCGGCCGTCGCAGCCGCCGCAGACGACAGGCACCGCATCGACGCCGGCCCGGACGCCCGCACCGACGCCCGCACCGACGCCCAGGAAGCGACTCAGGAGCAGGATCATGACCATGCTGTACGCGTTCAAGACGCGCCTCCCGGAGCCCGCGGAGGCCCTGCCGGGCCGGGACGCCGCGCCCTTCCCCGTCCCCGGAGCTCACACCGTCCTGGACACGCCCCTTCAGGGGCCCTACCCGGAGGGGTACGAGGTGGCCGACTTCGGCCTGGGCTGCTTCTGGGGCGCCGAGCGGCGCTTCTGGCAGACCCCGGGCGTGTGGACCACCCTGGTGGGATACCAGGGCGGCCTCACCCCGCACCCCACCTACGAGGAGGTGTGCTCGGGGATGACCGGGCACACCGAGGCCGTCCGCGTCGTCTTCGACCCGGCGAGGATCTCCTACGCCGACCTGCTGAAGGTCTTCTGGGAGGCGCACGACCCCACCCAGGGCTTCCGCCAGGGCAACGACGTGGGCACCCAGTACCGCTCGGCGATCCACACCCACTCCGAGGCCCAGCAGGCGGCGGCCGAGGAGTCCCGCGCGGCCTACCAGAAGGTCCTGGCCGAGGCGGGCTACGGCCGGATCACCACGGAGATCCTGCCCGCGGCCGACCGCCCCTTCTACCCGGCCGAGGGCTACCACCAGCAGTACCTCGACAAGAACCCCGCCGGGTACTGCGGCCTCGGCGGCACCGGCCTGTCCTGCCCGGTGGGCGTGGCGCGGGCCTGAGGCCCGGAAGGGGGACAACGCCCCGGCCCCCGCCCACGCCACGCCCCGGGCCGCGCCGGGGCTCAGGCCGGCTGCGCGCCCGGCCGGTCGTTCTCCACCACGAAGGAGGCGGCCGTCGAGACGGGCGCGCCGGGGCGGGTGACGTAGGGCAGGACGCGGTAGTCGGCGCGCAGCCGCCGGTCGTCCGCGGTGACGCGGGTGTAGCCGCGCTGCGCGTTGTGCCACTTCAGGTGCGGGTTGACGCCCGCGGCCAGCCAGTTGCGGCCCACCTGGTCGGTGGCCGCGCCGTCCTGGCCCGAGCTGATCGAGGTCCCGGCGAACTCGGTGGCGACGACGGGCGAGGCGGGGTCGTCGAAGTCGAGCTTCAGGTCGGCCACCACGCTGCGGTGGATGTCGCCGGTGAGCACCACCGGGTTGTTCGCGCCGCTGTCGTACAGGCCGCGCAGCAGCCGGTCGCGGGCGGTGGTGTAGCCGTCCCACATGTCCAGGCCCGAGGAGAGCACGTCCGGGTCGGGGTCCTGGTCGACCTGGGCGATGAGCGTCTGGTTGGCCAGCACGTTCCACCGCGCCGCGGACCGGGCGGTGCCGTCCAGCAGCCAGCGCTCCTGCTCGGCGCCCAGGACGGAGCGGGCCGGGTCGCTGCGCTCGGCGTCGCAGCCGGGCTTGGTGCCGTCGCCGCAGACCTGGTCGTCGCGGTAGGAGCGGGAGTCCAGGACGTGCAGGTCCAGGACGTTGCCGAACGGCAGTCGGCGGTACATGCGCACGGAGGAGCCGCTGGGCCGCTGCGGCAGGCGCAGCGGCAGGTGCTCGTAGTACGCCTGGAACGCCGCGGCCTTGCGCTGACGGAACGCGGCCGGGTCGCTGTCGGGGAAGCCGTCGCTGTCCAACTGGGCGACGTCCGCCGCCCAGTTGTTCTCCACCTCGTGGTCGTCCCAGGTCAGGATCCAGCAGAACGCCTGGTGCGCGGCTTGCAGGTCGGCGTCCAGGCGGGTGAGCGCGTGCCGGTTGCGGTAGTCGGTGAGGGTGTACGTCTCGTGCTGGAAGGAGGCGTCCAGCCGCATCCCGCGCACCCCGGCGGTGGCGCCGACGCCGTACTCGTAGAGGTAGTCCCCCAGGTGGACGACGAAGTCCAGGTCCTCGCCGGCCATGTGGCGGTAGGCGGTGTAGAAGCCCTCGTACCAGCACTGGCAGGAGGCGAAGGCGAACGACACCTCGCCGGAACGCCCGCGGCGGGCGGGGGCGGTGCGGGCCCGGCCGACGGGGCTGATGACGGCCTCGGAGCCGGTGGTGCGGAAGCGGTAGAAGTAGTCGCGGCCGGGGCTCAGCCCGGCGACCTCGACGTGGACCGAGTGGGCGAGTTCGGGAACGGCCCGGGCGGCGCCCTGGGCCGCGACGCGGCCGAAGCTCTCGTCGTGGGCGACCTGCCACTCGACCTGGGCCGACTCGGCGGGCATGCCGCCGAGTCCGTCGAGCGCCAGCGGGTCGGGGGCGAGGCGGGTCCACAGGACGAAGCCGTCGGCGGCCGGGTCGCCGGAGGCGACGCCCAGGCGGAAGGGGTCCCCGTCGAAGCGGGGGTTGGCCCAGGCCCGGCCGGAGCTGAACCCGGCCGCGTGGAGGCCGAGCGCGGCGGCGGTGACCCCGGCCCCGCCCAGGAGTCGCCTTCTGCTGAGGAGATGCATCGATGACCTGCCCGTCTGTGCACGGTGGTACTGACGGGCGGCCACGATCGCGCCGGGGAGTGACCTGTGGGTGGAGGCTCGCCCTACGCGCCCCCACCTTTTGGGGAACTTGGGGAACTTCGCCACATACCGGGCCAATGGTCATATTGGTCGTGGACCAGCAGGGCGAGCTGCACCCGGTTGGCGCAGCCGAGCTTGGCGAGCATCCGGCTGACGTAGGACTTGATGGTCAGCTCGGTCATGTGCAGCCGGCGGGCGATCTCCGCGTTGGACAGCCCCTCGGCGACGAGCCGGGCGACCTCCCCCTCGCGGGGGGTGAGGGCGGCCAGCCGCTCCCCGGCCTCCCGGCGGCGGCGGACCGCGTCCGGGGCGATCGTGCCGAGGACGAGGCGGGTGACGGCCGGGGAGAGGTACGCGTCGCCGCCGTGGACCGCCCGGACGGCGGAGATCAGCTCCTGCGGGGTGCAGTTCTTCAGCACGAAACCGGCGGCCCCGGCGGCCAGTGCGCGCAGCACGTTGGGCTCCTCGCCGAAGGCCGTCAGCATCACCGGGCGGACAGCGGGTGCGCGCCGCCGGAGTTCCTCGGCGGCGGCCAGGCCGTCGAGTCCCGGCATCGCGATGTCGAGGAGGGCCACGTCCGCGCGGTGGCGCAGCGCGGCCTCCACGGCGGCGCGGCCGTCGGCGGCCTCGGCGACGACGGCGATGTCGCCCGCGGACCCGAGCACGGTGCGGATCCCGGCGGTGATCAGCGGCTGGTCGTCGGCCACGACGACGCGGATGGCGCTCACCGCAGGCCCAGCAGGAGGCCGGCCGGCAGCACCCCGAAGACGAGGACGGCGGTGGCCAGGCCGAGGACGAACGTCCGGGCGCGGCCCGGCCCGGACGGCGGCCCGCCCTGCGGGGCGGGGGCCGCGGCCGGCGCGGCGGGCAGCAGCGCGAAGAGGCGGAAGGCGTCCCGCGTGCGCCGGTGATCCAGCAACCCGCCCGCGGCGCCCACCCGTTCGGCCAGCCCGTCCAGGCCGTGCCCGCGCGGCGCGGGCTCCCCCTCGCCACCGGACCCCGCCGCGCTCGCCTCCGCCGGCGCGGGCAGGGCGCTCTCCACGGTGAGCAGCAGGGCGTCCTGCTCCCAGCCGAGGCCGACCGTCACCGGTCGGCCCGGGGCGTGCTTGGCCGCGTTGGTCAGGCCCTCCTCGGCCACCCGGAACGCCGCCCGCCAAGCCGCCGCGGACAGTGGAACCGGCGTTCCCCGCTGCCGGAGGGCCACGGGCAGCCCGGCCGCGCGGAACTCCGCCGCGACCCGCTCGATGGCCGCCGCGTCCGGGCACGGATCGTCCGCGGCCTCGGCACCGCGCAGGGCGCCGACCAGCCCGTGCAGCTCGCCGAGGGCGGCGCGGGCGGCGCCCGCCAGGTGCCGGGTCGTCTCCCGCTCGGCGGGCGGGAGCGCGGCGGACACCTCCAGGGCGGCGGCCTGGACGGAGACGAGCGCCAGCCGGTGGCCCAGCGAGTCGTGCACGTCGCGGGCGATGCGCAGCCGCTCGCGCAGCCGTTCCCGCTCGGCCAGCAGCTCGCGTTCCAGCAGCAGCCGGCGGTTGCGCTCGGCCAGGGCCGTCACCAGCCGCCGGTGCTCGGCCAGGTAGCGGCCCACCAGCAGCGGCAGGACGACGAACACGAGCTGCGTGGAGACGATGTGTGACGCGGCGTCGGCGCCCGTCGCCCCGGCCCGGGTCGTGAGCTGCGCGGCCAGGGCCCCGGCCGCGCCACCCACGACGAGCGCCGCGTCCCGGGGGCGCTCCAGCGCCCGCCCGGCCGCGTACCCGGACCACAGCAGCAGCGCGAACCCGCCGCCGGTGGGCGCCGCGAGCAGCAGCACGGCCACGAACGCGGGCACGGGCGCGCGCCGGCCGGACGCGAGCACCCCGGCCGCGCCCGCGCCCCAGGCGGCGAGCGCGGGCCAGGGCCAGCCCGTGGCGGCGGCGGTGAGCGCCAGGTCGGCCGCGAGCACCGCCGCTGCCCCGGCGTACGGCGGAACGCGGCCCATGGACGCCAGCGTACGGCGGGCAACGCCCTCCGTGACCGCCCTCTTTGGTGGACGGCGGCCGTCCACCTTCGCCGCTTCGGGGCGGCGCGCGGCCTGCCTACCGTGGCGGGGGTGATCGAGGTACGGAACCTGAGCAAGCGCCACGGCGGCACCCTCGCGGTGGACCGGCTGTCCTTCACCGTCCGCCCGGGGCGGGTCACCGCCTTCCTGGGGCCGAACGGCGCGGGCAAGACGACCACGCTGCGGATGATCCTCGGCCTGGCCCGGCCCGACGCCGGGCAGGCGCTGATCAACGGCCGCCCCTACGCCGCCCTGCCCGAGCCCCTGCGGCGGGTCGGCGCGCTGCCGGCCGCCGGGGGAGCGCACCGCGGGCGGCGGGCGCGGGACCATGTGCGGTGGCTGGCGCTCACCCACGGCATCCCGCGGGCCCGCGTCGCGGAGGTGATGGAGCTGACCGGCGCGGCGGCCTTCGCGCGGCGGCGGGCCGGTGCCCTGTCGCTGGGCATGGGGCAGCGGCTCGGCCTGGCCGCGGCCCTGCTGGGCGACCCGGAGGTGCTGGTGCTGGACGAGCCGGGCAACGGCCTGGACCCGGAGGGCATCCGCTGGCTGCGCGGCCTGCTGCGCGGGCTGGCCGCCGAAGGGCGCACGGTGCTGGTCTCCAGCCACCTGATGGCCGAGACAGCGCTGACCGCCGACCACGTGCTCGTCCTCGCCGGGGGACGGCTGCTGGCGGACACGAGCACGCGGGACCTGGCGGGCGGGGGCGGGGCGGCGGAGCTGGAGGAGTCCTTCTTCCGCCTCACCGCCTCCGCCCGCGGGGGCACGGCCCCGGGACCCGGCGCGCGCGGGGGTGAGCCGGCGTGAGGGCCGCCCTGGCGGCGGAGCTGCTGAAGATCCGGACGCTCCGCGGCACGCTGTGGGCCGCGGCGGCGGCCGTTCCCGCCGCGGCCGGGCCGGCCGCGCTGATCGGCGCCGGGCTGCGCGCCTCCTACCCGGAGCTGCCTGCGGATCAGCGGGCCGGCTTCGACCCGCTCTTCGCGGGCGCCTACCCCATCGTCTTCGCGCAGCTGGCCCTGGTGGTCCTCGCGGTGCTCGCGGTGGGCGGGGAGTACGCGTCGGGAACGATCCGGGCCTCGCTGCTCGCGGTGCCGCGGCGCGGGGCGTTCTACCGCGCCAAGGTGCTGGCCGTGGCGCTGACGGGCGCCCTCGCCGCCGCGGTCACGGTGCCCGTGTCGTTCCTGGCCGGGCAGGCCGCCCTCGGCCCCTACGGGGTGTCACCCGGGGCTCCCGGGGTGCCGGGGGCCCTGGTGGGCGCCTGGCTGTACCTGACGCTGATCACGCTCTTCGCGGCCGGGTTCGCGGCCCTGCTGCGCAGCCCGGCGCGGGCGCTGGGGGTGCTGCTGCCGCTCCTCTTCCTCGGCGCGCAGGGCCTGGGGAACGTCCCCGGGCTCGGCAGTGTGCTCCAGTACCTGCCGGACCAGGCCGGGGCGGTGGCGCTGCGCATGGCGGGGCCTCCGGAGGCCCCGGTGTTCGACCGGGACTTCGGGCCGTGGACGGGGCTGGCGATCCTGGCGGCCTGGGCCGCCGCGGCGCTGGCCGCGGGCTACGCGGCCGTCCGCCGCCGCGACGTCTGAGCCCCGCCCTCCGGGGGAGTGCGGGGCGCGGGCGGCGCGGCGGCGAGGAGGCCGCGGCCCAGGCGGTAAGCCGCGGCGAGGTCCGCGCCGCGGTAGCGGACGGCGGCCAGGTCCGCCAGGTGGTGGTCGGCGTTGACGGCCACGGTGTGGCGCAGGAGGCGGAACAGCGGCGCGTCGGAGAGCGAGTCGCCGTAGGCGACGGCGCCCTCGGGGGCCGGGCCCAGGCCGTGCGCGGCGCACAGCTCCTCCACGACGCGGACCTTGTCCTCCGGGGTCAGGACGTGCGCCGGGTCCAGCGGCTCGGCGAAGGGCGGGGCGGGGAAACGCGAGGCCACGACGTCGTCGAACCCGAGCGGCAGCAGGTGCCGGGCGAAGAAGTCGGGGGACATGGTGATCACCACGGACCGCTCGCCGCGCCGCCTGATGTCCGCGCAGACCTCCTCGATGCCGTTCAGCCAGGGCGAGGCCGCGAACGCCGCGGCCACCCCCGCGGGGGTCAGACGCCCCCGCCACAGGGCGTGCAGGGCGGTGGAGAACGCGACGGTGTCCATCTCCCCCGCCGCGAACCCGGCCTCCATCGCGCCGAGTTCGGCCTCCGTCCCCAGGTGCCGCGCCACCTGGAGGTTCGCGGAGGTCCCCCGCAACAGCGTCCCGTCCATGTCGAACACATGCAGCCGCATCCGGCCCCTCGCCTTCCCTCAGCCCGGCCGCGAGGACGCTACCCGACGGCCCCGCGCCCCGGCACCCCGCGGCCGGGCCGGCCGCCTGTGCCATGGTCCGAGCGGGACGGCGGCCCGGAAGCCGGGCCCTCCGGTCCGGCCGCACCCACGCTGCCGCGCCGCCCCGCGGACCTGAGGGCCCGCGCCCCGGCGACCGGCCCGGAAGGCCGGAAGCCCGGGAGGCCCGATCCGGCGGCCGGGCCGCCGGTGCGCGGCCCGGACCCCGGCCCGGCCCAGCGGGCCGCAGGCCAGCGCGTTCAGGCGGAGGTGTCGATGTTGGCCAGGTACGCCTCCGTGCCCTGGGCGCCCGCGACCGCGTCGCGGGGGATGAGGACGTCGCCGAGGTGGCGCAGGATCCCGGGGTCGAGGCGGGCGGCGAGGTCGGCGGTCTCCGCGTTGGCGCGGGCGTTGGCCGGGCGGCGGGTGCCGGGGATGGGGACCGTGCCGCGGTGGATGGTCCAGGCCAGGGCGAGCTGAGCCGGGGTGACGCCGTGCTCCTCCGCCGCGGCGGCCAGCGCGTCGGCCAGCGCGACGTTGCGCTCGATGTTGCCCTCGGTGAAACGCGGGTGGCCGCGCCGCCAGTCGTTCGGGCCCAGGTCGCCGGTGCCGCGCAGCGTGCCGCCGAGGAGGCCGCGGCCCAGCGGGCTGTAGGCCACGAAGCCGACGCCCAGCTCCTCGCAGGCGGGCAGGATCGCGTCCTCGGGGCCGCGGCTGAAGAGGGAGTACTCGGTCTGAACGGCCGCCACCGGGTGCACCGCGTGCGCCCGCCGGAGCGTGGCCGCGGAGACCTCGGACAGCCCGTAGTGCAGGATCTTGCCCTCGGCGACCAGCTCGCCCAGCGCCCCGGCCGTCTCCTCGATCGGCGTGGTCGGGTCGAGCCGGTGCAGGTAGTACAGGTCCACGCGGTCGGTCCCCAGCCGCCGGAGGCTGGCCTCCAGCGCCTGCCGCACGTACGCGGGCCGCCCCAGGCCGGTGACGAGCCGGCCGTCCTCCTGGAAGTCGCCGCCGAACTTCGTGGCCAGCACGACCTCGTCGCGGCGGGAGCCGAGCACGCGCCCGATCATCCGCTCGCTGACGCCGTCGCCGTAGATGTCGGCCGTGTCGATGAACGTCACGCCCGCGTCGACCGCCGCGTCCAGCGCGGCCTCGGCCTCCGGCTCCGTCACCTCGTCGTACACGCCGGTGACCAGCGTCATGGCGCCGAACCCCAGCGCCGACACCTCGGGCCCGTGCTGCCCCAGCTTCCGGTAGCGCACGCTCACACCTTCCTGCAGTCGGATGTCACAGCGGTCCGCTGCGGTCGTCACAGCGGATGTCACAGCGGTCGTTGCAGCGGTCGTTGCAGCGGCCGTCACAGCAGCCGTCACAGCCGTCGTGCCCACGGCTGTCACAGCGGACGCACCCGCAGGGGGGTGGCCCGCCCGAAGGGCGTTCGCACGGGCGAGGCCCGCCCCGGCGTGACGCGTTCCCGGCCGCCGCGGGGCCGGGGTTCGCCGCGTCACCGATGCTGGCCCGCGCGCGGGCCGCACGCCAGGGCCCGCCGGTGCCTAGCCGCGGGCTGCCTAGTACCGGGCGTACTACCCGAACATCCCTGGCAGGGAGCAGACTTGGGGCATGGCGGACCGGACGGCAACGAGCGACCTGGCGGCGTTCCTCCGCTCCCGCCGGGACCGGCTGAGCCCGGCCGAGGTCGGGCTGCCCGGCGGCGGGCGGCGGCGGGCCCCGGGCCTGCGGCGGGCCGAGGTGGCCGGACTGGCCGGGATCAGCCCGGAGTACTACATGCGGCTGGAGCAGGGGCGCGGGGCGCACCCCTCCGGGTCGGTGCTCGACGGCCTGGCCCGCGCGCTGCGCCTGGACGAGGACGAGCGCGACCACCTCTACCGGCTTGCGCACGCGGGCCCCGCCCCGCAGCGCCGCCCGGCCACCACCCGGGTGCGGCCGGAGGTGCGGCGCTTCCTGTCCACCCTGACGGCGGTCCCGGCGTACGTGCTGAACGGCCGCCTGGACGTGCTCGCGTGGAACCCCATGGCCGCCGCACTGGTCACCGACTTCGGCGCGCTGCCCCCGGTGCGCAGGAACCTCGTGTGGTACGCCTTCTGCGACCCGCGCGCCCGGACGTTCTACGTGGACTGGGAGAAGGCGGCGCGGCACGGCATCGCGCAGCTCCGCTCGGCGACCGGGCGGGACCCGGACGACCCGGCGACCAAGGCCCTGGTGGGCGAACTGGCCGTGCACAGCGAGGAGTTCCGCACCTGGTGGGCGCGGCACGACGTGCGCGGGCCGAGCATCGGCCGCAAGGACTACCTGCACCCCGAGGTGGGCCCGCTGGAGCTGGACTACGTCGCGATGCTGCTGCCGGGCACGCCCGACCACCAGCTGGTGGTCTACACGGCCGAGGAGGGCAGCCCCTCGCAGGCCGGGCTGGACCGGCTCGCCAAGGCCCTGGGCGACGCCCCGGGCCGGGCCCTGCCCTGAGCCCCGGGGCCGCGCTTCCCCTGTCTCAGCGGGAGGGGCCGGGGATGACCTTCAGCGCCCGGTAGTGGTAGCCGTCCTGGCTGAACCCGGGCCGCTCCCAGTCGAATTCCACCCGCTGGCCGGCGATCAGCTCGCGGAAGCCCTGCATGTCGATGTCGCTGTAGTGCGCGAAGCAGCCGCCGGGCGTCTCGGCCGAGTCGAGAACGCCCCAGCCCGCCTCCTCGTCCCACTCGCGAACCGTTCCCTCTGCCATGCGGGCACTCTAGCCCCGCCGCCCGTCACCCCGCTCGCCGGATTCGTCCGCCGCGAGCCGCTCCGCGAGCTCGTCCATCACCAGGCCGCCCCGGTGCACGCCGCCGGTGCGGTAGGCCGTGCGGCCGATGACCTGGCCCAGCACGGGCACGGTGGCCAGCTGGAAGACCACCACCAGCACGAGGGGCGTCACGTGACGCCCCGGCACCTGCAGGCAGGTCCCCAGCAGGAGCAGCAGCACGCCCAGCGTCTGCGCCTTCGCGGCCGCGTGCAGCCGGCAGATCGGATCGGGAAAGCGCAGCACTCCCACAGCCGTCAGCAGGCAGAACGCGGCCCCGGTCAGCATCAGCACCGCAGCCACGACATCCAGGGGCCCGTTCACCGCATCATCTCCGTTCTCCCCCAGGCTCTGCCTGGGGGTGCCCCCGGGGAGGTGCCCCCAGGGGGTGCCCCCAGGGGGGACCCTCACGCGGGGGAGCGTCGCTCACCGCATGTCCTCCCGCTCCTCCACCAGGTGCGCGGCCGTCACCGAGCCGACGAAGCCCAGCAGCGCCAGGACCAGCAGCAGCGGCACGGTGTCGGTGCTGTGCCGGTGGGCGATGTGCACGGCCAAGCCGCACACGATCATGGTGACCAGTACGTCGAGGGCCACGATCCGGTCCAGCACGCTGGGGCCGCGCACCAGGCGGACGAGGATGAGCAGCACCGAGGCGGCCAGCAGGGTCGCGGCCACGGCGTGGACGACGTTCATCCGGGGTTCTCCTTCCCGTCGGGGGTCGCGCGCCGGCCGGGGTCGGGGGCGGGCGCGAGGGCGCGCAGGGCGGCGCGTTCGGCGCGCTGGATGGTGCGGCGGTGGCGGCCCGCGCTCTCGGCGTCGGAGACGGGCAGCTCGTGGACGTACAGCCGCCGCCGCTCCCGGTCGATCTCGACGACCAGCGAGCCTGGGTTCATGGTGGCCAGGAAGGCCGTGACGGCGATCAACAGGTCGCTGTCCTCCTCCAGTTCGACCTCCACCACGGCGGCGCGCACCCGCGGCCCGTCCCGCACGGCCGCCCAGCCCACGGCCAGGGCGGCGCGGACCAGGTCGGCGAGCAGCGCGCCGAAGAGGGCCAGGAGCCGCAGCGGGCGCGGCGTCATCCGGGGCCGCACCGGCGGCATCCGGAACGCCGCGGTCACCGCCGCGGCGACCACCAGCCCGCCGGCCAGCACGGTCCACTCGGGCGAGCCCCACAGCAGGACCCACAGCAGCCACAGCCACAGCAGCATCGGCAGTCGGCGCTTCACGGGCGTTCCTCCGCCGGCTCCGGGCGTTCCTCCGCGTACGAGCCCGGGTCGGCGAGGTGCTCGGCCGCGCGTTCGGAGAGGTCGGCCAGGGGCCCGGCGCAAACGGCCAGGGCGAGGCCGACGAGGATCATCCCGCCGGTGGCGCCCACGGTCAGGGTCTGCGCGCCGGAGGGCAGCCGGGCGGGCGGGGAACAGACGGCCCGCCAGACGCGCAGCATGGCGTAGAGGGTGAGCAGGCTGGTCATCAGCGCGGCGGCGGCCAGGGACCAGGCGGCGGGCCCGCCCTCGGCCACGGCGGCGCGCAGCAGCGCGAACTTGGCGATGAAGCCCGAGAAGGGCGGGATCCCGGCCAGGCTGAGCCCGGGCAGCAGGAACAGCCACGTCAGCGCCGGCGGCCGGCGCCCCCGCGCCCCCTCCCCCGTGCCCGCCTCCTCCGGCTCCCCGCCGGCGTCCGCCGCCCGCCGCCGCTCCTCCATCAGGTGCAGCGAGGTCGTCCCCGTCGACCCGGCGAGCAGCCCCGCCACCAGGAACAGCGAAGCCTGCGCCACGATGTGGTGCACCACGTACAGCAGCGTCCCCGTCAGCCCCGCCACGTCCCCGAGCGCCAGCCCGAGGAGCATGAACCCGATGTGGCTGACGAGGGTGAACGACAGCAGACGGTTGACGTCGTCCTGCGCGATCGCCCCGAGGATGCCGACGACCATGGTGAGGATCGCGGCGCAGGTGACCAGCCACCAGGTCTCGTCCCCGCGCGGGAAGAGCAGCGTCTGGGTGCGCAGCATCGCGTAGACGCCGACCTTGGTCAGCAGCGCGGCGAAGACGGCCGTGATCGGCGCGGGCGCGGTCGGGTAGCCGTCCGGCAGCCAGAAGTGGAGCGGCACGACGGCGGCCTTGATCGCGAAGACGGCCAGCAGGAACGTTCCCAGGCCCGCCCGCACGCCCTCCGGCAGGGCGGCGGTGCGCTCGGCGAGCTGCGCCAGCGAGACCGTCCCGGTGGCCGCGTACGTCAGCGCGACGGCCGTCAGGAACAGCAGCGAGGAGGTCAGGCTGGTCATGGTGTACGTCATCCCCGCCCGCACCCGCGCCTCGCCCGCGTTGACGGTCAGCAGCACGTACGAGGAGGCCAGCATCACCTCGAAGGCGACGAAGAGGTTGAACAGGTCCCCGGAGAGGAACGCCAGCGCCACGCCGCCGATCAAGAGCAGGTAGGCGGGGTGGAAGGGCAGGGCGATGGCGGCGGCGTGGTCGGCGGCGCCCTGCCCGATGGCGAAGAGGAGCACGGCGAGCGCGACGAGGACGGCGACGGTCAGCAGCAGCGTGGCGGGCAGGTCGGCGACCAGCGCGATGCCCAAAGGCGGGCTCCAGCCGCCGGCGTCGACCACGGCCGCGGTGTTGTCGGGGGCGCGAGCGGCGCGGTGCAGCAGGACCGCGGCGTCGGCGAGGACGGCGGCCAGCACGACGACCGTCAGCACCCGCTGCGCGGCGGCGTTGCGCACCAGCAGCAGGGAGACGCCGGCGGCCAGCACGGGCAGCAGCACGGGGGCGGCGACCAGGAGCGTCGTCACGAGCGGCCCCCCGTCCCCCGTGGCTTCCGCGGCCACCTCCACAGCGGCCCCTTGCGCAGCGGGTCCTCGTCCGCCCCGCCCGGAGCCTCGTCCGGGACGTCCGTGGCCGGCTCCGCGTCCTCCCGCTCCCGGACGGTCCCGATGCGCCGGTCCTCCACGTCGTCGCGGACCTCGTCGTGCCCCGACAGCCGCCAGGAGCGGAACGACAGTGCCAGCAGGAAGGTGGTCACGCCGAAGGTGATGACGATGGCGGTCAGGGCCATGGCCTGCGGCAGCGGCGTCTCGCCCGGAGCCCCGGGGTCGGCGCCCCCGGCGACCAGCAGCAGCAGGTTGGTGCCGTGGCCCAGCAGGATGAAGCCCAGCAGCGCGCGGGTGAGGGAGCGTTGCAGCAGCAGGTGCACGCCGGTGGTGAACAGCACGCCGACGACGGCGGCCATGGTCAGGTCGAGGGCCTTCACCGGGCTCCCTCCGCGGCGTGCAGGAGCTTGAGGATGACGCCGGTGACCAGCAGGTAGACGCCGGTGTCGAAGATCAGGCTGGTGCTGACGTGCGGGTGCTCCAGCACGGTCGCGGCCAGCGGCGGGTGCCCGAAGAGCACCGGCACCAGGCCGGTGACGGCCGCGAGCACCAGGCCGCCGCCCGCGATCCACCCCGGGTCGGCGGGCGCGGCCAGCCCCAGGTCGGTGCGCCCGCCGACCAGGTAGCGCAGCACGAACGCCTGCCCGGCCACGAGCCCGCCGGAGAACCCGCCGCCGGGCCCGTCGTGCCCGGCGAGCAGCAGGTAGAGGGAGAGGACCAGCACCGAGCAGAACAGCGCCCGGGTGACCACTTCGAGCAGCACCGAGCGTTCCGTGCCCGGCCGTTCGCCCGCCCCGGGCAGCCAGCGCCGGCGCGGCTCGTCCCAGGCGGCGGAGGGGGAACGCTCGGCCGCGGCGCCGCCGGGAGGGCGCGGGGGCCGGGCGGGGCCGCTGTCGGGGGCGGTGCGGCTGGGCTCGGGGGTCTCCCCGGCCCAGACCCGGATGAGGCTGACCACGCCGATCGAGGTGACCAGCAGCACGGCGATCTCGCCGAGGGTGTCCAGGGCGCGGAAGTCCACCAGGATGGCGTGCACGGCGCTGCCGCCGCCCGCCTCGGGCAGCCCGCGGGCGTAGTCGGGCGGCGCGGCCGAGGGGTCGCGGGCGTGGGTGGCGGCCAGCGCGAAGAACGCCACCAGCAGCCCGGCCCCCAGCGAGACCGCGCCGCGCAGGGCGGCGCCCGCGCGGGCCGGGGGCCGGTCGGGGTCGGCCTCGGGAGTGAAGCGGGCGGGCAGCCGGCGCAGCACCAGCACCATGACGACGAGGGTCAGGCCCTCCACGAGGAACTGCGTCAGGGCCAGGTCGGGGGCGCCCCGGGCGACGAACAGCGCAGCCACGCCGTAGCCGACGGCGCCGGTCAGCAGCACGGCGGCCAGCCGGTGGCGCAGCGCGGTGACGGTGACGGCGGCGGTGATCACCAGGGCGGCGGGGACGAGTTCGGCGGGGCTGCGCCAGGGCTCGACCTTTCCGGCCTCCGTGGAGCCGGACAGCAGCGCGGCCCCGGTGCACAGGACGACGGTGGCCAGCACGACGGTGAGGTAGACCGGCAGCGAGCCCGCCTGGGTGGCGCGGGTGACGCGCACCGAGAGTGTTCCCAGGCCGCGGATGGTGCCCCGGTAGACCCGCTGCGCGTCGGGCGGCCCTGGCAGGCTGGTCCGCAACCGGCCCTGGAGGGCCAGGACGTGGCCGCGCGCGGCGAACAGGGCGGCGCCCAGGGCGAGCGAGGCCAGGGACAGCAGCGTGGCGGGGGTGAGGCCGTGCCACAGCGCCAGGTGGTACTCGGGGTGCGGGTACAGCTCGGCGTACGGGGTGGCCAGGGCCCCGGCCGCGACGGGCGCCAGGCCCAGCGCGGTGCTCAGCGCGGCGCAGACGGCGGCGGGCACCAGCAGGCCCCGGTCGGGGCGCGCCACGCGGGTTTCGGGAACGTCCGGGCGCGTGCCGAAGGCGCCCCACAGCCAGCGCGCGGCCAGGGCCACGGTCAGCACCGAGCCCACGGCCAGCCCGCCGAGCACCCACCCCTCGCCCGGGACCCGGCCGTGCAGGAACGCCTCCAGCACCGCGTCCTCCCCCGCCCAGCCCAGGAACGGCGGCACGTGCGCCATCGACGCGACGGCGGGAACGGCCACGGCCAGCGCCCCGGGCAGGCTGGCGCGCAGCCCCGACAGCTCGCGCAGGTCCCGGGTCCCGGCGGCGCGCTCCACGACGCCGGTCAGGAGGAACAGCGCGGACTTGAACAGGGCGTGCGCCAGCAGCATGGCCTCCCCGGCGAGCGCGGAGGTGGCGCTCCCGGCGCCGAACAGGGCGATGAGCAGGCCGAGTTCGCTGATCGTTCCGTAGGCGAGCACGCGCTTGAGGTCGGTCTCGCGCAGGGCCCGCCAGGCGCCCACGAGGAAGCTGGCCAGGCCGACGGTCAGCACCAGCGGGCGCCAGCCCGGGGCGTCCGCGAAGCCCGGCGCGAGGCGGGCCACGAGGTAGACCCCGGCCTTCACCATGGCGGCGGCGTGCAGGTAGGCGCTGATGGGGGTGGGGGCGACCATCGCGGCCGGGAGCCAGGAGTGGAACGGCAGTTGCGCGGACTTGGTGAACGCCCCGGCCAGGATCAGCACCAGCGCGGCCGGGACCAGGCCACCGGTGGGGGGATCGGCCAGGATCGCGGACAGCCGGTAGGTACCCGCCGCCTGACCGAGCGCCACCAGCCCCAGGAGCAGCGCGAGCCCGCCCGCGACGGTGGTCAGCAGGGCCTGCTCGGCGGCCTTGCGCCGCCCGGCCCCGGGGTGCGGCCCCGCGATGAGCAGGAAGGACACCACGGTGGTGAGTTCCCAGAAGGCGTACAGCAGGAAGAGGTTGTCGGCCAGGACCAGGCCGAGCATCACCCCGGAGAACGCCAGCAGCCAGGCCCCCTCCCGGCCCGCGGCCCGGCGTTCGTAGTACCGGGCGGCGTAGGACAGGACCAGGACGCCAACGCCGCTGACGACCAGGACCATCAGCAGGGCCAGGCCGTCCAGCCGCAGGTCCAGGCGCAGGCCCAGGTCCGGCGCCCAGGGCAGGCTCTCCGTCACCGGCCGCCTGTCGCCGCCCAGAACGCGCCCGGCGTGCGCCAGCGCCCAGCAGCAGGCCGCCAGCGGCGGGGCGGCGGCCAGGGCCCACACCCACCGCCCCAGGCGCGGGGCCAGCGGCGGCAGCAGCGCGGCCGTTCCGAGATGAACGGCCACCAGCACCAGCATGCTCCGCCGCTCCCTTGCCTCGTCGGCCCTGCGGACCCCGCGTCCGTCCCGTCGTTGGCCGACATGGGTTCCCGGCTTGGGCGAGAAATAACGGAGCTATTCTCCCGAAAGGCGACCGAATCGGTCGGAGGCGAGGGCTAGAGGGCGGCGGCGTGGCGGCGCGCGAGGTCCCGGTAGTGCTCGGCGTTGAGGCGGAGGACGGCGAGCTCCTCCTCCGTCAGCGGGCGCCTGACCTTGCCCGGAACGCCCGCCACCAGCGAGCCGGGCGGCACCCGGAAGCCCTCCAGCAGCACGGTCCCGGCGGCGATCAGGGAGCCGGCGCCGACGTGCGAGCCGTTCAGCAGCACGGAGCCCATCCCGATCAGCACGTCGTCCTCGACCGTGCAGCCGTGCACGACGGCCCGGTGGCCGATGGAGACGCCCGCGCCGATCAGCGCGGGGAAGCCGGGGTCGGCGTGCAGCACGCAGCCGTCCTGCACGTTGGTCCCCCCGCCGATCTCGATGCGCTCGGCGTCGGCGCGCGCCACGGCGGTGTACCACAGGCTCGCCTCGTCGGCGAGGCTCACGTCCCCGACGACGGTGGCGTTCGGCGCCACCCAGGCGCCGGGGTGAATCCGGGGCTCGCGCCCCTCGAAGGCAACGGTCATGGTCATGCCGCTCACCGTACGGGGTGTGCTCCCGGGGGCTCGCGGGGCTCCCGGGGTCCGCGCGGTCCGCGGGGCCGCCTCCCGGCCGGGGGCGGCCGGCCGGGAGGCGGACGGGTGCCGCGCGGCGGCCCGGCCGGGGGAACACGGGCAGGCGCGCGGCGGAACGGGGGACGCGGCGGCTGGGCGCGTCGCGGGGGGCGGCCGTCAGGCGATGGTGGAGGCGTCGATGACGAACCGGTAGCGCACGTCTCCGGCCGTCAGCCGCTCGTAGGCGGCGTTGATCTCCTCGGCCCGGATCAGCTCGATCTCGGCGCCGATGCCGTGCTCGGCGCAGAGGTCCAGCATGGCCTGGGTCTCCCGGACGCTGCCGTTCATCGACCCGGACAGCGAGCGCCGGTTGGTGAACAGCGACCACGTCTCCACCGGCAGCGGCTCCTCGGGGACGCCCAGCATCACCAGGGTGCCGTTCAGGCGCAGCAGGCCCAGGTAGGCGTCCAGGTCCAGGGAGGCCGAGACGGTGTTGAGGATCAGGTCGAAGGAGCCCGCCAGCTTCTCGAAGGTGGCCGGGTCGGACGTTGCGTGGAAGTGGGCGGCCCCGAACCTGCGGCCGTCCGCCTCCTTGCGCAGCGACTGGCTGAGCACGGTCACCTCGGCGCCCATGGCGTGGGCGATGCGCACCCCCAGGTGCCCCAGCCCGCCGAGGCCGACCACGGCCACCCGCGTGCCGGGCCCGGCCCTCCAGTGCGCCAGCGGCGAGTACAGGGTGATCCCGGCGCACAGCAGCGGTGCGGCGGCGTCCAGCGGCAGCGCGTCGGGGATGCGCAGCACGTAGCGCTCGTGCACGACGATGTGCGTGGAGTACCCGCCGTAGGTGGGCTGCCCGTCGGCGTAGCGGCTGTTGTAGGTGAAGACGACGCCGTCGCAGTACTGCTCAAGCCCGGCCCGGCAGTTGTCGCACTCCCGGCAGGAGTCCACGTAGCAGCCCACGCCGACCCGGTCCCCCACGGCGTACCGCGTCACGCCCGGCCCCACGGCCGCCACCACGCCCGCGATCTCGTGGCCGGGCACCATCGGGAAGATGCCCTCGCCCCACTCGTGGCGGGCCTGGTGGACGTCGCTGTGACAGATGCCGGCATACCCGATCTCGATCAGCACGTCGTGCTCGCCGACCGGGCGGCGGGAGATGGTGGTGCGCTCCAGGGGCGCCTTGGCCTCGAAGGCGCCGTAGGCGGGGACGGTGCTGAGATCTGTCATGACACCCATGCTGCGGTCTCCCGCGCGCGCTACCCAGGTCCCGTCGTCACCTCTCACCGCCGTGCCTACCACTGCCCGTATCACTTTCGCGAACGGGCCCCCCATACTGGGTGCCCGTGGGAATCGACCAGCGAGACGAGTTGCGTGCCTTCCTCCGCAGCCGCCGTGCGCGGCTGAGCCCGGCCGACGTCGGGCTGCCGGCCCGGGGCGGACGCCGCCGCGTGCCGGGCCTGCGCCGCGAGGAGCTGGCGCTGCTCGCGGGCGTCAGCGTCGCCTACTACACGCGCCTGGAGCAGGGCCACGGCGCCAACGTCTCGGCGGGCGTCCTGGAGGCCATCGCCACCGCCCTGCGCCTCAACCCCGCCGAACGCGACCACCTGACGCACCTGGTACGCCCGGCCGAGGCCGTCCCGCCCCGGCACCGCGCCGCCGCCGCGCCCCCGCGTGTCCGCCCCGAACTGCGCCAGCTCCTCGATCAGTTGACGCACGTCCCGGCGTTCGTCTCCGACTCGGGCCTGGACGTGCTCGCCTGGAACCGCCCGGCCGCCCTCCTCCTGGGCGACTTCGCCGTCCTGCCCCCCGAGGACCGCAACCTCGCCCGCATGGTCTTCCTCGACCCGGCCCAGCGCGAGCTGTACGTGGACTGGGAGGCGAAGGCCGCCGACCTCGTCGCCGTCCTCCGCCGCGAATCGGCCCGCCGCCCCGACGACCCCCGCCTGTGCGCTCTCCTGGCCCACCTCAAGGAGCACAGCGCCGCCTTCCGCGACCTCTGGGCCCGCCACGACGTTCGCGACCGCGCCTACGGCACCAAACGCTTCCACCACCCCACGGCCGGCCCCCTGACCCTCCGCTACGAAACCCTGACCCTCCCCCAGGACCCCGCCCAGCAACTCGTCACCTTCCACGCCGACCCGGGAACCCCCTCGGAATCGGCCCTCCACGACCTCCTGTCGGCGGAGGCCGTCCCGGTCCCGGCTAGACGCTGAACGGCCGGGCCGGACCGCTTCCCCGGACGGCGGCCCTGAGGGTGCGCACCGCGACCAAGCGGCAGTGCCGCTCCGTCGGTTCGGCCGCGACGGCGCGGATGGCCGGGCGTTCACGGACCTCCGCGGGCGCCGCACGACAGGCGTCGAGAAGCTGAACGGCGGCCTGCTCGGCCCGGCCCCACTGCCGCCACGCGCGGGCCAGGTCGGTGTGGAGGCGCGCGCGGCGTTCGGGCGTCTCGAACTGAGCGGGGCTCAGGCCGCGCCCAGCGTGCAGCGCTGTGCCCGCGTCCCCCAGCGCCCAGTGGACGCCCACCTCGTACAGCGTCACGGACGCCCGGGTCAGACCTCCCCGCACCGGTGCGTCGGGGAGCGCCCGCGCCGCTCGCGTGGCCTCGCGGATCATGGTCAGCGCGTCGTCACGCGCGTCGGCACGGGCCAGGGTGTACGCCGTGGTGCACAGCATCTGCGTGTAGGCCGGGGCCGCGCCGCGCGCTGGAACCCGGCCCCGGGGAGGGTCTGGCGGGCCGTGGCTCTCGCGCGTCAGGGAGTGAACGTTGTCGGCGTCGACTTCTCACCCGTGCAGGTCGAACGCGCCCGGACCTGGTGGCGCGACGAACGGCGCGTCTCCTTCGTCCGGGCCATGGCCGGCGCCTTCCTCACGGCCGACACCGCGACATATGACGCGGTGTATTCCGTGTGGGGCGCCGTGTGGTGCACCGACCCCGAGGAACTGCTCCCGCTCATCGCGGCCCGCCTCACGGACGGCGGCGTCCTCGCGTTCCGTCAGGCCGAGCCCACGGCGGACGCCTGGGGCCCTCAGCGGATGGGCGGCACCTGGCTGGAGGGACGGGAGGACGAACTCACCGTGCTGCGCTGGCAGTACAGTCCCGCCCTCCGGACGGACCTCCTGAAGCGCTCCGGCTTCGCCGACGTCGCCGCGACGGCACTCGCCGCCCCCGCCCCCGGGCAGCCGGGCACCCTGCTCGTCCGGGCACGGACCGCTGTCGCCGCCCGGCGCAACGGTTGACACAGCCGGACGGCACACGGCGTTCAGCCCGACAGCCGCCCCCGCCTCACGGCCGAGACGAAAGCGCCCCAGCCCCCATCCGGAACGACCAGCACGGGCCCGTCCGGAACCTTGCTGTCCCTGACGGGAACGAGGCCGGGGACGCCGTCCGCGACTTCGAGGCAGTCGCCGTTGTTGACGCCGCTGTAGGTCGACTTCCGCCAGGAGACGGCCCGGTGAGCACTCATGCGGTGTACTCCTTCAGATAAGCGCGGATGAGGGTGAACGACGCGTCTGCCGGGAGCGCCCTCGATCGCAGGACGTCAAATCGCTGGACCAGCTCCAGCGGTACGCGATTTCGAGCCAGGGAGGCGCGCAGCACTTCACCGACCTGTTCAATCAAGCCTTCCCCGAGGCCATGGCCAGCGGCGAGCTCGCCGTGTACCACGTACCTGCTATCGGAATGACCTGATGGACGAAGTCCTGGAAATCCTCCAAGCCCTCCGCGATGCCCCGGTGCTCACCGGCGAGGCCATCGTGCCGCTGCTGGAACAGCGCGGCTGGGAGCCCTACCGGCGCGCACCCGCCGAGCCGTTCTACCGGCCCTGGCACCGTGGTCCCGGCTCGCTGTCGATCCAGTACGATCCGCCGAAGCTGCGGCTGGCCTTCACTCTGTGGCTGCGGGACTTCGACGAGGAGGAGGCGGCCCTCGGCACGGGCGCGTACGGAGACGACCTGCGCCAGGAGGGCGAACGCGCCGCACGCGAGGCCGCTGATGAGGTGGTGCGCCGCGTGCCGGCCGCCGAGCTGCCTCCCGTGGACATCGGCGCGGAGTACGGCGAGTACCTTGAGGAGTACTTCTGGACCACAGGGTGGCGCTATGGCTCGCGGACCCTGGTCGTAGGTGCGGCCCAGGACGACGCCGACGCTCCCTGCGTCGTCTACGCCCTCATCTACTGAGTACGGCACCCGCCCGCGCCGCTCGCAGCGTTGCGGGGACCGGATCGGGTCTGGTTCCCCCGCAACGGCGAACGCCCGGCGCGAGGCCGGGCGTCCGGGGTGTGCGGAGGAGTGGCGGGGACTACAGCGCGCTGCCCGCCACCCACTCGTCCCAGCTCATGTTCCAGCCGTTGAGGCCGTTGTCGGGCTGGATCTCGCGGTCGGGGGAGTTGGTGACGATGATGACGTCGCCGCGCAGGGACTCCTCGAAGAACCAGGCGGCGTCCTGGTCGGGGTCGTCCGCGCCCTGGGTGTCGGCCAGCCCTATGCAGCCGTGGCTGGTGTTCGCGGAGCCGAACGTCCCGCGCGAGGCCCAGTAGTTGCCGTGGACGAACGTCCCCGAGGTGGAGAGCCGCATGGCGTGCGGCACGTCCGGGATATCGTACTCGCCCTCGCCGTCGTCGTCCGTGAAGCCGACGGTGGCGCCGTTCATCCGCGTCTCGGTCAGCTTCTCGGAGATCACCATCGCGCCGTTGTAGGTGGGGTTCTCCTCGCTGCCCGCCGATATCGGCAGGGTGCGCAGCGTCTGGCCGTCGCGCACGACCCGCATCTGATGGGTCTGCACGTCCACGGTGGAGATCTGCGAACGGCCCACGGTGAAGGCGAAGGTGCGGTCCTGCCAGCCGGTGATGCCCTCCGCGCCCTCAAGGCCGTCGAAGTTGAGGTCGACGGTGACCTGGGTGTTGGCCGCCCAGTAGTCCTCGGGGCGGAAGTCGAGCCGGGTGTCGCTGAACCAGTGGCCCACGACCTCCTGCCCGCTGCTGGTGTTGATCTCGACCGCGTCCTGGACCTCGGCCCGGTTGGTGATCGGCCGGTCGAAGTTGAGCGAGACGGGCATCCCCACGCCGACGGTCTCGCCGTCCTCCGGGGTGAAGATGCCCGTGAAGCTGTTCTCCGCCGAGATCGTGGTGAAGGTGCGGGCCTCGTGTGCCTCACGGCCCTGCGCGTCGCTGGCCTGCACGGTCAGCTCGTACTGCGTGCCCCGGTCGAGCTGGGCGTCGGGGGCCCAGCTCGCGCCGTCCTCGGCCGTCGTACCGGTCACCTCGGTGCCGGTCCCGGCCGCGGTCATGACGACCTCGTCCAGGGTGCCCCCCTCGACGGTGACCTCGACGTCGCTGTTGATGCCGACGTTGACCGCGTCGTCGTCGGGTGTGATGGAGATCACGGCCTCCGAGGTGTTCGCGTCCTCGGCGGCGCGATCGGCCTCCGACTGCTCGTTGCCGCCACCGCCCCCCGGCTCCTCCGGAGCATCGTCGCCGCCGCTGCATGCCGACAGAGTCAGCAGTCCACAGAGCAGCGCTGCCGCCGCGCTCAGGCCCTTGCGCCGCATGCCGTCCCTCATCCGAATCGAAAACTGGGTCCACTGCCGCGTCCCCGCAGGACACCCGGGGTAGACGTGATAGGGCGGCAGCCGGTTCCCAGGGTAAGTTAATCGGCCCGGTAACCCGCAGTCCGCGGGTGGGCGTCACTCCTCGTCGGGGCCCATCTCCTCCCCGTCGTCGCTGCCGTCCCAGTCCGTCTCGGGGTCGTAGTCGGCCACCTCGCTGCTCCAGGACGCCTGGGCCAGCACCACGCCCGGCACCTCGTCCACGAGGTCCACCGGGTCGATCAGGTAGGCCACGGCCTCCGCCTCGTCCCGGGAAACGGCCTGGGCCGCCTGGTCCCGCTCCTCGCGCGGCATGGAGGCGTCGCCCTCGATCCGCGCCCAGGCGGCGCGGATCAGCTCGTCGGCCTCCGTGATCTCCAGCACCATCTCGACGCGGACCCGCACATGCCGCGTCCGGTCGCTCAGTTCATCGGTCATGCCCCGGAGAGTAAGGGGCCCGCCGTCGCCCCTTCCCGCCGACCCGCAGGGGCCCGTAACATCGCTGGTCATGAGCGCTGAGTACCCGCCCGGTGACCGTCGGCCGCTGATCTGCGGCATGATCGCGGCCGTCGCGCTGTGCGCGGTGTGCCTGCTGCCGTCGGCGCAGCAGGGGGGCGGGGAGGACGCGGGCGGCGGGGCCCCGATCCCGGGGACCGAGCAGGTGCGCGGGGAGCTCTCGGGGGGCTGAACGGCCGGGCTGAGGGCGTTCGCAGCCGGCGGCGGTCCCTGCGCGCGGCGCCCGGCGGCGGGCGTTGACCGGCCGGCGGCGGGCGTTGACCGGCCGGCGGCGCCACGGACGTTCCCAGCGGACGCGAGCCACGGGCGTTGACAGCGGGCAACGGCCTTTGACAGGCCGTGCACCACGTCCGTGCCCGGCGCGACAGGCGGGTCACACAGCGCCGCGCGGGGCTCGGGCCTGGGGCCCGGCCGCTCAGGCCAGCGGCCCCGCCGCCGACTCCGCCGCGGCGATCAGGCCCCCGCCGGAGACGAACGCCTCGGCCGCCGCGAGGTCGGGGGCCAGGAAGCGGTCCTCCCCCGGCCCGCGCACCCCCGCGGCCTCGGCCGCCTCCACCACGGCCCGCGCCGCCGGGCCCATCCGCAGCCCCGCCCCCGCGGCGGCCTCCTCGCGCAGCCGCAGGGCGCGCGAGGCCGCGCACACCTCCACGGCGAGCACCCGCGTCAGGCACTCCACGGCCCGCCGCAGCTTCCGCGCGGCCGACCAGCCCATGGAGACGTGGTCCTCCTGCATCGCGGAGGAGGGGATGGAGTCCACGGAGGCGGGCGCGGCCAGCCGCTTCAGCTCGCTCACCAGCGCGGCCTGCGTGTACTGCGCGATCATCAGCCCCGAGTCGACCCCGGGGTCGGCGGCCAGGAACGGCGGCAGCCCGTGCGAGCGGTGACGGTCCAGCAGCCGGTCGGTGCGGCGTTCGGCGATCGAGGCCAGGTCGGCGGCGGCGATGGCCAGGAAGTCCAGGACGTAACCCACGGGCGCGCCGTGGAAGTTGCCGTTCGACTCGACCCGGCCGTCCACCACCACGGGGTTGTCCACGGCGGCGGCCAGCTCGCGGTCCGCGACGGCGCGGGCGTGCGCGAGGGTGTCCCGGACCGCACCGGCCACCTGCGGGGCGCACCGCACCGAGTACGCGTCCTGCACGCGCGGCGCGGCATCCTGGTGATGTCCCGTCAGCCCCGAACCGGCCAGCAACAGCCGCATGTTGGCCGCGCTGGCGGCCTGACCCGGGTGCGGACGCAGGGCGTTCAGCTCCCGGGCGAGCACCCGGTCCGTGCCCAGCAGGGCCTCCAGCGTCAGCGCGGCGGAGACGTCGGCGCCGGTGCACAGGCGGGCGAGGTCGGCGCAGGCGAGGAGGAGCATGCCGAGCATCCCGTCCGTGCCGTTGAGCAGCGCCAGTCCCTCCTTCTCGCGCAGCCGCAGCGGGGCGATGCCGTGCGCGGCCAGCAGCTCCCCGGCCGGCCGCACCGCCCCGGCGGCGTCCTCGGCCTCCCCCTCGCCCAGGAGGGTCAGCGCGCAGTGCGACAGCGGCGCGAGGTCCCCGGAGCAGCCCAGCGAGCCGTACTCGTGGACGACGGGGGTGATGCCGGCGTTCAGCACCGCGGCGATCGCGCGGGCCACCTCGGGGCGCACGCCGGTGTGGCCGGAGGCGAGGGTCTTCAGCCGCAGGAACATCAGCGCCCGCACGACCTCGCGCTCGACGCGGGGGCCCATGCCGGCGGCGTGGGAACGCACGATGTTGCGCTGGAGGCGGGCGCGCAGGTCCGGGCCGATGTGCAGGACGGCGAGGGCGCCGAAGCCGGTGGAGACGCCGTAGGCGGGCTCGGGCCGCCCGGCGAGCTCCTCCACGACCCGCCGCCCGGCCTCCATCGCCTCCACGGCGGCCCGCGACAGCTCCACCCGGCTGCCGCCCCGGGCCACGGCCAGGACGTCGGCGGCGGTGACCCCGGCGGGGCCGAGGAGGGTGGTCTGGGTGCTCATCCCTCGCAGGGTAGGGCCTGCGGGGGCGGCCGGGGCGGGGCGGCGCCGGTGTTGCCGGACCGGCAACGCGACTCGCCGCCCCGCGCGGCCCCGCGCATGATCGGTGGCGAGCCGCCGCCCGGCGCCTACCGGGCCGAGGACGAGCCGAAGGAGACGACGCATGGCGCGACAGATCACGGAACCGGTCCACCGGACGGTCCCCTCGCCCGGCGGCCGGATCCACCTCGTGGAGCAGGGCACCGGGCCGCTGGTGCTGCTGGTGCACGGCTTCCCCGAGTCCTGGTACTCCTGGCGCCACCAGCTCCCCGCCCTCGCGGCGGCCGGGTACCGCGCGGTCGCCCTCGACGTCCGCGGCTACGGGCGTTCCTCCCGGCCCGCCGCGCCGGAGGCGTACCGGATGCTCGACCTGGTGGAGGACAACGTCGCGGTGGTGCGCGCCCTGGGCGGCACGGAGCCCGCGGCGATCGTCGGCCACGACTGGGGCGCGTCCATCGCCGCGAACTCCGCCCTGCTCCGGCCCGAGGTCTTCCGCGCGGTGGGCCTGCTCAGCGTGCCGTACGCCCCGCGCGGCGGGCCCCGGCCCAGCGAGGTCTTCGCGCGGATGGGCGCGGACCCGGCGGCGCCGGGCGAGTTCTACGTCTCGTACTTCCAGGAGCCGGGGCGGGCCGAGGCCGAGATCGAGCCGGACGTGCGCGGCTGGCTGGCGGGCTTCTACGCGGCCCTGTCCGCCGACACGATGCCCGCGCCCGGGAACCCCGATCCGCACTTCGTGAGCCGGGGCGGGACGCTGCGCGAACGGTTCCCCGCGGGCCGGCTGCCCGCCTGGCTGAGCGAGGGCGATCTCGACGTCTACGCCGGGGAGTTCGAGCGCACCGGCCTCACGGGGGCCCTCAACCGCTACCGGAACATGGACCGCGACTGGGAGGACCTCGCGGCCCTCGACGGCGCCCCCGTGCCCCAGCCGTCCCTGTTCATCGGCGGGGGGCTCGACGCCTCCACCACGTGGCTGGCCGACGCGATCGCCGCCTTCCCCGCGACGCTGCCGGGCCTGGTCTCCTCCCACATCCTCGACGGCTGCGGCCACTGGATCCAGCAGGAACGCCCCGCCGAGGTCAACCGCCTCCTGACCGACTGGCTCGCCGCCCTGCCCGAGTGAGGCGAACGGCGCCGCCGACCGCGCGTGCGGCTCGCGCGCGAGGCCGCGCGCCCTCAGGCGCCCCCCGGGCGCCGCGCTCCCCGGAAGCGGCGGCGGTCCGGGCGGCCGGGCGTGGGGCCTGGGGGCGGGGGCGCGTCGGCCAGGGCGAGGACGGGGTCGTCGGGGGCGTCGCGGCCGGCGACCACGGGGCCGGGGGCGCCGGTGGCCTTCGCCCGGTACTGCGCGGCGTCGGCCAGCCGGAACAGCCGCCGCGCCGTGGCGGGAGGGCCCCCGGCCTCGCCCGTGGAGGCCATGCCGCAGGCCACGCCCTCGCCCGGCTCCAGCTCGCGGGCCCGGCGGCAGACGGCCTCCGCCACCCGCTCCACCGCCTCCGCCCCGGACCCCACCGCCACCAGGCAGAACTCGTCGCCCCCCAGCCGGGCCGCCAAAGCGCCCGGCAGGTGCTCCGCGCACCCCGCCAGCAGGGCGCCGAAACGTTCCAGCAGGCGGTCGCCCTGCGCGTGGCCGTACGTGTCGTTGACCCGCTTGAGGCCGTTGACGTCGCAGACGACCAGGCTGACCGCCTCGCCCGTCGCCCGGTGCCGCCGCACCGCGTCGGCCAGCCGCACGTCCACGGCACGGCGGTTGGCCAGGCCGGTGAGCGGATCGGTGAACGCCAGCCTGCTGGCCTCGGCCAGCCGCTCGTACTGGGCCAGGCCCGCCGCGATGACGGCCGCCAGCGCCGCGCCGAGGTCGGCCTCGTCGGGGCCGAACGCGGGCGCGCCGGGACCGCGGGTCACGCGTAGCTCGCCCCAGGGCCGGCCTCCTGCGGCGAGCGGAAGTATCAGCTGCGGCGGGCCCCCGGCCCCCGGCGGCTCGCCCGCCCGGGCCAGCTCCCGCAGGCGCTCCGCGGTCCCCTCCCCGCGCTCCCGGGCGGCCACGGCCGCCGACGCGCCCCCCAGCGCGGCGCGCACGCCCTCCGCGGCGGCGCGGGCGAGCTGCGGCAGGCCGGGGGCGGCGGCCATCTCCTCCGCCACCGCCACGACGGCCCGCAGCCGGCTCTGGTCACCCATGCCGCCCAGGCTAGGGGCGTTCCGCGCGCCATGGGGCGTTCAACTACTCCTCGCCCCCGCCGGGCGGCGCCCGCACCACCCGGCGGCGTCGCTCCCTCTCCCCTCAGCCGCGCCGCGTCAGCAGCCACGGCTCCACGATGCCCAGGCCGCGCACCGGCCGCTGGTAGAGCGGCTGGAGGGTGAAGCGGTACCCGGCGCCCGCGTCGGCCGCCTTCTCGGAGTGCGGGGCCAGGCCGGCGGACTTCAGCTCCTCCCGCATGGCGCCGTCCACCAGCACCATGTTCTTGGGGGCTATCGAGGTCAGGCGGCTGGCGAGGTTGACCGTGTTGCCGAAGACGTCGCCCATCCGCGTGGTCACCGTGCCGAACGCGATCCCCACCCGAAGCTCCGGCATCGCCGGGTCCTCGCCCAGGGTCTGCACCAGCCGCAGGCCGATGTCGGCCGCCATGCCCGCGTCGTCGGCCGCGAAGAGGACCTCGTCGCCGAGGGTCTTGATCAGCCGGCCGCCGCGGGCGGCCACCAGGTCGGCGGCCGTGGTCTCGAACGCCTCCACCAGCTCACCCAGCTCCGCCTCCTCCAGCCGCCGCGTGAGCCGCGTGAAGCCCACCAGGTCCGCGAACCCGACCGCGAGGCGCCGGTCCACCATCTCGTCGTCGTCCGCGGCCTGCACCACCCGGCTGGTGGCGGCGGCCAGTTGGCGCCGCCAGACGTAGACCAGGAACTCCTGGAGCTCCGGGAGCAGCAGCTCGACCAGCGGGTAGGCGACCTCGGCGCGGGTCATGCCGGGCTCGGGCGGCTCGGTCAGGCCCTCCAGGAAGGAGTCGATCTGCCAGTCCGCGAGCCGGGCCGTGGTCTGGCCGGTGGAGCGGGCGACCTGGATGGCCATCGGCTCGCTCAGCAGCCCGGCCTCCACCAGGCCCGCCAGCCGCCGCAGCGCGAGCACGTCGGCCTCGGTCAGCACGCGGGCCTGTCCGATGTCGGGGAAGCCCATCGCCCGCCAGAAGCGGGAGGCCAGGTCCATGGGAACGCCGGCGGCGCGGGCCGCCTGGAAGGGCGTGTACTGGCGCTCGGCGCCCATGATCAGGTGCTCGATGCGCAGGGCGATGTTCTCGGCCGAGTTCTCCGCGGGGTCCTCGGCGGAGTTCCCGGCGGAGTTCCCGGCGGAACGGTCCGCCCCGCTCCCGGAAGGCTTCCCGGCCGCGTTCCCGGGAGGCGGCCCGGAGGGGTCCGCGGGGGGTCTACGGGCCCGGTTCCCCGACGCGGCCCGCGCGGCACCTGCCGAGGGGGCGTCGGCCCCGCCGTCGCCCCGGGCCTTCCCCGAGCCGCGGCCCCGGGCGTTGCCCCCTGCGCCGTCGCCCCGCGTGCCCTCGGCGCGGGCGCCGTTCCCCCGGGGAACCCCCGGGGCGTTCCCGGAGCGCGAACCCGGAGCGTTCCCCGATTGCCTGCCCGGGGCCGCCCCCGAGGGTGCCCCCGAAGCCCCGCCCCTGGCGTTGCCCTGCGCCGTCCCCGCCGCCGCGGTGCCCGCTGCCCGGCCGCCGGCCGGGTCCGGCGGGGGTGCCGCCGGGGTGCCCGGATCAGTGCCGGCCACGGCCGCCCGCCCCTGCCGGACGCCTCACAGGAGGAATCCCTACGCTGCGCACAGTCCTACCGTTCCGCTCAGGCGCGTCCATCGCGCGTGCTCCGTCACGTGCCTCGCACTCGCTCGCACTCACCGCACAACCCTACGGCAGTGTGCCGTATGTCACGTCGCCCGGAGGTGGACGATGTCCGCGGCGGCCAGCGGCTCCCGCCGGCCGTCCCCGGTGGCCACCACCAGCCGCCCCTCGCCGTCCACGGCCACCGCCTCGCCGAGCAGCTCGCCGCCCCCCGGCAGCTCCGCCCGCACCGGGCGCCCCAGGGTCGCGGAGCCGGCCGCGTACGCCTCCAGCAGCCCGGCCTCGGCGGCGTCCCCGCCGGCCGCGGTCCAGCGGGTGTACCACTCGGCCAGGGAACGCAGCACCGCGCGCAGCAGGGGGTCCCGGTCGGTGGTGACGGCCCGCGCCAGCAGGAGCGAACCGGCCTGCGGGACGGGCAGTTCGGCCTCGGTGAGGGAGACGTTCAGGCCGATGCCCAGGACGACGCCCGAGCCGCCCTCGACGCGCTCGGCCAGGATGCCGCCGGCCTTGCGTTCGGCGCCGTCCACGCGCACCAGCAGGTCGTTCGGCCACTTCAGCGGGGTGTCCACGCCGGCCGCGCGGCTGAGTGCGGCGGCCGTGGCGACCCCGGCGAGCAGCGGGAGCCAGGTGAGGCGGGCGGGCGGCACGCCGTCGGCCTCGGGCTGGAGCAGCGCGGAGAAGAAGAGGCCGGAGCGCGGCGGGGCGCTCCAGGTGCGGCCCAGGCGCCCGCGCCCGGCCGTCTGCTCCTCGGCGATGAGAACGGCCCCGGCGCGGGCCCGCCCGGCGCGCGCGGCCTCGGCCAGGTCGGCGTTCGTGGAGCCGGTGGAGGCCACGACGTCGAGGTGCGTCCAGAGGCTGTCGGGACGCGTCAGCCCCTCCCGCAGGGCCCGCGCGTTCAACGGCGGACGATCGAGATCGGACCAGCGGCTCCGCTCAGTGGTCATGGCGCCAGACTAAGGGTGTGGCCAACGCCGCACGCCCATTGCCCTCCGGCGCCGACAGGCTGGGAATAACCTACGAATCGGTAACCACCCGAGGACGAGTAGGAGCCGCTGCCGTGGCCGAAAACCTTCACACCACCGCGGGCAAGATCGAGGATCTCAGGCGCCGGACGGACGAGGCCACGCACGCCGGGTCCGCGCGGGCGGTGGAGAAGCAGCACGCCAAGGGGAAGCTGACGGCCCGGGAGCGGATCGACCTGCTGCTGGACGAGGGGTCCTTCACCGAGCTGGACGAGTTCGCCCGGCACCGCGCCACGGCGTTCGGCATCGACAAGAACCGCCCCTACGGCGACGGCGTGGTCACCGGCTACGGCACCGTGGACGGCCGCCCGGTCGCCGTCTACTCGCAGGACTTCACCGTCTTCGGCGGCTCGCTGGGCGAGGTCTACGGCGAGAAGATCGTGAAGGTGATGGACTTCGCGGCCAAGACCGGCTGTCCGGTGGTCGGGATCAACGACGGCGGCGGGGCCCGCATCCAGGAGGGCGTCACGGCGCTGGGCCTGTTCGCGGAGATCTTCCGGCGCAACGTCCACGCCTCCGGGGTGATCCCGCAGATCTCGGTGATCACCGGTCCCTGCGCGGGTGGCGCCGTGTACTCCCCGGCGATCACGGACTTCACCGTGATGGTCGACCAGACCTCCCACATGTTCATCACCGGTCCGGACGTGATCAAGACGGTCACGGGTGAGGACGTCGGCTTCGAGGAGCTGGGCGGCGCGCGCACCCACAACACCCTCTCCGGCGTGGCCCACCACATGGCCGGGGACGAGAAGGACGCCTTCGAGTACGTGAAGGCCCTGCTGTCCTACCTGCCCTCCAACAACCTCTCCGAGCCCCCGGCCTTCCCGCAGGAGGCCGACCTGGAGCACTCGCCGGAGGACGAGGAGCTGGACGCGCTGGTGCCGGACTCGGCCAACCAGCCCTACGACATGCACGAGGCGATCGAGCACGTGCTGGACGACCACGAGTTCCTGGAGACCCAGTCCCTGTTCGCGCCCAACATCATCACCGGCTTCGGCCGGGTCGAGGGCTACCCGGTGGGCGTGGTCGCCAACCAGCCGATGCAGTTCGCCGGCTGCCTGGACATCAACGCCTCGGAGAAGGCCGCCCGCTTCGTGCGGACCTGCGACGCGTTCAACATCCCGGTCCTCACCTTCGTGGACGTCCCCGGCTTCCTGCCCGGCACGGACCAGGAGTACAACGGCATCATCCGCCGCGGCGCCAAGCTGATCTACGCCTACGCCGAGGCCACCGTTCCACTGATCACCGTCATCACGCGCAAGGCGTTCGGCGGGGCCTACGACGTGATGGGCTCCAAGCACCTGGGCGCGGACCTCAACTTCGCCTGGCCCACGGCGCAGATCGCGGTCATGGGGGCGCAGGGCGCGGTCAACATCCTGCACCGGCGCACGCTGGCGGCCATCGGGGGGGACGAGGAGCGCGAGGCGGAGCGCGCGCGGCTGACGCAGGAGTACGAGGACACGCTGCTCAACCCCTACGTGGCGGCCGAGCGCGGCTACGTGGACGCCGTCATCCGCCCGGCGGAGACGCGGCACGCGGTGGTGCGCGGCCTGCGGGCGCTGCGCACCAAGCGGGAGCAGCTCCCCCCGAAGAAGCACGGCAACATCCCGCTGTAAGGCGTTCGTTCGGCAGACGGCAGACGGCAGACGGCAGCACGAGGAGGCGCGAAGATGATCAGGGTTCTGCGGGGCAACCCCACGCCCGAGGAGCTGGCCGCCGCGGTCGCGGTGATGCAGGCGCGGATGGCCGCCGCGGCGGCCGGCGGCGGGGAGGGCGGCCCGTCCCGCCCACCCCTGTGGTCCGACCCCTCCCGCGCGGTCCCGGCGGGCCGCCTCCCCCACCCGGGCCCGAACAGCTGGCGCACGAGCTACTGGCCGGCCTGACCCGGCTCCGGCCTCCGGGCCGGATCTGAGTACTTCTACTCAGGCGCCCGGCCACCGCATCCCGCAGCGTGGGGGTCATGCGGTGGTCGGACATGCGCCCCAGGCCCAATGACGAGACGCGGGCCGCCCGCGCGATGGCGGCCCGCGCGGGCTGGCTCCTGGCCACGGCCACCCTCCTGACGGCGACCCTCCTCCTGCTGCGCTGAGCCGGGCCGCCGCCGCGACGGCCGTTCCGCGACGCCCCCGGCCGCGGCCGGGAGCGTTTCTCATCGGCTTCTCATGGAGCCCTCAGGGGGCCCTCACCGCGCGCTCCTAGCGTCCGGGCATGATTTTCACCTACCTGCGACGGGAGCTGCGGCGCCGGCGTCGTGCGCAGTTCGTCATCGCCGCCGGGCTCGCGCTCGGCATCGCTCTGGTCGTGGTCGTCAACGCCGTCTCCTCGGGAATGCAGCGGGCCCAGGAGGAGGTGCTGCGTTCGCTCTACGGGCTCGGCACCGACATCACCGTCACCCCGGCGTTCGTGCCCCCGGAGGACGGGGAGTTCCAGCGCGGGCCGCGCTTCGAGTTCGACGCGGGGGACGGGGAGCAGAGCAGCGACCAGCTCGTGGCGGCCTCCCCCGGCACGCTCGACGCGGCGGACGTGGAACGGATCGCCGGCGTGGAGGGGGTCAGCGGCGCCGTCGGCGGGCTGAGCCTGCGGAGCATCACCATCGACGGCTCCTTCCAGCGGGGCGAGATCCAGGAGGTCCCCGGCGAGCAGGCCGTGCCCGGCGGCCCCGGCATAGAGGGGGGCGGAGGCCAGGGCGGCGGGCCGCGGATGCGCGTGGAGGGCGGCGGCGCGGAGTTCGGCGTGGACGACTTCGCCGTCTACGGCACCGACGTCACCCAGCCGGACCTCGGCCCGCTCGCCGGAGCCGAGATCACGGACGGGCGGGCGCTGTCGGCCGAGGACGCCGAGGCCGAGGTCGCGCTCGTGGACGCCGACCACGCGGCCGAGGAGGAGCTGGCCGTGGGCGACACCGTCACGCTGCGCGGCACGGACTTCGAGGTCGTCGGCGTCACCGCCACCGAGGGCGAGGCCACCGCCCAGGTCTACCTCCCGCTGGCCCGCGCCCAGGAGCTGTCCGGCCACGAGGACGAGGTCACGAACGTCTACGTCCAGGCCGAGGACTCCCAGCGGCTCGACGCCATCGAGACGGCCATCGGCGGCCTGGTCGACGACGTCGAGATCACCACCGCCGACGACCTGGCCGAGGAGGTCTCCGGCTCGCTGTCCACCGCCGCCGACCTCGCCGACGGCGTCGGCACCTGGCTGTCCTGGCTGGTGCTCGCGGTCTCCTTCCTCGTCGCAGGACTGATGGCCTCGGCCGCCGTCAGCCGCCGGGTCACGGAGTTCGGCACCCTCAAGGCCCTGGGCTGGACCCGCCGCCGCGTCACCGGGCAGGTGATGGGCGAGTCCCTGGTCACCGGCCTGGCCGGCGGCGCCCTGGGCCTGGGCCTCGGCCTGCTCGGTGCCTGGACCATCACCGCCCTGCGCCCCGGCCTGACGGCCGAACTCGCCTCCGGCGGCGGCCCCGGCGCGGCCGGCCCCGGCGGTCCCCGCCCGGTGATCATGGGCGGCGGCCCGGAGGCCGCCGCCGAGACGCTGGACATCGGCCTCACCGCGCCCGTCAGCCTCAGCGTCCTCGCGCTGGCCGTGGGCCTGGCCGTCCTCGGCGGCCTGATCGCGGGCGCGTTCGCCGCCTCGCGCGCCGCCCGCCTGCGCCCGGCGGACGCCCTGCGCCGCGTCGCCTGAGACGCCCGCCCCGCCGCCCGTTCACCCCCGATCCCCCTGCCCCCCCCTGATCCCCCGGAGCATTCCGTGTACGAACTCACCGGCGTCACCAAGCACTACCGCCGCGGCAGGCAGACCGTCACGGCGCTGGACGAGGTCTCCCTCACCGTCCCGGCCGGCAGCCGGCTGGTCATCCAGGGCCCCACCGGCGGCGGCAAGTCCACGCTGCTGCAGCTCCTCGGCGGCCTCGACCGCGCCACCGGCGGCAGCGTGGTCCTGGACGGCACCGACCTGACCCGGCTCTCGGAGGCCCGGCTGACCCGGCTGCGCGCCGAGCGCATCGGCTTCGTCTTCCAGGGCTTCCACCTCATCCCCACGCTCACCGCCCAGGAGAACGTCGAGACCGCCCTCGTCCCGCTGCGCCTGCGCGCCGGGGAACGCCGCCGCCGCGCCGCCGCGGCCCTGGAGGCGGTGGGCCTGGCCGAGCGCGCGGGCCACGTGCCGGGCGAGCTGTCCGGCGGCCAGCAGCAGCGCGTGGCGATCGCGCGCGCCCTGGCGAAACGGCCCAAGGTGCTGCTCGCCGACGAGCCCACCGGCAACCTCGACGAGTCCACGCGGGACGAGGTGATGGACGTGCTGGAGACGCAGTGGAAGGAGCTGGGGCTGACGTTCGTCATGGTCACCCACGACAGCGCCATCGCGGCCCGCTCCGAGCGCCTGGCCCGCATCGCCGCCGGCCGCATCACGGTCACGGACCGCCCGGCGGGGCCGGCGGGGCCGGCAGCAGAAGGGGAAACGGCCTTGGCGGGCGCCACCGGAACGGCCGCCCCGGGGAGAACGTCCCCCGCGGGGGCGGAGAGCCCCTCACCGCCGGAGGCGGCCCCGGAGGCGCCACCAGCGGCCTCCTGAGGGAACTCCCGCGCGGACGCGGGACGTTCGGAACCATGGACTGGCGAGCGGCGGTCGCGGGCGGAACTCCCGCGGCGGCGCGGGACGTTCATCCCGGCAGCTTCTCGTATGCCCGCCCAGGGCAGGGGGAGCGCCGGCCGGGGCCGGAGGCGGCAGCGCCCCGGGAACGCCCCAACGCCCGCGGCCCGCACCGCCCTTGCCCCCCGCCGCCCGGCCGCGCCACACGCGGTCCGGCGGCACCCAGGACTCCCCCGGGCCGGGTTCCCCTCGGGCCCGGGGAGAGTAGCCCGTCCGGCCGGTCCGGGCAGACCGGCCGGACGGGCGCCCCGCCGCGCTCGTTACCCTGACGCCCATGAATGCCCCGCCGAACCCGCCGTCGGCAGCCCGCACCCCGGCCCGCCGCCTCGTGCTCGCCTCGCAGTCCCCGGCCCGTCTGGGCCTGTTGCGGCAGGCGGGGCTCGCGCCCGAGGTGATCGTCAGCGGCGTGGACGAGGAGTCGCTGAACGCGCCGACGCCCGCCGCCCTGGCCCTGCTGCTGGCCGAGGCCAAGGCCGAGGCCGTGGCGGCCCGGCCCGAGGCCGCGGGCGCGCTGGTCGTGGCCTGCGACTCGCTGCTGGACGTGGACGGCGCGGCGCTGGGCAAGCCGGCGGACGCCGAGGAGGCCACCGCCCGGTGGAAGGCGCTGCGCGGCCGTTCCGCCGTGCTGCACACGGGCCACTGCGTGATCGACACGGCCGCGGGCCCCGGGGCGCGGGTCGCGGCGACGGCGTCAACGACCGTGCGCTTCGGGCACCCCTCCGACGAGGAGGTCGCCGCCTACGTGGCCACCGGCGAACCCCTGCGGGTCGCGGGGGCGTTCACCCTCGACGGCCGCTCCGCCCCGTTCGTGGAGGCCGTGGAGGGGAACGCGGGCAACGTCATCGGCCTGTCCATGCCCCTGCTGCGGGAGCTGCTGGCCCGCCTCGGGGTCGCCATCACCGACCTGTGGACCTGAGACGAACGGCCGGCCGGGGCCGCCCGCGGGCGGCGGGTAGAGGGTCAGCGTCAGCACGACGAGGGTGAAGACGGCCATCAGCGCCGCGAACGCCCACCAGCCGACCAGGCCGGCCGCGAGCGTTGCCGTGAGGGCGTGCAGGACCGCCGCGCCGATCAGGACGAGGCGGGCAAGTCGCCGTGGGGAGCGGTCCGTTGCCGCGATCCGGGCCAGCAGCCCGGCGCCCAGCAGGAGGAACGCGGCCTGCGCGCCCCCGGCCGCCCAGGCCGAGGCGGCGATCGTGGCCGGCGAGACCCCGGCGACGGACATGTCCTGCCGGTCCGCGGCGACGCCCAGGACGAGGTTCACCAGGCCGAGGGCCGCCGCGCCGCCGGCCACCGCCACGGCCGCCGCGGCGGCCACGCTTCGTCTGCCCGGGTTCACGAACGGGACGCTACTGCTGGGTAACGGCTTCGACAACCCCCCGCGCACGGCGGGGGTCGGGCACGCAAAGATTTTCCCCGGGGCTTGTGGAATCCCCACAACGCGATCCGCTTCCCGCTGTCTCCGGCCGCTCGACCCCCGGGACCCGTTCCGGCGTCTAAGGTAAACGTAATCGCGGCGCGTACCTTGGGACAGCAGGGCAAGTCGGCCAGGCGTGATCCGGGTCCCACGAAGCTTGTGGGAAAGGTCACCCCCGTGGGCGACTCGTTGCGAGGTGTCGCCACTACATAAACTCGCCTTGTTCCAAGGAGGGAGCCATCGTGCGTAAGGTGCTGATCGCCAATCGCGGGGAGATTGCCGTTCGGGTAGCCCGTGCCTGCCGGGACGCCGGCATCGCCAGTGTGGCGGTGTATGCCGAGCCCGACCGGGACGCGGTGCACGCCCGGATCGCGGACGAGGCGTTCGCGCTGGGCGGTGACACGCCCGCGACCAGCTACCTCGACATCGAGAAGGTGCTGAAGGCCGCGGCCGACTCCGGCGCCGACGCCGTTCACCCGGGGTACGGATTCCTGTCGGAGAACGCGGAGTTCGCCCAGGCCGTGCTCGACGCCGGGCTGACCTGGATCGGCCCGCCGCCGCAGGCGATCCGCGACCTGGGCGACAAGGTCGCGGCCCGGCACATCGCGCAGCGGGCCGGCGCGCCCCTCGTGGCCGGCACCCCCGACCCGGTCTCCGGCTCGGAGGAGGTCGTCGCCTTCGCCCGGGAGCACGGCCTGCCCATCGCCATCAAGGCGGCCTTCGGCGGCGGCGGGCGCGGCCTGAAGGTGGCCCGCACGCTGGAGGAGATCCCTGAGCTGTACGACTCGGCGGTGCGCGAGGCGGTGGCCGCCTTCGGCCGCGGCGAGTGCTTCGTGGAGCGCTACCTCGACCGCCCCCGGCACGTGGAGACCCAGTGCCTGGCGGACCGGCACGGCAACGTCGTGGTGGTCTCCACCCGCGACTGCTCCCTCCAGCGGCGCCATCAGAAGCTGGTCGAGGAGGCCCCCGCGCCCTATCTGAGCGAGGAGCAGAACGCCCAGCTCTACGCCGCCTCCAAGGCGATCCTGCGCGAGGCGGGCTATGTCGGCGCCGGCACCTGCGAGTTCCTCGTCGGCCAGGACGGCACGATCTCCTTCCTGGAGGTCAACACCCGCCTCCAGGTCGAGCACCCGGTCACCGAGGAGGTCACCGGCATCGACCTGGTCCGCGAGCAGTTCCGCATCGCGGACGGCGAGGAGCTGGGGTACGACGACCCGCCGCTGCGCGGGCACTCCTTCGAGTTCCGCATCAACGGCGAGGACCCGGGGCGCAACTTCCTGCCCGCGCCCGGCACCGTGACCCTCTTCGCGCCCCCCTCCGGCCCCGGCGTGCGGCTGGACGCGGGCGTGGAGAGCGGCAGCGTGATCGGCCCGGCCTGGGACTCCCTGCTGGCCAAGCTGATCGTCACCGGCGCCACCCGCGGCGAGGCCCTGCAGCGCGCGGCCCGGGCGCTGGCGGAGTTCCGCGTCGAGGGCATGGCCACGGCCCTGACGTTCCACCGCGCGGTGGTCGTGGACCCGGCGTTCGCGCCCGAGGCCACGGGGCAGGAGGGGCCGTTCTCCGTCCACACCCGGTGGATCGAGACCGAGTTCGCCGCCGTGATCGAGCCCTTCGACGCGGCGGCTGCGGCCGGCGCGGAGGCGGAGGAGACCGTCGGGACGCGCGAGACGGTGGTCGTTGAGGTCGCCGGCAAGCGGCTCGAGGTCTCGCTGCCCGCGACGCTGGCGATGCCGCTGGCCCGCGCGGCGGTGGCGGGCGGCGCCCGTCCGGCGCGCCGGAAGGCGTCGAAGCGGGCGGGCGGCGGCGCCACGGGCGACACGCTGGCCTCCCCGATGCAGGGCACGATCGTGAAGGTCGCCGTCGAGGAGGGCCAGCAGGTCTCCGAGGGCGACCTGGTCATCGTCCTGGAGGCGATGAAGATGGAGCAGCCCATCAACGCCCACCGCAGCGGCACGGTCACCTCCCTGAAGGCCGAGGTCGGCGGAGCCCTCTCCTCGGGCGCGGCCATCTGCGAGATCAAGGACTGACCGCCTCACGCCCCTTCCGGGCCCGGGTCCCCCAACGGCCGTCACCGGCCGGGGCCCGGGCCCGCGGCATTCCCGCCGGAGCGGGCCCCGGCTGGGACACGATCCCCGGGCCGGGGGCCGGGCCCGGCTCGCGCCGGGGGCGGCGTCGCGGCGGGCGGGGCGCGCCGCCTTGGTGACCGCCGGGCGCAGCGGAGCACGCCCCGGCCCGGGTCGGCCCGGGCCGGTCCCCGGCGGGCGGGAGCGTGCGGCGGCCCGGAGGGCGGCGGCGCGCCGGGAACCCGGGGCGCATCATCCCCCGAGGCCGCCAGGCCGTCGGGGACGGCCTACCTGCGGCGGGTCGGGGCCAGGTCCGAGAGGCGCTGGCCCAGGGAGCCGGGAGCGCCGAGGCCGGGACCGGGGTGGCCCGCGCCGCCGCGGGGGCTCGGGACGGGGACCTCGCGCCCCCCGCGCTGCTCCGGGCGCTCGGGCGAGCGCGGCTCGCGCTCCACCGCCCCCGGCTTGCCGCAGGAGGCCCCGGCAACGGAGATCCGCACCCCCTGCGCCGAGAGCGCGTCCAGCTCCGCCGCGGCCCGCTCCTGGTCCGGCGGCGGCTGGTTGGTGACCAGGTGGGAGATCACCTCCGTGGGCACGGTCTGGAACGCGGTCTCCGCGCCCAGCTTGCCGTGGTCGGCCAGCACCACCACCTCGGAGGCCGCGCGGACCAGGGCCCGGTCCACGCTGGCTGCCAGCATGTTGGAGGTGGACAGGCCGCGGTCGGCGGTCAGCCCGGCGCCGGAGAGGAACGCCCTGCTGACCCGCAGCCCGAGCAGCGACTGCTCGGCGCCGCTGCCGACGAGCGCGTAGTTGGACCCGCGCAGGGTGCCTCCCGTCATCACCACCTCGACGCGGTTGGCGTGGGCCAGGGCCTGGGCGACGAGCAGGGAGTTGGTGACCACGGTCAGGCCCGGCACCCGGGCGAGCCGGCGGGCCAGCTCCTGGGTCGTGGTGCCGGCGCCGACCACGATGGCCTCGCCCTCCCGCACCAGGCCCGCCGCGTACTCGGCGATGGCGGTCTTCTCGGCGGTGGCGGCCATGGCCCGTTGCGGGAAGCCCGACTCCCGGGTGAAGCCGCCGGGCAGGACCGCGCCGCCGTGCCTGCGGTCGAGCAGTCCTTCCGCCTCCAGGGCGCGCACGTCGCGCCGGACGGTCACTTCCGAGGTCTGGACAACGCGGGCGAGCTCGCGGAGCGACACGGCTCCGTTGGCCCGGACCATTTCGAGAATCATCTGACGACGTTCTGCAGCGAACACGGAACCGACAGTAACCCCAACGACCATCTGGTTTCAGCCGGTTGCGAGGAATTACCAAAGTTGACTATGCGTGCGCCCCCGGCGTGTTATATGCCACGGGCGCATGCGCGCGATACCCCTGCTGACCAGTGCCTACTGTTCCTCGGCGAGTTTCCGTGTATGGAGCTGCCGGGCCGCCTCGGCGATCGAGCCGGACAGAGACGGGTACACGGTGAACGCTTTTGCGATCTGTTCCACCGTCAGGCTGTTGTCGACCGCGATCGATATCGGGTGGATCAGCTCGCTGGCGCGGGGGGCCACGACCACGCCGCCGACCACGATCCCGGTGCCCGGCCGGCACATCAGCTTCACGAAGCCGTCCCGCACGCCCTGCATCTTGGCCCGTGGGTTGCGCAGGAGCGGCAGCTTCACCATCCGCGCGTCGATGCGCCCCTCGTCCACGTCGGCCTGGGTGTAGCCCACGGTCGCGATCTCGGGGTCGGTGAAGATGTTCCCCGAGACCGTCTTCAGGTCGAGCGGGGCCACCGCGTCGCCCAGGAAGTGGTACATCGCGATCCGGCCCTGCATGGCCGCGACCGAGGCCAGCGCCAGCACGCCCGTCACGTCGCCCGCCGCGTAGACCCCCGGGGCGCTCGTGCGCGAGACCTTGTCCGTCCAGATGTGCCCGGAGTCCTTCAGCTTGACCCCGGCCTCCTCCAGGCCCATGTCCGAGGTGTTCGGCACCGCGCCCACGGCCATCAGGCAGTGCGTTCCGGAGATGGTCCGGCCGTCCGCGAGGGTGATCTCCACTCGGCCGCCCACCCGCTTGGCCGCCGCGGCCCGGGAGCGGGCCAGGACGTTCATCCCCCGGCGCCGGAAGACGTCCTCCAGCACGGCCGCCGCGTCGGGGTCCTCGCCCGGCAGCACGCGGTCCCGGGAGGAGACCAGCGTCACCCGCGAGCCCAGCGCCTGGTACGCCCCTGCGAACTCCGCGCCCGTGACGCCGGAGCCGACCACGATCAGCTCCTCGGGCAGCTCCCCGAGGTCGTAGACCTGCGTCCAGGTCAGGATGCGCTCCCCGTCGGGCCGGGCGTCCGGCAGCTCGCGCGGCTGCCCGCCGGTGGCGATCAGCACGCAGTCGGCCACCAGCTCGCGCTCCCCGCCGTCCGGGTCCGTGACGGTCACCCGCCGCGAGCCGTCGGGGGCCTGGGCCGCGCCCAGGCGCCCGCGCCCGCGCAGCACCCGGACCCCCGCCCGGGTGACCGAGGCGGTGATGTCGTGGGACTGCGCCAGCGCCAGGCGTTTGACCCGGCGGTTGACCTTGCCCAGGTCCACGCCGATGCCGCGCACCTCGTCCCCGATGCCGTCGCCGTCGTGATCGATCTCTATGCCCAGCTCCTCGTGGGAGGAGTCGAAGCCGGTCATCACCTCGGCGGTGGCGATCAGCGTCTTCGACGGGACGCAGTCCGTCAGCACCGACGCCCCGCCCAGGCCGTCGCGATCGACGACGGTCACCTCCGCGCCCAGCTGCGCCGCCACCAGCGCCGCCTCGTAGCCGCCGGGTCCGCCACCAATGATCACGATCCGAGTCACGCTCCCAGTGTCTCGCACCACGGGCCGATGAGCCGCCGGGGGGCGGCCCCCGGACCGGACCAGGGCCCGGGCGGAGGGGCCCGCGCGCCCGGGCGGCGGAGGCGGCCCGGTCGCCCCGGCCACCCCCACCACTCCCGTACGCTTCCAGGCATGTCGCTCTACGCCGCCTACGCCGGAAACCTCGATCCGCGGCTGATGGCCCGTCGCGCTCCGCACTCGCCCCTGCGCGGCACCGGCTGGCTCACCGGCTGGCGGCTGACGTTCGGCGGCGAGGAGATGGGCTGGGAGGGCGCCCTGGCCACGATCGTGGAGAGCGCGGGCCCGCCCGCCGCCCCCGACGTCTTCGTGGCGCTGTACGACATCGCGCCCATGGACGAGGAGGCCCTGGACCGCTGGGAGGGCGTCGGCATGGGCATCTACCGCCGCGCCCGCCTCCACGTCCACACGCTGGACGGCACCGTCCCGGCGTGGGTCTACGTCCTCAACGCCTACGAGGGCGGGCTGCCCTCCGCGCGCTATCTCGGCGAGGTCGCGGACGCCGCCGAGGCGGCCGGAGCGCCCCACGACTACGTCATGGAGCTGCGCAAACGCCCCTGCTGACCCGTCCCGGCGAGTGTTCGCCCGGCGTTCTTCCGCCGCGAAATACTTCTACGCGCGTAGGCATAAAACGGTTAGGCTCGGTGCGTGAACGCATCTGAGATTGAGGATCCGGCCGACGCCGCTGCCGCCCGGATCCGCGAGCTGACCGGGGTGGCCGGGCACGACGTCGCGCTGGTCATGGGCTCCGGCTGGGTCCCCGCCGCGGACCAACTGGGCGAGCCGGACAGCGAGTTCCACGTCACCGAGCTCCCGGGCTTCCCGCCCCCCGCGGTAGAGGGGCACTCGGGCACGATCCGCTCCTACCGGGCGGGCTCGAAGCGGGCGCTGGTCTTCCTCGGGCGCACCCACTTCTACGAGGGCCTGGGCGTGGGCGCCGTCGCGCACGGCGTGCGCACCGCCGTGGCCGCCGGGTGCAAGACCGTCGTGCTGACCAACGGCTGCGGCGGGCTCCGCGAGGGCATGCGCCCCGGCCAGCCCGTCCTGATCAGCGATCACATCAACCTCACCGGCGCCTCCCCGATCCGCGGCGCCAAGTTCGTCGACCTCACCGACCTGTACTCGCCACGCCTGCGCGCCCTGTGCCGGGAGATCGACCCCTCCCTGGAGGAGGGCGTGTACGTTCAGTTCCCCGGGCCGCACTACGAGACCCCGGCGGAGATCCGCATGGTCCGCGCGATCGGCGGCGACCTCGTCGGCATGTCCACGGTGCTGGAGGCCATCGCCGCGCGGGAGGCGGGCGCCGAGGTGCTGGGCATCTCGCTGGTCACCAACCTCGCCGCGGGCCTCTCGGGCGAGCCCCTCAACCACGAGGAGGTGCTCCAGGCGGGCCGCGACTCCGCGACCCGGATGGGCGCCCTGCTCGCCCGGCTGCTCGGCCGCATCTGACACCGGTACCCGACCCGAGGGAACGCCACCGTGACGGACCACCACGACGCCGACGGGATCGTCGGCCTGACCGCGCGCGCCCGCGCCTGGCTCGCCGAGGACCCCGACCCGCAGACCCGCGCCGAGCTGGCCGGGCTGCTGGCCGAGGGCGCGGTCGCGGAGCTGGCCGACCGCTTCTCCGGAACGCTCCAGTTCGGCACCGCCGGGCTGCGCGGCGAGATGGGGGCGGGCCCGATGCGGATGAACCGCGCCGTCGTCATCCGCGCCGCCGCCGGCCTGGCCGCGTACCTGCGCAAGAACGCCCCGGGCGAGGGCCCCGAGCCCGGCCTGGTCGTCATCGGGTACGACGCCCGGCACAAGTCCCGGGAGTTCGCGGCGGATACGGCCGCCGCCCTCACCGGCGCCGGGCTGCGCGCCGCGCTCCTGCCGCGCCCGCTGCCCACGCCCGTGCTGGCGTTCGCCATCCGGCACCTGGGCGCCGTGGCCGGCGTGATGGTCACCGCAAGCCACAACCCGCCCCGGGACAACGGGTACAAGGTCTACCTCGGCGACGGCAGCCAGATCGTGCCCCCGGCCGACGCGGAGATCGCCGCCGAGATCGCCGCCGTCGGCGCGCTGGAGGGCGTCCCGCGCCCGGAGTCGGGCTGGGTCACCCTCTCCGACGCGGTGACGGAGGCGTACCTGGCCCGCACGGGCGCGGCCCTCTCCTCCGGCTCGCCGCGCACCACCACCGTCGTCTACACGCCGCTGCACGGCGTCGGCCGCGACCTGCTGACCGCCGCCTTCGCCCGCGCGGGCTTCCCCGCCCCGGCCGTGGTCCGCGAACAGGCCGAGCCCGACCCGGACTTCGCCACCGTCGCCTTCCCCAACCCCGAGGAGCCCGGGGCCATGGACCTGGCGCTGGCCGCCGCCCGTGCCGCCTCCCCCGACCTGGTCATCGCGAACGACCCGGACGCCGACCGCTGCGCCGCGGCCGTTCCCGACCCGGAGGCCGAGGGCGGCTGGCGGCTGCTGCACGGCGACGAGCTGGGGGCGTTGCTCGCCGTGCACCTCGTGCGCCGGGGCGTGCGCGGGACGTTCGCGGCCTCCATCGTCTCCTCCTCCCTGGCGGGGAAGATCGCCGCGGCGGCCGGGCTGCCGTTCCGCGAGACGCTGACGGGCTTCAAGTGGCTGGGCCGCGTGCCCGGCCTGGCGTTCGCCTACGAGGAGGCCCTGGGGTACTGCGTGGACCCCGCCGGGGTCCGGGACAAGGACGGCATCACCGCCGCCCTGGCCCTGGCGGAGCTGACGGCCGTGCTGAAGGCGGAGGGCCGCACGCTGACCGGCCTGCTCGCCGAACTCGCCGTCACCCACGGCCTGCACGCCACCGACCAGCTCTCGGTCCGCGTCGGCGACCTCTCCCTCATCGCCGACGCGATGCGCCGCCTGCGCGAGACCCCGCCCGCCTCCCTCGCCGGCCTGCGCGTCACCGCCGCCGAGGACCTCTCCGCCGGAACGCCCGGCCTCCCGCCGGCCGACGCCCTCCGCTACACCCTGGCCGGCCACGGCCCCATCGCCGCCGCCCGCGTCATCGTCCGCCCCAGCGGCACCGAGCCGAAGCTCAAGTGCTACCTGGAGGCCACCGCCCCCGCCCCGGCCCCCGCCTCCCTCCGCCCCGCCCGCACGGCGGCCTCCTCCCTCCTCTCCGCCCTGAAGCACGACCTGAGCGAGCTGCTGGAGCTGTGACGGCCCGCGCCGGCCGGCGCGGTACGAGCCTGAGCAGTTGTGTCTCGACCGGCGAGCCCGCTCACGTGACTGGCGCCGGAAGGCGAAAAGGGCGTGAAGTATCCTTTCAGACACCGGAGTTCAGCGCAGGTAGAACAGCGTGGACAGAAGCGAGCCCGAGGCGGCCGGAGGCGACGGGCATGGACCGGCAGCGCAAGCACAGCAGCGGGAAGAGATGTACTTTCCGCACGGCGGCTCTCGTGGTGGGGTCCACCGCAGCGGTCCTGGCGGGCTCAGCCGCCGTCTTCGCGTCTCAGCTCTCTCCCGACGGCCGCATCATCGAAGAGGACGAAGGCGCCATCGAGTACCAGGGCCCGGAAGACGACGCCGAGCGCGCCAGGGAGTTCTGGACCCTGGCAGAGTTGGTCGAGGTGAGATGCCGGGGCCGCCCTGGTCCGCGCAGCCCGCGCCGCGGGTGACGATGCCGATCCGGTAGAACTCCTCGCCGCCGGGCACGGTCCTGAACAGCGGGCCGCCGCTGTCGTCCTGGCAGGAGTCGGCACCGTCGTACTCCGGGTGGACGTGGATCTTCTCGATCTGGAACCGTCTCCCGCACCCCCTGGTGGAAGTCCTAGTGGAAGGTGAACATCCGGCGGTCCGGGTCCAGGGGCTCGGGTGTGCCGGTGAAGCGGTGGGTGCCGACGCCGAAGCCGGCGCCGGGCTCGGAGAGCCACTGGCGTTCGAAGCCGCGGTCCTCCAGCCACTGGCAGACGCGGGGGAACATGTCCGGCGCGCGGCGGTGCCGGGTCCAGATCAGGGTGCCGCCGGTGGCGCAGAGCTGGGAGCAGGTGGCGATCGTGCGCTGGAGGTCGGCGTGGGAGAGGTTGCCGAAGATGCCGCACATCAGCACCAGGTGGGCCGGGGCGATGCCGGCGTAGTACCAGGTGAGCGCCGCGTCGCCCAGGCGGACCTCGACCTGGTCCAGGCCGGTCTCCCGGGCCGTGCGACGGGCCGCCGCGGCGTTGCGCGGGTCCAGCTCGACCAGGCGGGCGGTGACGTCCGCGCGACGGGGGTGGCCGGGCAGCGCGCCGAGCAGGTCGCGGCCCTGGCCGGCACAGACACTGATCACCCGGATCGGCCCGGGGGGCGCCGCGTCCAGCGCCTCCCCGATCCGCTCCCGGATGACCGCCAGCCGCCGGGCGAGGGCGGAGTCGGGCTGGTCGTAGTCCCCGTGCCACGCATGCCAATCCGTGTCCATCAGATCTCCTTGCAAGGGGGCCACCGGCTTTGGCCGGTGAGGGAATTACTTCTCTGTGCTGCTGAGACCCCGGCCGTGTACACGGATCCGCAGCGCGTCGCGAAGTGGTAGCAGCTTGGTTGGGGCGAGGGGTGCTCCCCGGGAGTCGCTGGACCTGCGGGTCTCACCGGACTTGAAGCGGCAGATCGAGGCATACGCCGAGCGTGTGGGCATCTCGGTCAACGCCGCCGCCTGCGTGCTCCTGACCGAGGGGCTGCGGGCGGAGCGGAGGCGTGAGCGGTGATCCGCGCGTACAGGTTCCTCCTGCGCCCCACGGCCCGTCAGGCCCTCGCGCTGGGCGAGATGCTGCGGGACCACTGCTCGCTGTACAACGGCGCCCTCCGGGAACGCCGGGACGCCTGCCGGCACACCTCGGAGACGAGCGTCAAGTACGGGGACCAGTCCGCGCAGCTCAAGGAGATCCGCGCGTTCGACCCCGAGCGCCAGGGCCGCCGGTCGTTCTCCTCCCAGCAGGCCGCCCTGCGCCGCCTGGACAAGGCGTTCGCCGCGTTCTTCCGCCGCGTCAAGGCCGGGCAGACACCGGGCAACCCGAGGTTCAAGGGCGCCGGGCACTTCGACACCGTCACCTTCCCCAAGGACGGCGACGGCTGCCGCTGGGACAGTACGCCCCACGGCCCGCAGACCCGCGTCCGTCTCCAGGGCGTCGGGCACATCCGCGTGCACCAGCACCGGCCCGTACAGGGCCGGGTCAGGACGATCAGCATCAAGCGCGAGGGCAACCGCTGGTACATCGTCCTCGCCTGCGACGGGGTGCCCGCCGAGGCCCTGCCGCCCACCGGCACGGTCGTCGGCATCGACATGGGCGTCACCCACTTCCTGACCACCTCGGACGGCGAACACGTCGCCAACCCGCGCTTGCTCGAAACAGCGGCCGGCGAGCTCGCCGAAACGCAGCAGCACCTTGCGGCGTTCCCCAGGCGCACCCGGCGCCGCACGAAGAAGCACCGTGCCGCCGCACGCACGGTCGCCCAGATCCACGCGAAGATCCGGCGGCAACGCGCAGGCTTCCACCACAAGACCGCCCGCGCACTCATCACCGACCACGACGTGATCGCGCACGAGCGGCTGAACACAGCGGGCATGACCCGCACCCCCAAGGCCAAGCCCGACCCCGAGCAGCCCGGTGGCTTTCTGTCGAATGGTGCTGCCGCGAAGGCCGGGCTCAACCGCAGCATCCTCGACGCGGGTTGGGCACCATTCCTCGGAATCCTTGCGAACAAGGCTGAGAGTGCCGGTCGCCTCGTGGTCCCGGTGGACGCCCGCAACACCTCCCGCACGTGCCCGCCCGACCTCGGAGGCTGCGGGCACGTGGACGGGAAGAGCCGCGTCACCCGAGCGAGGTTCCAGTGCACGGCGTGCGGGTTCGCGGCGAACGCGGACCACGTCGGCGCGGTGAACGTCCTCAACAGGGCCGGGCTGGCCCTCTGCGCGGCGGCATAGCCACCGACGCGGGAAGCCCGCGCGTCTACGCGTGGGTGGAGTCACGGCACGGACTTTACGTTCGGCGCACGCGTCACCGCAGCACGTCAAACTCGCCTTGATCACGTACGTGACCGTATTTGACCGCCGGTTTCTGCGGCGGCCTCGATCAGCGGGTTCGGCCGGGTGCGGCCCGGCTCAGCCCGCGAGCAGGAGCGCCAGCAGGGCGAGGCCGCCGACGGCCGCCGGGGCGAGGATCTCGTAGCACCAGCGAACGACCACCGGCCCCTGGGCCGCCTTGTCGGCCGCGTGGCTCTCGGCCAGCTCGCGCAGCTCCGCGACGGCCGCGTCGCCCGGGGCGGTGCGCGGGCCGCCCTCCTCCGGCGCGTCGGCCAGGGACCGGGCCCCGCCCAGGCCGAAGGAGAACGGGCCGGAGCGCGGGGGCTCCCCGGAGGAGAGGCGGGCGTTGTGCCGGTTCACCCGGGAGCGGGCGCGCAGGGAGACGGGGATGGCCCACAACTGGAACTTCCGGCCGTCGGCGAGCAGCTCCGTGGAGTACTGCGCGCGGATGGTGTCCACCCGGGCCCAGGGGACGGTGATCGTGCGGAAGGGGTTGCGCACGCGCAGCCGCGCGTCGGAGGCGAAGACCGCAGGGCGGAAGGTGAAGGCGACGACCACCGGGGCCGCCAGGAGCAGAGCCGCCGCGGCGGTCAGGGGCGTACGCCCCTCGCCGCGCAGGATCGCGTCCCCGGCCAGCCAGGCGCCCAGTCCCAGCAGCAGCGCCCCGGCCACCATGGCGGCGGCCGAACGGTAGACGCGGTCGGCGTACGTCTGGGGCTCACTCATGCCCCCGATTCTGCCGGACGGACGCGGGTGGGCGGGGCGAGGGCGAACGAGCCGGGCGGGCGAGGGGGAACGAGCCGGGCGGGCGAGGGGGAACGAGCCGGGCGGGCGCGGCCGGCGAGCGGGCCGGACGCCGGGAGCCTCTCAGCCCGTGACAGGCGGCTACGCGCGTAGATATGCTGACCTGGTGACCATGTCATCAACAGCATCCGAGCTCGGCGGCCTGGAGGCCGTCACCGCGTCCGATGCCGCGCTGCGTCGCTTCCTCAACGGCCTGCCCGGGGTGGACGCGGTGGGGCTTCAGGCCAGGGCCGCCGGCCTGGGGACGCGGTCGGTCAAGACGACGGCCAAGGCGTACGCCATCGACCTGGCCATCTCGATGATCGACCTGACGACCCTGGAGGGCGCCGACACCCCCGGCAAGGTGCGGGCACTGTGCGCCAAGGGCGTCGCCCCGGACCCCACCGACCGGTCGGTGCCGCGCGTGGCCGCGATCTGTGTCTACCCCGACCTGGTGGCCACGGCCAGGGAGGCGCTGGCGGGCAGCGGCGTCGCGGTCGCCTCGGTGGCCACCGCCTTCCCCTCCGGGCGGGCCGCGCGGGCGGTGAAGCTCGCGGACGTGCGGGCGGCGGTCGCGGCCGGCGCGGACGAGGTGGACATGGTGATCGACCGGGGCGCCTTCCTGTCCGGGCGCGTCATGGAGGTCTTCGAGGAGATCGCCGAGGTGCGGGCGGCCTGCGGCGCGGCCCACCTGAAGGTGATCCTGGAGAACGGCGAGCTGGGCACGTTCGACGCCATCCGCCGCGCCTCCTGGCTGGCGATGCTGGCCGGGGCCGACTTCATCAAGACCTCGACCGGGAAGGTGGCGGTCAACGCCACCCCGGCGAACACGCTGCTGATGCTGGAGGCCGTGCGCGACTTCCGCGCCGCGACCGGGCGGCAGGTGGGCGTGAAGCCGGCCGGCGGCATCCGCACCACCAAGGACGCGCTGAAGTACCTGGTGCTGGTGAACGAGACGGCCGGGGAGGACTGGCTGGACCCGGCCTGGTTCCGCCTGGGCGCCTCCAGCCTGCTCAACGATCTGCTGATGCAGCGTCAGAAGCTCGCCACCGGCCGCTACTCCGGCCCCGACTACGTGACGGTGGACTGAAAGCCCCATGAACGCACCGAAGTTCGACTACGCACCCGCGCCCGAGTCGCGCGAGACCGCCGCCGTGGCGGCCTCCCAAGGGCTGTTCATCGACGGGGAGTTCCGCCCGGCGGCCTCCGGGCGGGCGTTCAAGACCGTCTCCCCCGCGACCGAGGAGGTGCTCTCCGAGGTCGCCGAGGCCGGGGAGGCGGACGTGGAGGCGGCCGTGGCCGCCGCGCGGGCCGCGTTCCCCGCCTGGTCGGGCCTGCCGGGGGCCGAGCGCGCCAAGTACCTCTTCCGCGTCGCGCGGCTGATCCAGGAGCGCTCGCGGGAGCTGGCGGTGCTGGAGTCGCTGGACAACGGCAAGCCGATCCGCGAGTCCCGCGACGTCGATCTGCCGCTGGTGGCCGCGCACTTCTTCTACTACGCGGGCTGGGCGGACAAGCTGGCGCACGCCGGGTTCGGTACTGACCCGCGCCCGCTGGGCGTCGCCGGGCAGGTCATCCCGTGGAACTTCCCGCTGCTGATGCTGGCGTGGAAGATCGCGCCCGCGCTGGCCTGCGGCAACACGGTGGTCCTCAAGCCGGCGGAGACGACGCCGCTTTCGGCCCTGCGCTTCGCGGAGATCTGCCAACAGGCGGGCCTGCCCGCCGGGGTGGTCAACGTCCTGCCGGGCGACGGCGCGGCCGGCGCGGCTCTCGTGGCCCACCCGGGCGTGGACAAGGTCGCGTTCACCGGATCGACGGAGGTCGGGCGGCAGATCGCCCGCACGGTGGCCGGCACACGCAAGAGGCTGACGCTCGAACTCGGCGGCAAGGCCGCGAACATCGTCTTCGAGGACGCCCCCCTCGACCAGGCCGTGGAGGGCATCGTCTCCGGCATCTTCTTCAACCAGGGCCACGTCTGCTGCGCCGGGTCGCGGCTGCTGGTCCAGGAATCGGTGGCGGAGGAGGTGCTGGCGGCGCTGAAGCGGCGGATGGCGACGCTGCGGGTGGGCGACCCGCTGGACAAGAACACCGACATCGGGGCGATCAACTCCCCCGCTCAGCTTGCCCGGATCCGCGAGCTGGCCGAGGCGGGCGAGGCGGAGGGCGCGGAGCGCTGGTCCCCGCCCTGCGAACTCCCCTCCACCGGCTACTGGTTCGCGCCCACCGTCTTCACGGGGGTGACGCAGGCGCACCGCATCGCGCGGGAGGAGATCTTCGGCCCGGTGCTGTCGGTGCTGACCTTCCGCACGCCCGAGGAGGCGGTCGCCAAGGCCAACAACACGCCCTACGGCCTCTCGGCCGGGGTGTGGACGGAGAAGGGCTCGCGCATCCTGTGGATGGCCAGCCGCCTGCGGGCGGGCGTGGTGTGGTCCAACACGTTCAACAGGTTCGACCCGGCCTCGCCGTTCGGCGGCTACCGGGAGTCGGGTTACGGCCGCGAGGGCGGCCGGCACGGTCTGGAGGCGTACCTCGATGTCTGAGCCGACGATGCCGACGATGCCGGAGCCGGCGGAGCCCGAGGCCGCGGCCCGGGCCGCGCTGCCCGTCCTGAAGACCTACAAGCTGTTCGTGGGGGGCGCGTTCCCCCGCTCCGAGAGCGGACGGGTGTACGAGGTGACCGACGCCGAGGGCCGCTGGGTGGCCAACGCCCCCCGCGCCTCCCGCAAGGACGCCCGCGACGCGGTGGTCGCGGCCCGCGGGGCCTTCCCCGGCTGGTCCGGCGCCACCGCTTACAACCGGGGGCAAGTCCTCTACCGTGTCGCGGAGTTGCTTCAGGGCCGCCGGGCACAGTTCCGCGCCGAGGTGGCCGCCGCGGAGGGCCTGTCCCGGCCCGCGGCGCGCGCGGCCGTTGACGCGGCCATCGACCGGTGGGTGTGGTACGCGGGCTGGTCGGACAAGGTCGCGCAGGTCGCGGGCGCGGCCAACCCGGTGGCCGGGCCCTACTTCAACCTCTCCACGCCCGAACCGGCCGGAGTGGTCGCCGTGTTCGCGCCCCGGGACTCCTCGCTGCTGGGCCTGGTCTCGGTGCTCGCGCCCGTGATCGTCACCGGCAACACGGCCGTCCTCGTCGCCTCCGAGCGCGCCCCGCTGCCCGCGCTCAGCCTTGCCGAGGTGCTGGCCACCTCGGACGTGCCGCCCGGCGTCGTCAACGTCCTCTCCGGCCGCGCGGCGGAGCTGGGCCCGCCGCTGGCCGCGCACCAGGACGTCAACGGCCTGGACCTGACCGGCATTTCGCAGGACCCGGCCCTTGCCACCGACCTGGAGGCCGCCGCCGCCCAGAACCTCAAGCGGGTGCGCCGCCCGTCCCCCGCCCCCGAGGACTGGACGACGGCCGACCAGGGCACGGCGCGGCTGCTGGCGTTCCTGGAGACCAAGACGGTCTGGCACCCGATGGGGGTGTGAACGGCCGTCCCCGGCGCGCGGGGGCGATCGGCCCCGCGCCGGGGACGTTGATCTTCCTCGTCCGGATCAGTCGCCGAACTCCGGGCCGAAGCCCCGGGGGCGTGCGGGAAGTCCGAAGCCCTCGGCGCTCAGGAGGCGGCCGGCGCCGATCGGGGCGCCGGTCGTGGCGCGGCGCAGGACCCAGATCGCGCCCTCGTCCGCGAGCCCGTCGACGAGGTTCTCGCCGGGGCCGCCGACGGCCAGGTCGGCGGTGCCGCTGCCGTCCGTGTCCAGCAGGTCGACGTCGGTGCCGAAGTGGACGTTCGCGCCGGAGACGCCCGGAGCGCCGGTGGTGTCCTCGGTGATGGCACGCGTACCCGCCCCGGTGACGCCGTTCCCCGAACCCGGCGGCAGCAGCACCTTGCCCGCCGCGTACGAGCCGTTGACCCTCCGGTCGGGGGACCCCGCCGCCACGTCGTCGTGGCCGTCGCCGCTCAGGTCGCCGCCGATGATCTGCTCACCCGGCTCGCCCGGCCCGCCTCCTGGCCCGGCGGGAGGATCGCCGACCGGCCCGGCAGGATGCCCCGAGGCGAGCCGTAGGTCACGATCAGGCGACCGGCGTCCGTCGCGGTCATCCCGGCCAGCGGCGAGCCGATCACCGGGTCCGCGTACCCCTCCCCATCGAAGCCGTCGCGGAACTCCCCGCGCTGGCCGCCGTGCTCGCCGGGCGGGTGTCCGCGGCACCCGCCGGACCGGCCACCAGGACCGAGGCTCCCGCGGCGGCGGCCATCAGCGCCGCCAACCCCCGCGCGCGGCGCGAGAAGAGAAGACGTGCAGTGCCATCGTTGTCCAACCCCTTCGTCGTCACCACCGTGGACGGCGCACCCCCGTGCCGCGACGCACGTCAGGCTCCCGTGCCCGGCTCGTGACAGCGATGTGCGGGAATCTTGTCACCCGGGAACGGCTCGCGGGGCGGGGGTTCGGCCGCTGGCGACAGCAAAGGGCAGCGAGAACCGGCCCGTTGACGGGCCATGGCCTGGGGAGCGGCCCGGGTGGCGCGGCGGGGCGGGGGCGTGGGCCCGGGGTGGCGGGCGCGCAAACGCCGGGGCCCGCCGCGGGCGTTGCAGGAAACGCCACAGCACCCTTCGCGCATGGGAAGCGCGCGGCGGGGTAACCGCAAGAGTGCGCGGGGTCCTGCCGGACCCCCCGGCCGGCCGGACCCCGCGCGTCCCCCTCTTTCCCCCTCTTTCCCCCTGGTCGCCCCGTCCCCCCGGACAGGACTCCCCCCTCGTTCCCCGGGCGGGGGCCTCACGTCCCCCGTGGTCTCCCGGGATTTCCCCCCGTTCCTCCCCACCCGTCGGTCAGGCCACCAGCTCGCCGAAGGACTCCTCCTGGTCCTGGCCGAGGCTCAGCGCCCGGTCCTCGCGCAGCCGGCGCAGGGTGCGCCAGATGCTGCTCTTCACCGTGCCGACGCTGATGTTCAGCGTGTCGGCGATCTCGGGGTCGGTGCGGCCCTCGTAGTAGCGGAGCACCAGCATGGTCCGCTGCTGCTCGGGCAGCCGCGCCAGCGCCTGCCACAGCACCGTCCGCAGCTCGGTGCCGCGCATCGTGTCCTGCTCGCCCGGCGCCTCGGGCAGCTCCTCGGTCGGGTACTCGTTCAGCTTGCGGCGGCGCCAGGCGCTGATGTGCAGGTTGGTCATGGTCCTGCGCAGGTAGCCGCCGACCGCCGCCTTGTCCGTGATCCGGTCCCAGGCCCGGTAGGTGGACAGCAGCGCGCTCTGCAGCAGGTCCTCCGCCTCGTGCCGGTCGCCGGTCAGGTGGTACGCCGTGGCGTACAGGGAGGCGCGGCGCTCCTGCACGTAGGCGGTGAACTCCGCCTCCGTGCCCCCCTCGCGCCGCGCGCTCCCGGTGCGCCCCCCCACAGCGCCCACCGCGGTCAGGTGCGGACGCTGAGTCTGTGCGGTGTGGTGCTGCCCGGCGCCGCGCCGGCCCCCCAGCCGGTGGGCGGCGCCGGACCTCATTCCCCCGGTTTTCTCCCCGAACGTCCCCCCGCGAGGGGCCTCCCCGCACCGGACGGGAACCGCCGCGACGGCCGCATGCGTCTCGTTCACCGCCGGCGTGGTGGTGATGCCGTGCACTGCGCTCATCCCGCTCCCCCTCGTGAAGCCCATCCCGTGTTCGTTGGGCAATACACTGCCGGGCCAGTTTCATGACGGAGTCCCCCGACTGTCACAGCGGTGTCACAGGGCGCGGCCCCCGAGGGGCGTGCGACCCCCGCGCCCCCGGGCGTCAAGGGCACTTCCGGACCGAGAGTCGAACTCCGGCGGGTCCATGGGTCACAATGACCGGCGTGGCTTTCCTGTTGCTGATCGAGGACGACGAGGCGGTGCGCACGGCCCTGGAGATGAGTCTCACCCGCCAGGGACACCGTGTGGTGACCGCCGCGTCGGGCGAGGACGGTCTGCAACTGCTCCGCGAGCAGCGACCCGATCTCATCGTGCTGGACGTGATGCTGCCCGGCATCGACGGCTTCGAGGTCTGCCGCCGCATCCGCCGCACCGACCAGCTGCCCATCATCCTGCTGACCGCCCGCAGCGACGACATCGACGTGGTCGTCGGCCTGGAGTCGGGCGCGGACGACTACGTGGTCAAGCCGGTGCAGGGCCGCGTCCTGGACGCGCGCATCCGCGCCGTGATGAGACGCGGCGAGCGCGAGGCCAACGACTCGGCGACCTTCGGCTCGATCGTGATCGACCGGGCCGCGATGACCGTCACGAAGAACGGCACGGATCTCCAGCTCACCCCCACCGAGCTGCGCCTGCTGCTGGAGCTGAGCCGCCGCCCCGGCCAGGCGCTCTCCCGTCAGCAGCTACTGCGCCTGGTCTGGGAGCACGACTACCTCGGCGACTCCCGCCTGGTGGACGCCTGCGTCCAGCGGCTGCGCGCGAAGGTGGAGGACGTTCCCTCCTCCCCCAAGCTCATCAGGACGGTCCGCGGCGTCGGGTACCGGCTGGACGCCCCGGCGTGACCGGGGGCGCGAGCGAGGGCGGGGACGGGGACGGGGGCACCACCACGGGCGCGGACGCGGGCCCGGGCGGCGGAACGCCAGGGGCAACGGCCGGGGCCGACGCCCGCGTCGAAGAGGAGCCCCACGGCGAGAGCCGGGTGCGCGGCCGGCTGCGGGCACTGCTGCGCCTGACCAGCCTGCGGCTGCGGCTGGTCACGGTCTTCGCCCTGGTCGCGCTGGTCGCGGCCGTCTCGGTCTCCGGGATCGCCTACTGGCTCAACCGCGACGCCGTCCTCACCCGCGCGCAGACCTCCGCCCTGCGCGACTTCGGCAAGGCCCTGGGCGACCAGGCCAGCGCCCTGCCCGACGCCCCCACCTGCGACGACCTGCACGGCATGGCCGCCGCCGTGTCCAACAACACCCTCGGCTACCAGGTGGTCCTGGTCACCACCCCGCAGGACGCCGGGGACGGCCGGCAGTGCACCGCCGAGTCCGACCCGGGGGCGTTCCGCCTGGACATGGTCCCGGGCGCGCTGGTGGAGGCCGTCCGCAAGCCCCGCGCCACCGGCGGCGAGGGCGCCGACTACCACATGTACTGGCAGCGGATCACCTTCAAGGGCGACCCCTACCTCGTGGGCGGCACCCGGGTGACCGGCGACGGCGGCCCCACCGGGTACCTGCTGACCTCGCTGGCCGCCGAGCGCGACGACCTCAACTCCCTGGCCTGGTCCCTCGGGATCGCCACCGCCCTGGCCGTGATCGGCTCGGTGCTGCTCGCGCAGGCCGCCGCGACCATGGTGCTGCGGCCGGTGCAGCGCCTGAGCGACGCGGCGCAGCGGCTGAGCGAGGGGCACCTGCACACCCGCCTCGAAGTGCGGGGCGCGGACGAACTCGCCCGCCTGACCCGGACGTTCAACCGCGCCGCCGAGTCGCTGGAGGGCCGGGTGCAGGACCTCAGCGCCCGGGAGGCCGCCAGCCGGCGCTTCGTGGCCGACATGTCGCACGAGCTGCGGACCCCGATGACGGCGATCACCGCGATGACGGAGGTGCTGGAGGACGAGGTGGACAACCTCGACCCCATGATCGCCCCGGCCGTTCAGCTGGTGGTGAGCGAGACGCGGCGCCTGAACGACCTGGTGGAGAACCTGATGGAGGTGACCCGCTTCGACGCGGGCACCGCCCGGATGGTGCTGGACGACGTGGACATCGCGGACCAGGTCACCGCCTGCGTGGACGCGCGGGCCTGGCTGGACGCGGTGCACCTGGACGCGGACCGCGGGATCATCGCCCGCCTGGACCCGCGCCGCCTGGACGTGATCCTGGCCAACCTCATCGGCAACGCCCTCAAGCACGGCGGCTCGCCCGTGCGGGTCTCGGTCCACGAGGAGCGCGGCGGGATCGCCGTGGAGGTGGCCGACCACGGGCCGGGCATCCCCGAGGAGGTGCTGCCGCACGTCTTCGACCGCTTCTACAAGGCCAGCGCCTCCCGGCCGCGCTCGGACGGCAGCGGCCTGGGCCTGTCCATCGCGCTGGAGAACGCCCACCTGCACGGCGGGGACATCAGCGCGCGGAACGCCCCCGGCGGGGGCGCGGTGTTCACGCTGTGGCTGCCGCACCAGGCAGAGCCGGAGGAGGAGCCGGAGGGCGAGGACTGCCAGGGCGGGGACGCGGAGGGCGGCGGGGCCGCCCCGGGCCGCGAGCCCGGCGCGGGCGCGGGGGGCGCGGGCGGGGACGCGGGCCCTCCCCTCGCGCGCCGGGCGCGCGAGGGCGCCCCGGCCGGGGACGGCGAGGAGGCCAGGTGAGCGCGAGAACGGCCGGGCGGGCCCTGGCCCGGCGCACGGCCGCAGCCGCGCTGCTGCTGGCGGCGACGGCCGCGGCCTGCGGCATCCGCCCCACGGACGTGCCGGTGGACGCGGGCCCCGGGCCCGTGCGCAGCACGTGCGAGACGGAGAGCGACGCGCCGCTGGACGACAGCGGCGACGCGGAGGAGACCGAGGTCTTCCTGCTGTGCGGCTCGCACGTCGAGTCCGTGGAGCGGCCCATCAGCCTGCCCCGCCCGGAGACCGGGGAGGCCGGCCCGGACTACCGGGTGACGGTGGCGCGGGCGCTGCTCAGCGCGCTCCAGGCCGGGCCGGACGCGGAGGAGACGGACGCGGGCTTCACCAGCGCGGTGCCGGGGGCGCTCCAGGTGGCGGGGCCCGGGGAGGGCGACCCGCAGCCGACGCTCCGGCTCAGCCAGGAGCCGAAGGCGCTGCCGGCCGTCGCGCTCGTCCAGATCATATGCACGTTCGCGAACAGCGAACGTCTGGACGGCAACGGCCGCACGGTGCTGCTGGCGGGCCCGGGGGCCTCCGGCGGCGGGACTCCGGAGCCGTACGCCTGCACGCCGGCGATGCTCAGCGACCCCGAGTTCGCACACGCACCGCCCGGGGCCTCCGCCTGAGGACGGCGAGGAAGAGGACGGGCGGGCGCGGGCCGGGCCGGAACCGCGCGCCGCGCGAGGGCGTCCTCCCCCACGTGCAGCAACATCCTTCGGGCCGCACCCGGCCCGGCATGGGCCCGCGGGTGCGGGCCGCGGCGCTTGTGCTTCTCCTCGCCCACCTGGCCTGCGTCGCCTGGCTGGCCTTCCGGCCCCGGGACGTGCTGTGGATCTCCCCGGCGAACCTGGAGCCGCTGGCCACGGTCCGCGCGGATCTCGCCCGGGGCCCGGGCGAGGCACTGCGCACGATCGGGGCGGGGCTGGTGCGGCTCGCGCCGCTGGGGGTGCTGCTGCCGCTGCTCGGCCGCCGGGTGGGGGGCCGGCGGTTCCTGTCGCTGTCCCGGACGGCCTTCGTGGCGGCGGTGATCGCGCTGGCCATCGAGGCGGCCCAGTCGGTCTCCCCCACGCACGTCGCGGACGTGGACTCCGTGCTGCTGAACACGCTCGGCGCGGCTCTGGCGCACCAGCTCGCGTACGGGCCGCTGACGGCCCTGGCCGGGCGCGGGCCGCGTGCCGGGCGCGCGGTGGCCCGCTGGCACGCGGCGGCCCGCCGTCCCCGGCCGTCCAAGGCCGGCCCCGGGCCGGTGGAACGCCCCCGCACGCGCGACGCCCACCGCACCGCGACGCCCCCCGCCGCCCCGCCGCTGCGCGAGGCCCGCCACGCACTCCCGGCCGCGGGCTGACGGCGGCCGGCGCCTGGCACGCATACGGACGGCGGAGCCGCCGACGCCGCCGTCCCTGCGCGGACGGCGCCGCCCGTCGGCCCGGGCTCCCGCCCGGGTCGCGACGGCAACGGCCGGGCCGGACTGCGAACCTCGCACCGGCGGCTACGCCGGCAGCCGCGCCACGGCCCGGGTCCCGGCGGAACGCCAACGGCCCTGCCGGCCATGGGCGTTCACCGCGGCCGGCCCACCGCGCGCCACCGCCGACGGCCGGGCCCGCACGGGGCGTATGCGGCGCCTGCGGGTACCAGGGGCGTTCGCCGAAGTGCCCGGCAAGGGCCCTCGCACGGCAAAGGCCGTGGCGCGTGCGCGCCACGGCCTGCCGTGGGGGGTCCGGCCCGGTGTGCGGGCCGGGTGGGTCAGTTGAGGCTGACGCCGTTGAGGAGCTGGTCGGCCGGGAGCCCGAGCCCCTCGGTGACGGGGAGGCCGCCCAGGAGCTGGCCCGCGGGCTCGGTCAGGCCGCCGCCGGTGTGCGAGAGGGCCTCGTTGGCCAGCGGAAGGGCCTGGGTCTCGCCGGTCACCAGGTCGGCCCCGGTCTGCACGACCTGGCCGCTGTCGCCCGGCAGCTTGCCCGCGGTCTCCTCGACGGGCAGCGAACGGACCACCTCTCCGGCCGTCGTCCCGACGCCGTCGACCATGGAGGCGGCAGAGGCGGAGGCGGTGCCCGCGGCGGCGGCGGTGAGGGCGGCGCCGAGAGCGGCGGTGCCAAGAGTCTTCAGGGTTGCCTGCTTCATCAGTAGCTACATCCTTGTGTGGGATTTCAGCGGCGAGTGGGAAGGTAACCACCCGCACGCCGGTCCCGCAATCAAGCGAATTGCGCGGCGTAAACCCGTAACCCGTGCGGCCCAGTCGGGCAACGCCGGACGGGACCCCGCCGTCCGAGCGCGCATCGACGCAGGTCAGGTGCCCTTGTCGGCCTCCCGGCGGAACAGCCATTCGGAGCGCAACGCCGCGTAACCGGGCTTGATGACGTCACCGATCATGGCGAGACGTTCATCGAAAGGAATGAACGCGGATTTCATCGCATTGACCGTGAACCACTGAAGGTCGTCCAGTGTGTAGTGAAATGTCCGGACCAGCTGGGTGAATTCGCGGCTCATACTCGTATCGCTCATCAGCCGGTTGTCCGTGTTGACGGTGGCGCGGAAGCCCAGACGGCGGAGCAGGCCGATCGGGTGCTCGGCGTAGGAGGGGGCGGCACCGGTCTGGATGTTGGAGGTCGGGCACAGCTCCAGCGGGATGCGTTTGTCGCGGACGTAGGCGGCGAGCCGGCCCAGGCTCACCGAACCGTCCTCGCGGACCTCGATGTCGTCGATGATGCGCACGCCGTGGCCGAGCCGGTCGGCGCCGCACCACTGGAGGGCCTGCCAGATGGAGGGGAGGCCGAAGGCCTCGCCGGCGTGGATGGTGAAGTGGTTGTTCTCCCGCTTGAGGAACTCGAAGGCGTCCAGCGAGCGGGTGGGCGGGAACCCGGCCTCGGGGCCCGCGATGTCGAAACCGACCACGCCCGCGTCGCGGTAGCGGTTGGCCAGCTCGGCGATCTCCAGGGCGCGGGCGGCCTGCCGCATGGCGGTCAGCAGTGCGCCCGCGCGGACGCGGCGGCCCCCGGCGGCGGCGCGGCGCTCCCCTTCCCGCAGTCCCTCGTTGACCGCCTCGACGACCTCCTCCAGGCGCAGGCCGCGCTCCTGGTGCTGCTCGGGGGCGTAGCGGATCTCGGCGTAGACGACGCCGTCCGCGGCCAGGTCCAGGACGCACTCGGCGGCGACGCGGGCCAGGGCCTCGGGGGTCTGCATGACGCCGACGGTGTGCGTGAACGTCTCCAGGTAGCGCACCAGGGAGCCGGAGTCGGCGGAGGCGCGGAACCAGTCGGCCAGGCGCGCCGGGTCGGTCTCGGGGAGCCGGTCGTAGCCCTGCTCGGCGGCCAGTTCGACGACGGTGGCCGGGCGCAGGCCGCCGTCGAGGTGGTCGTGGAGGAGGACCTTGGGGGCGCGCAGGATCTGGTCGGGCGTGGGCGGGGGCGGGGCGTCGGGCGGGAGAGTCGTCACGGTGGCACTGTAGCGCCTACGCGCGTAGAGGGCGGGGGAATTCCGCAGCCGGTCCGGTTCCCGGCCTCAGGTCTCCGCCGGGTGCTGGACGGCCAGGGCGAGGCGTCCGCGGCGGCCCAGCAGGAAGCGCTTGAACTCGGCGACCGGGCGGGTATCGGGGTGCCCGGCGACCCAGGCCACGCCGATCTCGCGGACGGCCCGGGGGGCGGTGACGGTCAGCTCGCGCACGCCGGGGCGCGGCACGGTGGGCGGCGGGAGCAGGGCGACGCCCAGGCCGGCGGCGACCAGGCCGCGCAGCGTCTCGGGCTCCTCGCCCTCGAAGGCCACGCGGGGGCGGAACCCGGCCTGCTCGCACAGCGCCTCGGTCAGCCGGCGCAGGCCGTAGCCGGGTTCCAGGGTGACGAACGGCTCCTCCGCCGCCTCGGCCAGGCGCACGCGGCGGCGGGCGGCCAGGCGGTGGTCGGCGGGGACGACCAGGTGCAGGCGCTGCTCGTCCAGGCGGCGGGTGTCCAGGTCGGGGGCGTCGGGCACCGGGGAGGTGAGGCACAGGTCCAGCTCGCCGGCCCGCATGCGTTCGATCATGTCCTCGCCGTAGCTCTGGATCAGGGAGAAGCGGACGCGGGGGTGGTCGGCGCGGAAGGCGCGCAGCAGCTCGGGGACGGTCTCGGGGCCCATGGTGTGGAGGAAGCCGAAGGCGACCTTGCCGGCGGAGGGGTCGGCGTCGGAGCGGATGGCCTCGGCGGCGCGGGTGACCTCGCCCAGCGCCCGCTCGACGGAGCGGGCGAACGCCCGGCCCGCGGGCGTGAGGGAGACGGCGCGGCCGTGGCGGGCCAGCAGCGCGACGCCGAGGTCGGCCTCCAGGCGGGCCACGGCGCGGGAGACGGTGGGCTGGGGGACGGCGAGGTCGCGGGCGGCCTGGGTGATGTGCTCGTGGCGGGCGACGGCGGCGAAGTGGGCCAGGCGGGGGGCGAGGAGGGCGGCCCAGGAGTCGGGCGTTGCCGGGTTGTCGTTTTCATGACGCGGTCGTGACATGCCCGTCCCCTGCCTCGCCTTATGCGCTGGTGCATGGATTATGGCATCTTCATGCATTGGACGCATGAAATGCGGCGCCGTACGTTTGCGGCATGCCCACCGCAACAACGGGGGTTCCCGCCACCGCGGGGACCGCCACCTCGTCCATGCCCACCCGCTCCGGCCGTTTCCCCCGCCTGTCTTCGCGACTGCGCATCAACCTCGCGCTGTTCGCCATCGGCATGGCCACCTTCGCCCTGCTCTTCTCCACCCAGGCCCTCCTGCCCGACATCGCGGCAGAGTTCGCCGTCGGACCCGACCGGGCGAGCTGGACCGTCTCCGCCACGACCATCGGGCTGGCCGCCGCCGTGCTGCCGCTGAGCGCGCTCTCGGAGCGGTTCGGGCGGCGGCAGACGATGACCGTCTCGGTCGCCGTCGCCGTGGGCCTGGCCGCGGTGATCCCCTTCGCGCCCGACCTCGGCACGCTCGTCGCGCTGCGCGCCCTCCAGGGCGCGGCCATCGCCGGGATACCCGCCTCCGCCGTGGCCTACCTCTCCGAGGAGCTGGCCGACGCCCGCGCCACGGTGGGCTCGGTCGGGCTCTTCATCGCGGGCAACAGCGTGGGCGGGATGACCGGCCGGGTGCTGACGGGCTGGGTCTCGGAGGGCTTCGGCTGGCGCGCGGCGCTGGCCGCGGTCGCCGCGCTCGCCCTGGCCGCGGCCGTTGTCTACCGGCTGCTGCTGCCCCGCGCGCGCAACTTCACGCCCGCCTCCCTGCGCCCCCGGCTGGTGCTGCGCACCGTCCGCGACCACCTGGCGCGCCCGCTGCTGCTGCGGCTGTACGCGATCGGCATGCTGCTGATGGCGGCCTTCAGCGCGGTCTACACGGTGATCGGATTCCGGCTGGTGGCCGAGCCCTTCGGGCTCTCGGCGGGCCTGGCGGGCTCGGTCTTCGTCATCTACCTGGTGGGGACGGTCTCTTCCTCGGCCACCGGGCCGCTGCTGGAGCGCCTGGGGCGGCGCGGCGCGCTCTACGCGGCGACGGCCACGGCCACGGCCGGCCTGCTGCTCAGCCTGGCCGACCACCTGGCGGCGGTCCTGGCGGGCCTGGTGCTGATCACGGCCGGATTCTTCTTCGGCCACGCGGTGGCCTCCGGCTCGGTGAGCCGGACCGCGGCCCACGGCAAGGCACAGGCCTCCGCCCTTTACCAGGTCGCCTACTACCTCGGCTCCAGCCTCGGCGGCACGCTCGGCGCCTCCGTCTTCCGCCACGCGGGCTGGAACGGCCTGGTCCTCTTCGCGACCACGGCCCTGCTGCTGACGGCCGCGATCACCCTGTACGCCACGCACCGCGCCCGCGTGACCCTGGCGAAGGCGGCATAGCCGCGAGCCCCCTCGGGGTTCGCGGCGCGTGCCCGGCGCGCGGGCGCGCGTCCCGCGCCCCGGCCCGGCGGCCGGGAGGCCGGGAGGCCGGACCGACGCGCCCCTGCCCCTGCGGGGCCACGGGTGGGACCGAGAGCGGCAGGCCCGCCGCCGCACCCGACCCGGCCCCCTGCCGGGCCAGCCACCCAGCCGGCCGCGATCGGCCGCGGGGCCGTTGAACCCGGGCCGCCGGGTGCGGCGAAGCCACGGCGTTCCCAAGGGTGGCCCGAGCCGCCGCCGGCCAGGGGCGGCCCGGCGGGAAACCTCGAACCGCCGTCTCCCGGGGTGGCCGGCCGCAGGCCCTACCGCGCCGTCGGGGTCAGGAGGGTGCGGCAGTCGCGCCAGGCCGGGTCGGTCAGGAGGGGGCGGAGACGGGTGAAGAGGGCCAGGAGGTCGTGGGACCAGCGGGCGTGGAGGGCGGGGTCGGAGGCGGCGATGTCCAGCTCGTTGGCGGCGGTCAGTTCGGCGAAGTCGCGGCGCCTGCGGGGACTGGGGACGAACGTCTGGCCGGTGAAGCGGTCGCGGAAGGCGCCGTCCTCGCTCGGCAGCGCCGGGTACGTCGCGCGCCGGTCGCAGCCCGCGTAGAGGTAGACGAGGCTCTCGGCCTCGATGCCGATCAACGCCGCGAGCTGCGGCCGTCGCTCCAGCGGCAGCAACGCCGTGGGGAAGCCGTCCGTGCCGTAGAACGCGTGGCACAGGCCCGCCAGTTGAAGGGCCGGCCGGGCGCCCCAGCGCCCGAGGCGCTCCTGCACCCGTTGGCAGTGGGCGAGCAGCGTGCCGCCCGGGTGTTTCAGCTCCTCGGCTCCGAGCCCGCGCAGCAGCGTCACCGCGCGCCCCGCGCCGGCCGGGGCAACGCTCGACCGCCCGTCCATCGACCGACCTCCTCGTGGTCGCTCCTGAGGTCGGCACCCGTCCAGCGCCCGCGCCTTGTCCGGACTGCGCGAGGCGGTGGACGGGTTGCCGCCCGGGGCCCGTCTCGATCGTGCGCCCTCGCGAACCCCTAGTCAATCCTCGCTCTTTCTGATGCATCTCCCAGGTATCACTTAGGGTTTGACCCGTGACCCTCGACGATCTGCGCGTCTTCGTCGCCGTCTGCCGCTCCGGCAGCCTCAGTGCCGTGGCCCGCGAGCTGTCCTGCACCCAGTCCGCGGTCAGCCAGCACGTGAAGCGGCTGGAGCGGGAGCTGGGCCTGGCCCTGCTGGAACGCCTGCCGCGCGGCGTCGTTCCCACCCAGGCCGGGCGGGTGCTCAGCGCCGCCGCGGCCGAGGGCATCGGCGGGCTGGATCTGGCTCTGCGCCGCCTCCAGGAGCTGGCCCGCGGGGAGGGCGGCTCGGTCCGGGTGACCACGGGGGCGACGACCGTGCGGCACTTCATGTCGGAGGGGGTGGTGGCGTTCCGGCGGGCGTTCCCCTCGGTCAGCCTGGAGTTCCGCACGGAGAACTCCAGCAGCGGCTGCTTCGCCGCGCTGGCCGCGCACGACCTGGACCTGGCGTGGATCACCATCTCCGAGCCGGTGCGCGGCATCGAGCAGCGGCCGGTCGTGGAGCTGCCGTGGGTGCTGGCGGTGCGGGCCGACGACCCGCTGGCCGAGCGGCCCCGGATCGACCCGGCGGACCTGCGGGGCGTGCGGCACATCCGGCTGCCGCGGAAGTCCTCCTCGCGGGCGCGGCTGGACGCGTTCTTCGCGGAGTGGGACGTCCACCCCACCTCGGACACCGGCGTGGCCGACTGGGACACCGCGATCCTGCTGGCCGAGCTGGGCCTGGGCCACGCCGTCGTCCCCGAGCTGCCCGGCTGGCGGGGGCCGGGGCACCCGCAGGTGCGGTTCGTCCCGATCCCGGACCTGCCGCCGCTGGCCGCGGGGTGGGCCGTGCGGCGCTGGGACGCGCTCAGCCCGCCGGCGCGGGCGTTCGCGGACACGGTCGCGGCGAGCTGCCGCCGCGCGGCGGGGGCGGACGGCCCGAGGACCGACGGCCCTAGGACGGACGGCCCGGCCGTGCCTCGTCCGCGGGCCTGATCCGGGGAGCGCGCGCGGGGGCGCACGATGGCAGCCATGAGCCGAACCCGCCCCACCACCAGCGTTCCGCCGAACCCGGGTACCGCCCGCGTCTGGCCGGTCCTCCTGGCCTCCTGCGTCGGGCAGTTCCTCGTCGTGCTCGACGTCTCCGTGGTCAACGTCGCGCTGCCCGGCATCCGCGACGACCTCGACCTGAGCGCCGCCGGCCTGCAGTGGGTGGTCAACGCCTACGCGCTGACGTTCGCCGGCTTCCTGCTGCTGGGCGGCCGGGCCTCGGACCTCTTCGGGCGCAAGCCGGTCTACCTGGCGGGCCTTGGCCTGTTCACCGCCTCCAGCCTGGCCGGGGGGCTCGCGGGCGGCGGCGGCGCGCTGATCGCCGCCCGGACCGCGCAGGGCGTCGGCGCGGCCGTGCTCGCGCCGGTCACGCTGTCCCTGATCACCGCCACGCTGCCCGAGGGCCGCGCCCGCACCCGGGCCATCGCCGCCTGGACGGCCACCGGCGCGGCCGGGGGCGCTGCGGGCGGCCTGATCGGCGGGGCGCTGACCGACTGGGCCTCCTGGCGCTGGGTGCTGCTGATCAACGTCCCGGTCGGGCTGCTGGTGGGCGCGCTGGTGCTCGTGGCGTTGCGCGAACCGGGCAACGGACGTGCCGCGCGCCCCGCGCTCGACCTGCCCGGGGCGGCGCTGGTCACCGGGGGCGTGGCCGCGCTGGCGTACGGGATCACCGGCACGGAGACGGCGGGGTGGTCCTCGCCCGAGACGCTGGTGCCGCTGCTGGGCGGGCCGGTGGCGCTGGCGGCGTTCGTGGCGGTGGAGGCGCGCGGGCGCGACCCGCTGATGCCGCCGCGCCTCTTCCGGGTCCGCAGCGTGGCGGTGGGCAACCTGATCACGCTGATCGCGATGACCGGCAGCTTCGCGATGTGGTACTTCCTGACGCTCTACATGCAGAACGTCCTGGGCTACAGCGCCGTCGAGACGGGGCTCGCCTTCCTGCCGCACACGGCCGGGGTGATCACCGGGTCCCAGCTTGCGCCCGCGCTGATGGCCCGCTTCGGCGGCCGGTCGATGGTGGTGGCGGGCGGGGTGCTGATGGCGGCGGGCTTCCTGTGGCAGGGGGCGGTGCTGGCGGAGGGCGGGGGGTACGTCGCCACCGTGGCCCTGCCGGCGCTGCCGATGGCGGCGGGCGTGGGGCTGATGCTGACGCCCCTGACGGAGACGGCCACGGCCGGGGCGCCGCCCGCGGACGCGGGCGCGGTGGCGGGCCTGATCAACACCTCCCGCCAGATCGGCGCGGTCCTGGGCCTGTCCCTCCTCTCGGCCGCCGCCACCTCCGGCACCCCCGCCGAGGGCTATGCCCGCGCCTTCCTGGCCGGCGGCGTCCTCATCGCCACGTCGCTCCTGCTGGTGCCCCTCCTGCCTCCCCGCACCCGCCCCGGAGGGCCGGGCGGGTGCGGGTGACCGCCGTCAGGCGTCGGTGGCCTTGGGGTGGCGCGTGCCCGCGTAGGTGATCCAGGCGGTGCGGGCCTCGTCGTCGACGAGATAACAGACGCGGCCGCCGGCGGTGACCTCGACCTGCCACTGCTCCAGGAGAACGCCCCGCCGCGCGACCCGCCCGAGGCTGCCGCGCAGCGGGTGGTGCCGCGGCGTGGGCGGGACGGGACGGGGCTGCGCCCGGATGGCGTCGAACGCCCGGCGGAGGTTGCCCGGCGCCGAACGGGCCAGCTCCTCCCAGCCCTTGGCGCTCTCGGCGTTGTCGAAGCGGACGTCGAACTCCTCCGGGAGCGGCGGCGGTGCCGCGCGCTCGCCCCGCTTAGGGGTCACTGGCCGTCCTCGGGGGGCAGGGCCGGGCCGTAGTCCTGGCCGCTCGGCCGGGACAGCCAGGCGTGCAGCTCGGGGTCGGCGTGCACCTCGGCGGTGTGCTGCCACTCGACCAGCAGCTGCGCCACCGGCCCGGTGTTCCCCAGGGCCGCGGCGGCGAAGGCGATCTCGGCCAGCTCGGCCGCGAAGACCCCGATATCGGCGTCGGGAAGGAAGCGCACCCAGGGCAGAACTTCGGGAAGGACCGACTCCACCAGCCCCGCCCCGCCCTCCCTGTGCAGCAGGGAGACGAGCAGCCGGGCCGTGAAGTCGACGACCTCGCCCTCCCGATCGGCCCGCTCGGCGCGCATCACCACGAGATCATCGGCATCCCGCCGCCGCAGGCGCAGCGCCCGGACGGAACTGAGCCGCCCGGTCGCGGCCGTGGGCCGCTGGATGAACTCCGTGAAGGGAAGCTCCTCGCTGGGGGTAGTCACGCCCCCCACCGTACACCGGACCCCTGGGGTAGTGCAGAGGTCGCGGCACTTCCGGCCGCGACCCGGCGGCGCGCTCAGATCCCCAGCACCACCTGGGCGATCGTGAAGTAGATGACCAGGCCCGTGGCGTCCACCAGGGTCGTGACCATGGGGGCCGAGACGACGGCCGGGTCGATGCGGAGGCGTTTGGCCAGGAGGGGCATCGTGCCGCCGACCGTGGAGGCCCAGGCGCAGATGGCGACGAGGGTGATGCCGACCACGGCGGCCACGTCGAGGCCGACGAAGAAGGAGCCGACGGCGAAGCCGACGACGGCCAGCATGCAGCCCAGGAGCAGGCCGGTGCGGCACTCGCGCCAGACCACCTTCAGCAGGTCGCCGGTGCGGACCTCGCCGACCGCCAGCGCGCGGACCGCGGCCGTGGCGGCCTGCGCCCCGGCGTTGCCCCCGGTGCCGATGAGCAGCGGCACGAACAGGGCCAGGTCGGTGACGGCGTTCAGCTCGCCCTCGTACATCTGGGTCACCGAGACGGTGAGGGTCGCTGCGACCAGCAGCAGGAGCAGCCACAGCATCCGCGTGCGGGAGAGCTGGAAGACGCCGGCCGACATGTAGTGCCGCTCCAGCGGCTCCGCGCCCGCCTGGCGGGCGACGTCCTCGGTGTCGGCGGCCTCGATGACCTCGAAGGCGTCGTCGCTGGTCAGCAGGCCCACGAGGCGGTCCTCGCTGTCCACGACGGGCAGGTCGAGGACGTTGGTCTCGCGCATCAGGCGGGCCGCGTCCTCGGCGCGGTCGGTGGCCCGGGACTTGGGCGGCTCGGTGACCACCAGGGTGGCGACCATGGCCTCCGGCTCGCTGAGCACCAGCTCGCGCAGCTCGACGATGCCCTTCAGGCGGCGGCTGCGGTCGACCACCGGCAGGGTGTAGATCGTCTCGGCCTGGCCGCCCCGGCGGCGGACGACCTCCAGGGCCTGGCCCACCGTCAGGTCGTCGGGGAGGGCAACCGTCTCGGGGGTCATGTAACGGCCGACCGAGCCCTCGGGGTAGCCGAGCAGGGCGGCGGTCATCTGGCGTTCGTGCGCGGAGAGGCCGGCCAGGACCCGCTTGGCGACCTTGGCCGGGGCCTCCTTCAGCATCCGGGCCCGGTCGTCGGGGTCCATGTTCTCGACCAGATCGCGGAACGCCTGGTCGCGCAGGCCCTCCAGGATCTGCTGCTGGTCCACGGGCTCCAGCTCCTCGAAGACCTCGAGGGCGCGGTCCTTGTCCAGCAGGCGGAAGGTGATGACGGACTCGACGGCGTCCATGCGGGCGATCTCGTCGGCGATCGCGTAGGGCGGCTGGGTCTCCAGCCACTCCAGCGCGCCGGCGAGGTCGTGCTCCTCCAGCAGCGCGGGCAGGTGGGTCATGGCGAGGCATCCCCCGGGGATCGGAAGGCGGTCACGGGCATCCGAGGTGCGCGCACACGCCTGCCGCCCCAGGCGGCGTCAGAACCTGGGCGGGGAGGCGCGGCGCGGGGGATGACTGGGAGGTTCACTGCGCATCGCAGCATCACCTCCTGCCGTGCCGATCCGCCGAAACCGTTCTTCAGGGTACTAGCCATCGGGAACGATCATGGCAAAAATTCCGACATTACAGACAGTCGGACGAGGCTTGTCCGTGAACGTTTCGAAGCGTCAGGAAATCCGCCCGAGGACGACCGGACGCACCTCCGGCGCGGGCGCGCCCTCGGGGACGATCCGGAACGCGCCCCCGTCCGTCAGCTCAGCGAGGGCGGCGCCGAAGCGTTCGGGGGTGTCGGTGTGCAACGTCAGCAGCGGGGCGCCCTCGGTCACCCGGTCGCCCGGCTTGGCGTGCAACTCCACGCCCGCGCCCGCCTGGACGGGGTCCTCCTTGCGGCTGCGGCCCGCGCCCAGGCGCCAGGCGGCCACGCCGACCGCGTACGCGTCCAGCTCCGCCAGCACGCCGGTGGCGGGGGCGGCCAGGGTGTGCGTATCGCGGGCGGTGGGCAGGGGGGCGTCCGGGTCGCCGCCCTGGGCGGAGATCATCCGGCGCCAGTGGTCCATCGCCGAGCCGTCCGCCAGCGCCCGCTCCGGGTCGGCGTCCTTCAGGCCGGCCGCGTCCAGCATCTCGCGGGCCAGGGCCAGGGTCAGCTCCACGACGTCCGCCGGGCCGCCGCCGGCCAGCACCTCCACCGATTCGCGCACCTCCAGGGCGTTGCCCGCGGTCAGGCCCAGCGGCGTCGACATGCCGGTCAGCAGGGCGACGGTGCGCACGCCGTGGTCGGCGCCGATCTCGACCATGGTCTCGGCCAGTTCGCGGGCGTCGGCCTCCGTCTTCATGAACGCCCCCGAGCCGGCCTTCACGTCCAGGACCAGCGCGCCGGTGCCCTCGGCGATCTTCTTCGACATGATCGAGGAGGCGATCAGCGGGATGGACTCCACGGTGCCGGTCACGTCCCGCAGCGCGTACAGCTTCCGGTCGGCCGGGGCCAGGCCCTCCCCCGCGGCGCAGATCACGGCGCCGGCCTCGCGGAGAACGCCCAGCATCTCGGGGCCGCTCAGGCGCGCGCGCCAGCCGGGGATGGACTCCAGCTTGTCCAGCGTGCCGCCGGTGTGGCCAAGGCCCCGGCCGGAGAGCTGCGGGACGGCGGCGCCGCAGGCGGCGACGAGGGGGGCCAGGGGCAGGGTGATCTTGTCGCCGACGCCGCCCGTGGAGTGCTTGTCCGTGGTGGGCAGCGGCAGGGAGGAGAAGTCCATCCGGTCGCCGGAGGCGATCATGGCGGCGGTCCAGCGGGCGATCTCGGGGCGGGTCATGCCGTTGAGCAGGATGGCCATGGCCAGCGCGGACATCTGCTCGTCGGCCACCTCGCCCGCGGTGTAGGCCGCGACGACCCAGTCGATCTGCTCCGGGGTCAGGGCGTGGCCGTCGCGCTTGGCGCGGATGATGGTGATCGCGTCCATGGGGTGTTGCGGGGTCCTCACTGTCTCGGTGTCCTTCGGCGCGCCCGGCCGCCGCGGCGGGGCGACGCCCTGGGCCGCGGCCGGGGTTCAGGCACCGGCCGCGTCGGCGTCCGGGGGCACCGGGTGGTCCAACCGCCAGGACTGCGGGAGGAGTTCGCCCAGGGTGCGCGGGCCCTCCGGGGTCTGGAGCCACAGGCCGGGGCCGCCGTGTTCCATCAGGAGCTGGCGGCAGCGACCGCAGGGGGTGATGACCTCGCCCGCGGCGTTGCAGCAGGTGAAGTGCGTCAGCCGCCCGCCGCCGGTGGCGTGGAGCGCGGACACCAGGCCGCACTCGGCGCACAGGGAGAGGCCGTAGGAGGCGTTCTCCACGTTGCAGCCGCTGACGATCCGGCCGTCGTCCACGCGGGCGGCGGCGCCCACCCGGTAGTTCGAGTACGGCGCGTAGGCGCGTTCCATCGCCTCGCGCGCCGCGGCGCGCAGCCGCGCCCAGTCCGCGTCCTCGTACGCCGCCGAGGCGACCGGCGCGCTCATCCGCCCTCACCCCGGCGATAGCGCCGGCCGATGGCCTTGGGCGGGCGCAGGCGTTGCGCGAACAGCGTCAGCACCAGCAGCGTCGTCAGGTAGGGGATGGCCTCGACCAGCTCGGGCGGCAGCGAGTCGGTGACCGCGTACCAGACCCACAGCAGGCCGCCGATGGCGCCCGTGGTCAGGGCCGCCGTCCGCCGGCCGCGGTAGAGCAGCCAGCCCACGTACGACAGCAGCGCCAGCGCGAACAGCAGCAGCATCGCGTGCACCACGGAGGGGTCGCGGGTCTGGAGGACGTCCATGAAGCCGAACAGGCCCGCGCCCGAGGCGACTCCGGCCGGGCGCCAGTTGCCGAAGATCATCGTCGCCAGGCCCAGGTAGCCGCGGCCGTCGGCCTGGCCCTCCAGGTACCGGCGCACCAGCACGGCCAGGTAGCCGCCGCCGAGCCCGGCCAGGCCGCCGGAGACGATCAGCGCCGCGTACTTGTAGAGGTAGACGTTGACGCCCAGGGACTCGGCCGCCTCCGGGTTCTCGCCGCAGGAGCGCAGCCGCAGGCCGAACGCCGAGCGCCACAGCACCAGGTAGGAGCCGACGAAGAGCAGCACGGTGATCAGCGTCAGCCAGGACACCTCGTGCACGGCGGCCCGCAGGATGCCGGCCGCGTCCGAGACGAGGAACCAGTCGCGTTCGTCCAGATCTCCCAGCCACCCGGACAGGCCCGGCACCGAGAAGGGCTCCATCCGCTCCATCTGCGGCGATTCGCCGTCCGTGCCGCCGCGGGCCGCGGCCTCGCTGCCCTCGGCCGCGAACCACAGCTTGGCGAGGTACTGCACGATCCCGGGCACCGAGATGTTGATCGCCACGCCGGAGACGATGTGGTCCACGCCGAAGGAGACGGTGGCCACGGCGTGCAGCAGCCCGCCGAGCGCCCCGCCCGCCACGCCGGCGGCGACCGCGGCCCAGGGGCCGTACTGCCAGCCGACGGCCCCGGCCGTGAACAGGCCCAGGATCATCATGCCTTCGAGGCCGATGTTGATCACCCCGGCCCGCTCCGCCCACAGGCCGCCGAGGCCGGCCAGCGCGATCGGGGCGGCCACGGTCAGGGCGGCCCCCCACTGGTCGGGCGAGGTCACGCTCTGCTGGTCGGTGACCGCCCGCACCACGGACAGCAGCAGCAGCGCCCCGGCCAGCAGCAGGAGGACGACCGGGAGGCGGGGCCCGCGGCGGCGGCCCTCCTCGACCCGGCCGCGGGGCCGGACACGGTCGGTCAAGGTCGAGAGGTTGGAACTCATGCGGAGACCTCCGCCGGGTCGTCGCTGCCGGAGGGACGGGCCTGGCCGGCGAGGCGCTCGCCGACCAGCCGCTGCTGGCGCCGCAGGCCCCAGCGCCGGACGACCTCGTAGGCGATGACCACGGACAGGACGATGATGCCCTGCATCACGCCGACGATCTCCTGGTCGAAGCCCTCGCGGTCCAGCCGGATGCTGGTGTGTTCGAGGAACGCCCACAGCAGGGCCGCGAGCGCCATCCCGACCGGGTGGTTGCGGCCCAGGAGGGCGATGGCGATGCCGGTGAAGCCGAAGCCGGCGGGGAAGGCGTTGCTGTAGGTGCCCGCGTCGTTCAGCAGGGCGGGCATGCCCACCAGGCCGGCGACCGCGCCGGAGAGCACCATCGCGGTGATCACCGTGCGCTTGACGCTGACGCCGCTGGCCTCGGCGGCGGGCTCGGAACGGCCGACCGCGCGCAGGTCGAACCCGAATCGGGTGCGGCCCAGCACCAGCCAGTACGCGAGCCCGACGGCCACGGCCAGCACCAGCGTTCCGTGGAGGGCCACCGGGGTGGTCGGGAACTCGAAGAAGAAGCTGGAGTCCGGGATGTCCGGGGTCTGGAGGATGTTCTCCTCGCGCTCGGCGAGGCGGCCCTGCTGGAGGAAGTAGGCGATCAGCAGCGTGCCCACCGCGTTCAGCATGATCGTCGTGATGACCTCGCTGACGCCGCGCGTGGCCTTCAGCACGCCCGCGATGCCCGACCAGACCGCGCCGCAGAACACGGCGGTCAGCAGGATCAGCGGGATCTGGATCACCCCGGGCCAGGCGAGCGCGCCGCCGACCGCGGCGGCGAAGAAGGCCGCCACCAGGTACTGGCCCTCGACGCCGATGTTGAAGAGGTTCATCCGGAAGCCGATGGCCACGGCCGCCGCGGAGAGGTAGTACGGGATGGCCCGGTTGATGATGTGGACCTGGCTGTCGCTCTTCGAGCCGTAGTCGGCCATGATCCCGAAGGCGCGGAAGGCGTTGTCCCCGGTGGCGGCCATCACCAGGCAGATGACGGCCAGGGCCAGCACCAGCGCCAGCACGGGGGCGGCCAGCCCGAGGACCACCTTCTCCCGGTCGACGCGGCGCAGCGGGCCGTTAGCGCTCCTGCTCATCGGCCGTCCCCTCCTCCTCGCTCGCGGTGGGTGCGGCCTCGTCGGCCGGGGCGTTACCGGACGGAACGTCCGTGGCCGGGGCGTCGTCGGCACGGCCCGCCGCGCCGGTCATCGCGGTGCCCAGCTCCTCGGGGGTGACGGCCGCCGGGTCCGCCTCGGCGACCAGCCGCCCGCGGTACATCACCCGCAGGGAGTCGGACAGGCCGATCAGCTCGTCCAGGTCGGCCGAGATCAGCAGCACGGCCAGGCCCTCGCGGCGGGCCTGCCGGATCTGGTCCCAGATCTGGGCCTGGGCGCCGACGTCCACGCCGCGCGTGGGGTGAGCGGCGATCAGCACCTTGGGGTGGTGGCTCATCTCGCGGCCGATGATCAGCTTCTGCTGGTTGCCGCCGGAGAGGGAGCCGGCCGTCACCTCGATGCCGGGGGTGCGCACGTCGTACTCCGCGACGATGCGCTCGGTGTCGCGCCGCGCGTCGCGGGCCGTCAGCCAGGGGCCGCGGCTGCTGGGCGGCTCGGTGACGTGGCCGAGCATGCGGTTCTCCCACAGCGGCGCCTCCAGCAGCAGGCCGTGGCGGTGCCGGTCCTCGGGGATGTAGCCGATGCCGCCCTCGCGGCGGCGGCGGGTGGGGGCCTGGGAGATGTCCTGGCCGTCCAGGGTGACGGTGCCGCCGTCGGGGCGGCGGATGCCCATGATGGCCTCGACCAGCTCGGCCTGGCCGTTGCCCTCCACGCCGGCGATGCCCAGCACCTCGCCGCGGTGGATGGTGAACTCGATGTCCGCCAGCACCTCGCGCAGCAGGCCGTCGGAGTCGCGGCCCGAGAGATGCAGGCCGGAGACGGTGAGCATCGGCTGGTCGGTGACGGTGGACTCGCGGGTCTCCGGCACGGGCAGCTCGCTGCCGACCATCAGCTCGGCGAGCTGCTTGGGCGTGGTCTGATCGGGGGCCACGGTGCCGACGGTGGTGCCGCGGCGGATGACGGTGACCTCGTCGGCCACGGACAGGACCTCGCCCAGCTTGTGCGAGATGAACAGGACCGTCAGGCCCTCGGAGGTCAGGCCGCGCAGGTTGCGGAAGAGCGCGTCCACCTCCTGCGGCACGAGGACGGCCGTCGGCTCGTCCAGGATCAGCGTGCGGGCGCCGCGGTAGAGGACCTTGAGGATCTCCACGCGCTGCCGGTCGGCCACGCCGATCTCCTCCACCAGCGCGTCGGGGCGCACTCCCAGGCCGTAGGTGTCGGACAGCTCGGTGATGCGGCGGCGGGCGGCGGCACCGATGCCGTGGGCGCGCTCGGCGCCGAGGACGACGTTCTCCAGGACCGTGAGGTTGTCGGCCAGCATGAAGTGCTGGTGGACCATCCCGATGCCGCGGGCGATGGCGTCGGCGGGGCTGCGGAAGGAGACCTGCTCGCCGTCCACGGCGATGGTGCCCTCGTCCGGGCGCTGCATCCCGTAGAGGATCTTCATCAGCGTGGACTTGCCGGCGCCGTTCTCCCCGACGAGGGCGTGGACGGTGCCGCGGCGGACGGTGATGTCGATGTCGTGGTTGGCCACGACGCCGGGGAAGCGCTTGGTGATCCCGCGCAGCGCGACGGCCGGGGCCTCCGGGGGCGGCGGGCTGCTGGTGGCTGCGATGACGCACACTCCTGCGATGGATGGTTCAGGACTGCGTGGGGCCGTTCTGCACGCTACCCGCTGACGCGGCCCGCACGCGGCCCCCGCGGGGGGCTCCCACGCCCCGGCGGGCTCGCCGGCCCGAGGGCCCGGGCCCCTGGTCAGGCGCCTTCCGACAGACCGCCCGGGACCGCCCCGGCGAGAGCCGGGGCGGTCCCGGCTGGAGCTGCCAGCCGTGCCGGCCGGACGAGCCACCGCCCTCCGGCCGGGAGGCCCCGCCGGGGAGCCGGTGGCCAGGGCCCGGCCGGCCCGAGGCTACGGGGTGTCGCGGACCTCGACCTCGCCGTTGACGATGCGCTGGGCGGCGGCGTCGATCTCCTCGGCGATGCCGTCGATGAAGCCGCCGGACGTGGCCAGGGAGACGCCGTTCTCGGCCAGCGTGTACTCGTGGTGGCCGGACAGCGGGTCCTCGTCGACGACGCTCTCGATCAGGGAGTAGACGGCCACGTCCACGCCCTTGACCACCGAGGTGAGGATGGAGTCGCGGTACTCGGCCAGGCCCGGCTGCTGGTACTGGTCGGAGTCCACGCCGATCGCCCACGCGCCCTCGACGCCGGCGACCTGCTCGATGGAGCCCTGGCCGGAGGAGCCGGCCGCCGTGTAGATGACGTCCACGTCGCGGCCGAGCATGCCGTCGGCCTGCTGCGCGGCGCGGGCCGAGTCGTTGAAGCCGCGGTCGTCGTCGCGGTAGAGGTAGTTGACCTCGACCTCGACGTCCGGGTTGGTGTCCTCGACGCCCTGCTCGAAGCCCGCCTGGAACTTCCCGATCAGCGTGTTCTGCACGCCGCCGATGAAGCCGACCCGGCCGGTCTCGGTGGTCAGGGCGGCGGCCACGCCGGCGAGGTAGGAGCCCTCGTGCTCGGCGAAGGTCATGCCGTAGATGTTGTCGCCCTCGGGGGCGGCGTCCACGACGCCGAAGGTGGTCTCGGGGAACTGCTCGGCGGCCTCGGCCACGGCGTCCGCGTAGAGGAAGCCGACGCCGATGACCGGGTTGTGGCCGGCCTCGGCGAGGGAGGTCAGGCGCTGCACACGGTCGGCGTTGGTCTCGCCGTTCTCCGCGGTTTCGTATGCGACCTCGATGCCGAACTCATCCGCGGCGCGGTCCCCGCCGCGGGCGGCGGCCTCGTTGAACGAGTGGTCGTTGCGGCCTCCGACGTCGAAGGCGATCGCGGCCCCGCGGTCCTCCGGGGGGTCGTTGTTCTCCGTGGAGCTCTCTCCACAGGCGCTGGCGGTGAGCGCGAGGACGGCCGTTGCGGCGACCGTTGCTGCGAGCCTGGATACGCGGCGCAAGAGGGCGTTCCCTTCCGTTCGAAAGCGCCTCTTACGGCGCTGTTGCGCGCATCGTAACGCGCGTAGACCCGCGCGGTAGTCCCTCGTTCGTCCCGTTATCAGATCGGTGTGATGGCAACGTGGACGCAACATGAAGGCGTCATTCCAGCAACGCCGCCCCGGTCAGCAGGTCCACGCCCACCGCGATGGCCCGCTCGTCCACGTCGAAGTCGCCCTGGTGCAGGTCGCGGGGGGCGGCGGAGGCGTCGCCGGGGGCCCGGACGCCGAGGCGGGCCATGGCGCCGGGGACGTGCTCCAGGTACCAGGAGAAGTCCTCGCCGCCCAGGGACTGCTCCGTCCCGGTGACGGCCTGCGCGCCGAAGCGGGCGGTCATGGCGGAGACGAGCAGCGCGGTGGACTCCTCCTCGTTCACCACCGGCGGGACGCCCCGGATGTACTGGAGCTCGGACTTGGCGCGGCACAGCGCGGCGACCTCGTCGACGGCGGCGTGCACCAGGTCGGGGGCGGTGCGCCAGGCGGCCAGGTCCAGGCAGCGCATGGTGCCCGAGAGCTGCGCGGTCTGCGGGATGACGTTCGGCGCGTGCCCGGTGGTGAGGCGGCCCCAGGTGACGGCGATGCCGGAGCGGGTGTCCGCGCGGCGGGCGATCAGGGCGGGAACGTCCGTGACGACGCGGGCGGCGGCGGTGACCAGGTCGGTGGTCAGGTGGGGGCGGGCGGTGTGGCCGCCGGGGCCGGAGAGGGTGACCTCGATCCGGTCGCAGGCGGAGGTGATGGGCCCGACGCGGACGCCGATGCGGCCGGCGTCCACCTTGGGGTCGCAGTGCAGGGCGAGGATGCGGCCGACGCCGGTCAGCGCGCCGGAGGTGATGGCGTCCTGGGCGCCGCCGGGCAGGACCTCCTCGGCAGGCTGGAAGAGCAGCCGGACCGGGCGGCGCAGCAGGCCGCGCCCGGCCAGGCGGGCGAGGACCAGGCCGGCGCCGAGCACCACGGTGGTGTGGACGTCGTGGCCGCAGGCATGGGCGCGGCCGGGGACGGTGGAGCGGTAGGGAACGTCCTTGGTGTCCGGGATCGGCAGCGCATCGATGTCGGCGCGCAGCGCCAGGAGCGGGCCCTCGGCCCCGGCGGGGCGGATGTCGCAGATCAGGCCGGTGCCGCCGTCGAGGACGCGGGGGGCGAGGCCGGCGCGCTCCAGGCGCTCCCGCAGGACGGCGGTGGTGCGGACCTCCTGGTTGCCCAGCTCCGGGTGCATGTGCAGGTCCCGCCGGAAGGCGATCAGCTCGCCGCGCAGCGCTCCGTCGACCGCGTCGAGTGTCGTCGGGGTGGACTCGGGGGACAGCAGATCACTCACGTGACCGAGACTAGACCCGGGCGGCTGTCAACCGGGCCTGGATAACGCAAAGTTCATACGCGGGACGGAGCGCGCGGCGGCATGGGGCGGCGCGCGAAGGGGTAGGACAGACAATTTGTCCCCGGGCGCCCCCGAGTGTGCCGTGACGCATCTCACGTCCCAGGCGCGCCGTTTCACGCCTGGGGTCACGGCGGGCTCAGGTCAGCGCGACCTCAGGTCACGGCGGGCCGGCCGTCGCTGCCGCGCAGGGCGCGGGCCGTGCTGGTCACCTCGGAGAGGAAGCCGCTGGCGCGCTCGGTCACGCGATCGGTGTACCAGCCGTCCGCGATCTCGCAGACCACGACCTCGGTACCGGTGCCGGCCAGCACCCGGGGCAGGGTGTGGACCACGGTGGAGGGGAAGCTGAGGACGGTGGAGCCGATGGGCCCGCGCCGGGCGACCAGCTCCAGCGGCAGGTCGGGGCGGACGATCTCCACCCGGGCGTGGCGCGCGAGGCGGCGCAGCTTCTCGCCGCTCTCCTTGCGGTGGGCGAAGTACCGGGTGACGCCGTGCCGCTCGACCAGCTCGGCGACGGCGCCGAGGTAGCGCTCCTCCTGCAGGACGCCCGTTTCCACCAGCGAGGTGCCGACCAGGTCGGCGCCGCCGGTCAGACGAGGGGCGGGAAAGCGGGAACGCGTCCAGGAGAAGGTGTTGTCGGTGAGGGTGATGCCCTCCATCGGGCGCACCGGCATCGCGCTGAATACCTCCACCGTGCGCCCGGGCCCCGGCGTGAGGCGGCGCACGGCCCGGCGCGCGACGGGCGAGAAGAGCACGGCGCGCGGGCCGCGGGCGGCCGGCCGGTGCCAGCGCACCAGCCGCTCGCCGCGGGCGAGCTGCGCGGTGAACTCCATGGTGGCCGTCCCGTCGTCCACCACGACGACGTCGCAGGGCGGGGCCAGGGACAGCAGGAGCTGGAGGTAGTGCGAGAACGGGTCGCCGATGACCAGCCGGCGGGCCCGGCGCAGCGGGCCCGCCAGCGCGGCCAGGGCGCGGGTCGGCGTGGCCGCGCCGCCCCTGGCCTCGCGCCACAGGACCCGGCACCCGGAGTCCCGGGCCAGCTGTGCCATCCGGCGCAGCTGGCCCCGGCTCGTCGGGTCGTGGGGCGGGAGGATGACCACCGTCAGGTCGGCCGGCCCGGACACGTGGGCCCACTCCAGCGTATTGAGCAGCTGAACCGGACTCTCGGCGAACGCAAGCGTCTCCGTCCGGGGGTCAGTCATGCGGTGTTTCCGTCCCGTTGTGACCGTCGGTGCGTGGGTCGTGGTGTACGCGGCCCGTGTGCGGGTGGCGCGGCGGGTCAGACGGTGGCCGGCGCGGCCTGCTGGCGCGAGCCGGTCTCCTCCTGCTCGGCGACGACGCCCTTGACCCGGCGCAGCTTCTTCATCGGCCCCAGCTCGCTCTCGTAGACCTGCTTGACCCCGTCGCCCAGGGAGGTCTCGATCGTACGGATGTCGCGCACCAGGCGGGTCAGGCCCTGGGGCTCGACGGAGGCGGCCTGGTCCGAGCCCCACATGGCGCGGTCCAGCGTGATGTGGCGCTCCACGAAGGTGGCGCCCAGCGCGACGGCGGCCAGGGTGGTCTGCAGGCCGGTCTCGTGGCCCGAGTACCCGATCGGGACGTTCGGGTACTCCGCCTGCAGGGTGTGGATCACGCGCAGGTTCAGCTCCTCGGCGCGGGCCGGGTAGGTGCTGGTGGCGTGGCAGAGCAGGATGTTCTCGCTGCCCAGGACCTCGACGGCGTGGCGGATCTGCTTCGGCGTGGACATGCCGGTGGACAGGATGATCGTCCGGCCGGTGGCGCGCAGCGCCTGGAGCAGCTCGTCGTCCGTCAGGGAGGCCGAGGCGACCTTGTGGGCCGGCACGTCGAAGCGCTCCAGGAAGGCGACGGCCTCGGTGTCCCACGGCGAGGCGAACCACTGGATGCCGCGCTTGGAGCAGTACTCGTCGATGGCGCGGTACTGCTCCTCGCCGAACTCCACACGGTGACGGTAGTCGATGTAGGTCATCCGGCCCCACGGAGTGTCCCGCTCGATGTCCCACTGGTCGCGCGGGGTGCAGATCTCCGGCGTCCGCTTCTGGAACTTCACCGCGTCACAGCCGGCCTCGACGGCGGCGTCGATGAGCGCGAAGGCGTTCTCCAGGTCGCCGTTGTGGTTGATGCCGATCTCGCCGGTGATGTAGACCGGCCGGCCGGGGCCCACGACACGGTCGCCGAAGGTGCGGAGGCGGTTGTTGCCTGGGGTCATGATGCGTTGAGTTCCTTTCCGAGGATCCACGAGGCGATCTCGCGGATCGCGCCGGCGCCGCCGGGCGCGGAGGTGACCGCGCGGGCGGCGCCGCGCACCACGTCGTGGGCGCTGGCGACGGCGACCGGCCAGCCGACCAGGTCGAAGCAGGGCAGGTCGTTGACGTCGTTGCCCGCGTAGAGCACGCGCTCCGGCGCGATTCCGTGTTCCTCGCACCAGTGCTTCAGGGCGAGGTCCTTCCGGTCGACGCCGTGCAGCACGGGGATGCGCAGCTTGCGCGCCCGCGCGGCGACGACCGGGTTCTCCTCCGTGGACAGGATCAGCAGGGACAGCCCCGCGCGGCGCAGCGCGGCGATGCCGAGCCCGTCGCCGCGGTGAACGGCGACGAGCTCCCGTCCTTCGGAGTCGACGAGCACCCTGTCGTCGGTCTGGGTGCCGTCGAAGTCGAGCACCACCGCGTCGATGTCGGCGCGGGTGGGGAGGTAGTCCGGGAAGGGGCCCGGCTGGAGGGGCGCGCGACCGCCGTCGAAGAGCGGGGCCAGCGCGCGGGCCCGCGCCAGGTCGTGCGGGTCGTCGATCTCCAGCACGCGGGCCGGGTCGGTGCGCACCAGCTCGGTGCGGCCGAAGAACCGGTGCCGCTCGGCGCGGAAGCCGGCGGCGCGCATGGCGTAGGCGGCGCCGGTCTCCAGCAGCTCCTGGGGGCGGTCCTGGCGGCGCGGCCGGTACGCCTTGTCGTGGTTGACGCCCTGGCCGCCCGCCTCGGGGGTCTCGCGCCAGACGAAGCCGTGGAAGGGCGCGGCGGTCAGCGCGCTGTCGGCGCCGTCGAGAACGGCCGCGGCCACGCCGTCCAGCTCCTCGCGGGTGAGGAAGGGGCTGGTGCACTGGACGAGGAGGACCACGTCCACGGTGACGCCGTGCCGCTGCTCGTAGATGTCCAGGGCGTGCAGGACGGCGGCCTCGCTGGTGGCCGTGTCGCCGGAGAGGGTGTCGGGGCGCTCGATCACCTCGGCGCCCGCGGCGTGGGCGGCGGTGGCGATGCCGGGGTCGTCGGTGGAGACGACGACGGAGGTCAGCAGGCGGGCGGCGCGGCAGGCGCGGACCGTGCGGGAGATCAGGGGCGCGTCGCCGACCGGCGCGAGGTTCTTCCCCGGCACCCCCTTGGAGCCCCCGCGAGCGGGGATCACGGCGAGAACTGTGCTCATGGTCATGCCTTCGCAGATCGTTCGGTCTTGACGCCGCTCGCGCTCACAGCTGCCCCCAGCGGCGGATCAGGGGGGCCACGCGCTGGACGCCGGCGCGGTAGGCGCCGCGGGCGGTGCGGCGCAGGAGGCGGCGGGACGCGGCGCGCATCCCGGCCTCGGCGGCGGGCGCGTCCTGGTGGCCGGCGGCCGGCTCGCCCTTGACGTCCAGGCCGTGCCGGGCCAGGACGCCCGGGAGGTACCCCGGCGCGGTGCGGGCGGTGTAGTACGGGGTGAGGGGGGGCAGGCCGCCGTCCTCGCGCCGCTCCAGCAGCGCGTCCAGGCGGGCGCGGGCCGCGGCGAAGGCGCCCTCGTGGGGAACGCCCACGCCCTGCTCGGCGAGCCAGGCGGGCTCGGGCCGGGGCAGGTGCCCGGCGTCCAGCTCGTCCCAGGAGGCGAAGCAGCCGGAGCCGATGAAGTAGTGGTTGCCCAGCGGCTCGCGGATGCCCAGGTCGCTCAGCAGCGCGGTGGGTACCGAGCGGTGCAGCGACTCCAGGGCGGCGGTGGAGGAGACGGTGACCAGCAGGTCGGTCTCGTTGAGGATCTCGCCCATGTTGCCGTAGGCCAGGCGGAAGTTGGAGGGCCGCTCGCCGCGGGCGCGCTCGGCCAGCCGCTGGTAGGGCAGCTCCTCGATGTGGGTGGTGTGCTCGCTGGGCTTGCTGCGCAGCTTGAGCACCACCTCGCGCTCCGGGTGCCTGCGGGCGTGCTCCATGGCGCGCTCCAGCAAATAGGCGCGGTCCTTGCGGCCGGCCGGGACGGAGGGCTGGACGGCGAAGACGACGCGGAAGGGGCGCTCGCCGCGCTCGGCCGGGCCCGGGTCGTACGCCCGCCCGTCGAGGAACGGCAGGGCGCACTCGGTGACCGCGGAGCTGTCGGCCCGCACGCCGTCGTAGACCGCGCGGAAGCGGGCGGCGTCGTAGGGGCTGTTGGCCAGCACCAGGTCGGCGCCGTGCCGCAGCAGCAGGCCGTCGGGAAGCTTCTCGTAGACCACGCCGACGTAGCCGGTGACGACGGCCGGGCGCCGGTCGGCGGTGCGCCAGGCGCGGGCCAGGCCGTGCAGCATCGCCTGAATGGTGCCGCCCACGCAGGCGAGGATCAGGACGTCGAAGGGCTCCTTGCCCGCGGCCCTGGCGGCGTCGGTGTGTGCCCGCTCCCCCAGGTCGGCGAGGAAGTCCACCGCGCTCACCTCGCGGAGGTGATCCGCCTCGGCCCCGATCTCCGCCAGCTGCCGCTCCGTGGGCGTGGCGCGGCCCCACAGCAGATAGCCATGGACGGTCGACGCCGGGGCGAGCCGGCGCGCGGTGAGCGCGCCCCATTTCCACCGGGTATCAGAATCCGCCAGCACGGCCACGCGCAGTGGAGTGGGGGATGGATCGGGCACGGATTGAACATTAGGCAGCGGGAGAGAGTGCCGGGCCAACTCAGTCACAACAAACAGTTAACAGCATGACACGTTAAAACCAACTCACCCCAAGTGACGGCTCATTCATATGCTTCACCTCGGATGTTCATCATCTGAACGTTTGCACGGTGCTTCCCGTTCACCCGGCCCGGGATGGGCCGGCCGTGGAGACATTCCCCGAAGCGGCCCGCCGCTCCCTCGAAAGCGTGACCGGAAAACGTAAGCGTATGCGAACGAGGCGCGGAATCGGGGGACCGCCCGGCGACGGCGGGCGCGTGGCCACCGGCGGGGGCGCCTCGCGGCGCGCCCGGGGGCGCCCGGTCCCGTCCCGGCCGGGGGCCGGGAGGATGCGCGGGCGGGGCTAGGGGGAAAGCCGCCCCGCCCGCGCCTGGGGCTCCGACGAGGTACGGGGGGGACCTCGGGAACGCCCCATAGGCCGGTGACCAGTCGGCCTTGCTTCATACTGCGCCGTAACCGCGGATTCCGTTACACCCCCTGGGGGGGCGCCTCCACATCTCTCACGCGCCCGCCGGCCTCCACGAGCTGGGCCAGACGGCGCAGCCCCCGGTGGTGGGCGGTGCGCACGGCCCCCGGGCGGGACCCCAGGACCAGGGCCGCGCGGCGGGAGTCGAGGCCCAGCAGGGTGCGTAACACCACGGCGGTCGCCTGCTCCTGCGGAAGCTCCGCCACCAGGCGAAACGCCCGCGAGGTGGCCAGCGCGGCGATGGCCTCCTCGGCCGTGTCGGCGCTGGAGGGAAGATCCGCCAGGGCGGCCTCGTCGGCCCCCAACTCGGGCGGCCGGCGCCCGCGGGCGCGCAGATGATCGAGCGCGCGGTTTCGCGCGATCCGCGCGGTCCAGCCACGGAAGCGGTCGGCGTCTCCACTGAATCTCGACAGATCCCGCGATATGTGCAGCCACGCCTCGGCGGTGACATCCTCCACGTCGGGCTCGGCGACGATCGTGCGCACGTAGCCGAGCAGCCGCGGGTGGACCGCCCGGAAGACGGTCCGGAAGGCCGTCTCGTCCCCCTCCTGGGCCGCGTGCACCGCCGCGGTCAGGTCGCTGTCTGCCCCCTGCACTCCCCGCCCCCCTTTGCGGCGCGCCCGCCGCGGTCATCCTGCGCGCCGCGCCCCGGTGTGGGCACTCGCCTCGGAACGTGTCGGTCCGCTCGGCCGGCACGGCCCCCCTTGCGGCGGCGCCGGTCACTGTGAGTCTCTGGGTTCTGAACGCTACGCGTCCCGGGGCAGCCGCGTCCATGGCGCATCCGGACGTATCCGCTCGGTAACGCAATGCCCTCGCCCGGCGCTGTAGGAGTACCGGAGGAGGCCGTCTCGGGCCGTCTCCGCGCGGCGGCCGGGGTCTCTCCTGTGGGGGGTGGCGACCCCGGCCGCCCGCCTTCCTCCCGGCCACGGGGCGCGCGCTCCCGGCGTGGGACGCCGCCGCGTGCCCGGGCTCAGGTCCGGCTCACCTCCGGCTCACCTCGCCCGTCAGCTCGGTGAACTCCGCCCAGGACAGCCGCGGCCGGCCCGGGTCCCACAGCTTCTGGGCCAGCGCGGCCAGCGGGAGCCTGATGCCCTCGGCGACCTGTTCGGTGGTCTGGGCGTCCGCCAGGTCGCACCAGACGGCCAGCCGCCCGCCGGGAATGTGGTCGGCGCCGCGGAATTCCTCCGGAACGGCCCGCGAGCCGCGCAGCACGTCCGGGGTCCACTCCTCGTAGATCCGCTCGCCCGTGGGATAGGTGAACTCGTTCGGCTCGCCGAGCACGTAATAGAGGTACTCGGAGTTCAGGTTGAGAACCTGCCAGCCGCCCTCCAGGTACTCCACCGGCTCCCGGGCGCCGATCTCCCGCCCGGTCCAGTAGGTGACCTGCCGCTCCCGGTCGGGCCGCACCTCGCCTCCGGCGTGCATGCCGTCGTTCCACACCTGCGGGACGCGGTCCATCTCACGCACGGTTTCCGCCCGGTCGTTGAGCCATGCGGTGGCCAGGTCGCGCACGGTGGCGCCCTCGCCGTACCGCTCGCGGGCGGCCTCGGCCAGCTCCGGGTAGGTGCCCTCCGGGTCCCGGCTCAGCGCGGCCACGTACTCGTCGCCGCCCAGGTGCCAGTACCGGCTGGGGAAGAGGTCGTCGTACTCGCGCAGCAGCTCGTCGATCAGCTCGCCCGCGGCCGGGTCGCCGATGTCGATGGCGCCCTCGGCCACCCCGCCGTCCGCGCGCCGCAGCCGCAGCTCCGGGTGGGCTTCGAGGACCGCCCCCAGGTGGCCCGGCGAGTCGAACTCGGGGATGACGGTGATGTGCAGCGACTCGGCCAGCTCGACGATGCGGCGCACCTCTTCCTTGGTGAGGTGGTCCTCGGAGACCACCTCGGGGTGGGACTCGCTCTCCACCCGGAAGCCCTGGTCGTCGCTGAGGTGGAGCTGGAGCTGGTTCAGGCGCAGCCCTGCCATCTCGCGCAGCCGGTCCTCGATCCAGGAGGCGGGGAAGGGCTTGCGCGCGATGTCCAGCAGCAGCCCGCGCTGCGGCCGGTCGGGGCGGTCGTTCACCGTGCCCTCGGGCAGACCGCCGCGGGCGTTCACCGCCTGGGTCACCGTGCGCGTGCCGTAGAAGACGCCCGCCTCGGCCGATCCGGTGATCGTGACCCGGTGGTCCTCCACGTGCAGCCGATATCCCTCGCGGCCGGTGTCCGCGTCCTCGTCCAGGACCAGCTCCACGTCCCCCGCCCGCGCGCCCTCGTCGGCGCGCCCCGCGTCCAGCTCCTCGGCGAGCCGGTCCGCCTCGTCGTCCAGCGGCCCGTCGCCGTCGGCCACCACGCGGGCGGAGCCGCCGGGGGCCCAGCCGGGGCCTTCGGCGGCCTCGAAGGAGCGCACGGCCGGAACGGTGGCCGGCTCCCCGGAGGGCCCGTCCGGCAGGTCGGCCGGCTCGGGCGAGAGGGAGGGTGAGGGTGAGGGCCCCGCGGTGGCGCGCCCGGGGCCGGAGGCGGCGGGGCCCGAGGCCCCGCGGGAGTCGTCCGACCGCTGCGCCACCGCCACCACCGCCGCGGCGGTGAGGGCCAGCACGGCCGCGGCCAGGGTGAGTATTCGCCAGGGCGTTCGTCCCATACCTACGACGGTAGCGAGGTCCCCGGAGTCGGCAAACGGATGACGGACGCCCCCCCGGCGGACGCCCAGCGGCGACCCCGCGACGCGGCCCACGGGGCCCGCCGCTACCATGGCCGCGGCCGGTGGACCGTACCCGGCCGGGCCCCGAGGGCCGCTGAAGCTTCCGCGAAGGGTTCTTCCGTGCCGGCAGGAACGTTGTACCGCGGCCGGGAAGGCATGTGGTCATGGGTGGCGCACCGCGTCACCGGTGTCCTCGTTTTCTTCTTCCTGTTCGTCCATGTGCTGGACACCGCGCTGGTCCGCGTCTCCCCCGAGGCGTACGACGACACGATCGCGGTCTACAAGACGCCGCTGGTCGCCGTGATGGAGTACGGCCTGGTGGCCGCCGTCCTCTTCCACGCCCTCAACGGCCTGCGGGTCGTGGCCGTGGACTTCTGGGCCAACGGCGCCCGCTACCAGCGGCAGATGCTGTGGACCGTGGTCGGGATCTGGATCGTGCTGATGGCCGGGGCGGCCTATCCCGTCCTGGGCCACGCCGCCCGTGAGCTGTTCGGGAGCTGATGACCATGACCGCGGACACCACGCAGATCGGCGGCGGCGCGACCGCCCCGGCCCAGGCCGCACCCGGCGCGGCCCCCGTCATCGAGCCCCCGCGCGCCCGCACCGCCAGGTCGCCGCGCACCACCCGCACCAACTTCGAGCTCTACGGCTGGCTGTTCATGCGGCTGTCCGGGATCCTCCTGGTGGTGCTGGTGATCACCCACCTGATGATCCAGCTCGTGCTGGACGGCGGCGTCTCGAAGGTGAGCTTCGCCTTCGTGGCCGGCCGCTGGGCCTCGCCGTTCTGGCAGGTGTGGGACCTGCTGATGCTCTGGCTGGCCATGCTGCACGGCGGCAACGGCCTGCGGACGATCATCAACGACTACGCGGAGCGCGACGCCACCCGCTTCTGGCTGAAGATGCTCCTGTACACGGCCACGGTGTTCACCGTGCTGCTGGGCACCCTGGTGATCTTCACCTTCGACCCGAACATCAGCTGACGCACCGGGGACTTGATCCGACCCATGACCCAGATCCACAAGTACGACACCGTCATCGTCGGCGCCGGCGGCGCGGGCATGCGGGCGGCCATCGAGGCCACCAAGCGCAGCCGCACCGCGGTGCTGACCAAGCTGTACCCGACCCGCTCCCACACCGGCGCCGCCCAGGGCGGCATGGCCGCGGCCCTGGCCAACGTCGAGGACGACAACTGGGAGTGGCACACCTTCGACACCGTCAAGGGCGGCGACTACCTGGTGGACCAGGACGCCGCCGAGATCCTGGCGAAGGAGGCCATCGACTCGGTCCTGGACCTGGAGAAGATGGGCCTGCCCTTCAACCGCACCCCCGAGGGCCGGATCGACCAGCGGCGCTTCGGCGGCCACAGCCGCAACCACGGCGAGGCGCCGGTGCGCCGCTCCTGCTACGCGGCCGACCGCACCGGGCACATGATCCTCCAGACGCTGTACCAGAACTGCGTCAAGGAGGGCGTGGAGTTCTTCAACGAGTTCTATGTCCTGGACCTGCTGCTGAACGAGGTGGACGGGGTCCGCCGCACCGCGGGCGTCGTCGCCTACGAGCTGGCCACCGGCGAACTGCACGTCTTCCAGGCCAAGTCGGTGGTCTTCGCCTCCGGCGGCAACGGCAAGTTCTACAAGGTGACCTCGAACGCCCACACGCTGACCGGCGACGGCCAGGCGGCGGCGTTCCGGCGCGGACTGCCGCTGGAGGACATGGAGTTCTTCCAGTTCCACCCCACCGGCATCTGGAAGATGGGCATCCTGCTCACCGAGGGCGCGCGCGGCGAGGGCGGCATCCTGCGCAACAAGGACGGCGAGCGCTTCATGGAGAAGTACGCGCCCGTCATGAAGGACCTCGCCTCCCGGGACGTGGTCTCCCGCTCCATCTACACGGAGATCCGCGAGGGCCGCGGCTGCGGCCCCGACGGCGACCACGTGTACCTGGACCTGACCCACCTGCCGCCGGAGCAGCTGGACGCGAAGCTGCCGGACATCACGGAGTTCGCGCGCACCTACCTGGGCATCGAGCCGTACACCGACCCGATCCCGATCCAGCCCACCGCGCACTACGCGATGGGCGGCATCCCGACCAACGTCCGCGGCGAGGTGCTCTCCAACAACACCGACGTGGTGCCGGGCCTGTACGCGGCCGGCGAGGTGGCCTGCGTCTCCGTGCACGGCGCCAACCGCCTGGGCACCAACTCGCTGCTGGACATCAACGTCTTCGGCCGCCGGGCCGGCATCGCCGCGGCCGAGTACTCCGCCACCGTGGACCACACCGAACTCCCGGACGACCCGGCGCGGTTCGTGACCGACGAGGTGGAGCGGATGCGTTCGTCCACCGGCACCGAGCGGGTCCCGGAGATCCGCAAGGCCCTCCAGGAGACGATGGACAAGAACGCCATGGTCTTCCGCACCGAGCAGACGCTGAAGGAGGCGCTGGAGGACATCACGGCCCTGCGCGCCCGCTACCGCAACGTCTCGGTGCAGGACAAGGGCCGGCGTTTCAACACCGACCTGCTGGAGGCCCTGGAGCTGGGCAACCTGCTGGAGCTGGCCGAGGTGCTCGTGGTCTCCGCCCTGGCCCGCCAGGAGTCCCGCGGCGGCCACTACCGCGAGGACTACCCCCAGCGCGACGACGTCAACTTCATGCGGCACACCATGGCCTACCGCGAGGTGGACGCCGACGGCAATCAGTCGATCCGGCTGGACTACAAGCCGGTCGTCACCACCCGCTACCAGCCGATGGAGCGTAAGTACTGATGGCTACCCCGACGTTGTCCAAGCCCGAGGATGCCGCCCCGGTCTCCGACGCCCACCTGGTGACGGTGACCTTCCGGATCCGCCGCTTCAACCCCGAGTCCTCGGCCGAGGCGTTCTGGCAGAACTACGAGATCCGCATCGACCCCAAGGAGCGCGTCCTGGACGCCCTCCACCAGATCAAGTGGGAGCTGGACGGCAGCCTGACGTTCCGCCGCTCCTGCGCGCACGGGATCTGCGGCTCGGACGCGATGCGGATCAACGGCAAGAACCGCCTGGCCTGCAAGACGCTGATCAAGGACATCGCGCGGCTGAAGGACGGCGCGGCCACCAAGCCGGTCGTGGTCGAGCCCATAAAGGGTCTGACGGTGGAGAAGGACCTCATCGTCGACATGGAGCCCTTCTTCCAGGCCTACCGCGACGTGATGCCCTTCCTGATCACCAAGGGGAACGAGCCCACGCGCGAGCGGCTCCAGACGGCGGAGGACCGGGAGCGCTTCGACGACACGACGAAGTGCATCCTGTGCGCCGCCTGCACCTCCTCCTGCCCGGTGTTCTGGAGCGACGGGCAGTACTTCGGCCCGGCGGCGATCGTCAACGCCCACCGCTTCATCTTCGACTCGCGCGACGAGGGCGGGGAGCAGCGCCTTGAGATCCTCAACGACCGGGACGGCGTGTGGCGTTGCCGCACGGTCTTCAACTGCACGGACGCCTGCCCGCGCGGCATCGAGGTCACCAAGGCCATCCAGGAGGTCAAGCAGGCGCTGATCACGCGGCGCTTCTGACCTCCTGGACGCGACTCCCCGCCCTCTCAAGGGCGTTGACCGGCCTCTGGCTGTCCGGACTGGCTAGCCGACCTGGTAAACGGCCGTGGTGCCGCTCGTCTCGTGCCCGACGACGAGCAGCGCCCGGCCGTTCGGGCTGTCGTGGGCCGGGATGAACGCCAGCCCCTCGGGCCCGAGGTCCCCGGCCGTGCCCGCCTCCGGATCGCCCGCGAAGTCGCGGGAGTTGATGTACCCGGCGAGGCGCGGGTTCCGGGGGTCGGACAGGTCGTGGGCGACGATGCCGCCCACCCGCTCCAGGCCCGCGAAGGCGTAGGTGCGGCCGTTCACCGAGCCGACGGTGACGCCCTCCGGCTCGGGGCCCTTGGCGTCGCTGCGCGAGTCGGGGTCGTTCTCGGAGTTGTCGGTGTTGAAGTCCGCCGGGAACCGCTCTGCGGTCAGCCGCTCCAGCGCGTCGCCCGAGTCCCAGACCACGCGCCCCCGGTCGTCCAGCACGGACAGCGAACGGCCGCCGAAGGCGTGCAGCTCGGTGACCCGGCCCTGACCGTCGCGCGGGGAGGTCTCGCTGACGGTCAGCCGGCCGAGCGCGGCGTTGTCCTGGAGCGCCGCCGCGTCCGGGAACGCCTCGGGGCTCAGCTCCAGGTCGCGGACCCGGACCTCCTCCTCGTAGCAGTCCCACTCGCGGGCGTCGCCCTCGTTGGCCGTCACGTAGTACTGCCGGCCGCGGTCGCGGAAGCCGGCGATGCCGTCGGGCTGGTAGAGCCCCCGCACGGGCCAGTTCGCTATACGGGCGCCGCCGTCGCGGTCGGAGGGGTCGAGGCCGTTGCCGGGCTCGGAGTGGTCCTGGGTGCCCAGCGCGCGCACCTCCGTCACGCGGGCCCGCGTCAGATCGACCCGCGCCACGGCGTTGTTCTCCTGGAGCGTCACCAGGGCGGTGCGCCCGTCCGCCGAGACGGCCGCGTACTCCGGCTCCAGGTCCTGCGCCACGCTCGCGCCGGGCCCGAAGAGCCGCACCCCCTGCGCGCGCAGCTCCTCCGCGTCGTCGTCGAACGCCCGGAAGTCCGCCGTCCGCACCTGCGGGGCCTGCCGCCCGCCGCGCAGCGTGATCACGCTGACCGAGCCCTCGGGGTCGTCGCGGTCCGCCTCGCAGTAGGAGCCGGGCTCGCCCTCGTTGACGACGACCGCGCGGCGGCCGTCCGGGGTGAAGGTCACCGCGTCCGGCAGCGCGCCGACGGTGACGTCCCACAGCCGCCGCGCGTCCCTCGCGCGGAAGAAGCTGACGGTGCCGGGGTCGGTCCTGTCGGCCGCCTCCTGGGCGACGGCGACCAGGCCGCCGCGCCCGACCGCCACGCTGTTGGCGCCCGGCGTCGCCAGCTCCGCGACCCGCCGCGGCGCGGCCGGGTCGCTCAGGTCCAGCACGTCCACGGTCCCGCGCTCGGCGTTCACCGTGAACGCCCGCGCGCTGCCCGGGTCGTAGGCGGTGATCTCCGCGGCTCCCTCGTCGAAGGACCCCGACTCGTACCGCCCCAGCAGCGTCAGCTCCAGCTCACGCCCCCCGCGCTCCTGCGCGGAGCCGGCGGGCGCCAGGGCGGCCCCGCTCATCAGCACGGCCGCGCCCAGCACGGCCCATCTCCGGTATTCCATGCGCCGGATGCTGGCCGCTTCCCGCACCCGCCACATGAACGCCACCCATGCCCCGGGTGAACGGCCCCGCAACGCGCGCCCGCCCCCGGGCGCCCCGGAACGGGAGGCTCCTTCCGTAAGGCGGAAAGCGGTGTCAGGCTGAGGGCATGAGCGATCTCCTCTCCCGGCTGCGGGCAGGGCTGCCCGACGGGGCGCTGCTGACGGATCCGGATGTGATGGCCTCCTACTCGCACGACATGGCGAGCTTCTGCCCCGCCGGGCGGCCCGCGGCCGTGGTGCTGCCGCGGAGCCTGGAGGAGGTGCGGCACGTGATGCGGACGGCGAGCGAGCTGCGGGTGCCGGTCGTTCCGCAGGGGGCGCGGACCGGGCTGTCGGGGGCGGCGAACGCGGTGGACGGGTGCGTGGTGCTGTCGCTGCTGCGGATGGACCGCGTCCTGGAGATCGACCCGGTGAACCGGATCGCCGTGGTCGAGCCAGGGGTGGTCAACGCCGACCTGTCCAAGGCCGTGGCGGCGCACGGCCTGGCGTATCCCCCGGACCCCTCGAGCTGGGAGCAGTGCACCATCGGCGGGAACATCGGCACCGGCTCCGGCGGCCTGTGCTGCGTCAAGTACGGGGTGACGGCCGAGTACGTGCTGGGCCTGGACGTGGTGCTGGCGGACGGGCGGCTGCTGTCCACCGGGCGGCGGACGGCCAAGGGCGTGGCGGGCTACGACCTCACGCGGCTGTTCGTCGGCGCGGAGGGCACCCTGGGCGTGGTGGTGCGGGCGGTGCTCGCGCTGCGGCCGGCACCGGCGCCGCAGCTCGCGCTGGCCGCGGAGTTCGGCTCGGCGCGGGACGCCGGGGAGGCCGTGGCCCGGATCATGGCCGAGGGGCACACGCCCTCGCTGCTGGAGCTGATGGACTCCACCACGATCGTCGCGGTGAACAGGCTGACGAGGATGAGCCTGCCGGAGAGCACGCGGGCGCTGCTGCTCGCCGCCTTCGACACCCCCGACCCGGCCGCCGACCTGGCCGCCGTGGGCGAGCTGTGCCGGGCGGCCGGGGCCAACGCCGTGGTCCCGGCCGAGGACGAGGCCGAGTCCGGGATGCTGCTCGCGGCCCGCCGGGCGGCGCTCCCGGCCCTGGAGGCCGTGACCGGCACGACGATGATCGACGACGTGTGCGTGCCGCGCAGCCGCCTGGCCGACCTGCTGGAGGGCACCGCCGCCATCGCCGAACGCCACCGGCTGACCATCGGCGTCTGCGCGCACGCCGGGGACGGCAACACCCACCCGGTGGTCTGCTTCGACCCCGCCGACCCGGACGAATCGCGGCGCGCCAGGCTGTCGTTCGACGAGATCATGGGCCTGGGCCTGGAGCTGGGCGGCACCATCACCGGCGAGCACGGCGTGGGCGTGCTCAAACGCGAGTGGCTGGCCCGCGAGCTGGGCCCGGTCGGCCTGGAGATGCAGCGGAGCATCCGGCGGGCGTTCGACCCCCTGGGCATCCTCAACCCGGGCAAGGTCCTGTGAACGCCCGCGGCAGGCGACCTCGCCCCCGCGCGCCGCTCAGCCGGTGCGGGGCGCGCACAGCTCGTCGAGAAGCCGCTTGCGGAACTCCTCGGGCGGGCGGCGGAGTTCGGGAACGACCCGGGTGCCCCAGTCGTGCGCCCCGCGCTCCAGGGCCTGGCCGAGCGCCCGGTGCAGCATCCGCCGGGTGACGCGCAGCGGCACGGCCGCCACCGGGCGGGCCAGGCCCCGGCCGCGCAGCACGGTCCGCACCTCCACGCGCCAGGTGCCGTCCGCGCCGGGGTGGGGCGTGGCGCGGATCTCGGCGCGCAGCACCGGCAGCCGCACGTCCACGATGAGCGCGGCGTGCCCCGGGGCGCCCTCGGCCGCCCCCCACCAGCGCGGCAGGTCGAGCTGGCCGCGCAGCTCCATCCAGCGCAGCCGCCTGCGGCGGCCGTCGGGCCGCACCAGGCCGCCGTCCACGGTGACCGTGACGTGCTCGGGGCGGTCCGCGCTGCGCAGGCGCAGGGAGTTGACCATCCGGCCGCCGGTCTCGGGGTCGGTGACGAGGACGCGCAGGGCCGTTTCCCTGCCGCGGTCCCAGGCGAGCACCTCGGCGTCGGCGGCGTGCTCCGCGCCGGTGGCCACGCGGTAGCGGGCGCCGGGGCGCAGGTGTTCGCCGGAGCGCAGCTCGGCGTCCACCACCGGGCGGCCGTCGGGGGCCAGGAGGGTGCCGCCGGGGCCGGGGGCCGGAGTCAGGCTCTCCAGCACCTCGTGCGCCTGGGCGACGGCGGCCTGGGCCGCCTGGCGGCCGACGGGCGCGAGGACGATCGTGTGCCGTAGACGTGCCATGCGGAGCATCCTGCCCCATCCCGGCCGCCTCGGTCAGATCCGGCGCCGCACGGGGCCGCTTCCGGCACCGGCCGAGTCCCGTCCGGGGCGGCTCCGGCGTCGGCCGGGGCGGCTTCGGCCGGCTGAGCGGCCGTCAGATCCGGCGCAGCTCCCACAGACGCCAGACGCCGCTGGAGGAGGGCAGCAGCTGGATGCCGGCGACGTCGGTGCCGGAGAGGATCGTCACCCGCTCCTGCCACAGCGGGATCACGGGCGCGGACCCGGCGGCCCGCTCGTGAGCGGCGCGGAAGGCCCCGGCGGCGCGGGCGCGGTCGGGCTCGGCCTGGGTCTCGGCGATCAGCTCGTCGATGGCGGCGTCGCGGAAGCCGGTGTTGAGGCCGTCCGCCGGTCCCAGGAGCTGGTCGGTGAACGTCGCCGGGTCGGGGAAGTCGGGCTGCCAGCCCACGAGGTAGGCGTCGTAGGGCTCGGCGGCGTAGAGGCCGGAGACGAACTCGGCCCACGGGTGGTACTCGGTCTCCACCGCGAAGATGCCGCCCGCCTCCAGTTGCTCCTCGATCAGCCGCGCCTCCTCGTGGTTGGCCGGCCCGCGCGAATACGCCAGGCGGAACGGGAGGGGCAGGTCCACGCCCGCCTCCTCCAGCTCCTCGCGCAGCGCGCCGGTGTCCGCGCCGGCGTAGCGGTCGTAATAGGGGGTGCCGTGGCCGGCGAAGCCCGTGGGGATGAGGGAGTACAGCGGCTCTACCGTGTCGTGCTGCACGCGGCGGGTCAGCGCCTCCCGGTCCAGCAGGGCCGCGGCGGCGCGGCGGGCCGCCGCCCGGTGGAAGGGCGCGCCCTCGCGGGTGTTGAAGGCCAGCACGCGGATGCCGCCGCCGGTGGCCTCGTAGGCGCGGTGGGAGGGGTCGCCCGCGCTGAGCCCGGCCATCACCTCGGGCGGCATCCTGCCGTCGTTGACGTCGATCTCCCCGGCCTGCCACGCCTGGGCGAGCAGCCGCTCGCCGGTGGTGCCCCCGGCGTCCTGCTCGAAGTACCGCACGGTGACCGGGCCTTCGGGGACGCGGGCGGCGCCGCGGTAGGAGGCGTTCGGCACCAGCTCGGCGGAGTCGCCGGTCCAGCGCGAGAGGAGGAAGGGGCCCGAGCCCAGCACCCGGCCGTTCTCCCGCGGCTCCAGCTCCGGGTAGCTGTGCCGGTCCACGATCGCGCCCGCGCTGCCGGCGACCACGAAGGGGAAGCCGGCGTCGGGCCGGTTGAGCCGGAAAACGATCTCCTGCCCGGCCACCCGCACCTCCCGCAGCGTGGCCAGCAGGCCGGCGGGCCCCTGGTAGTCGAACCTCCGCCCCTCGGGGATGGACGGGTCCCCGGCCTCGCGCCGCTCCCGCTCGGCCATGGCCAGCACGCGGTCGAAGGAGAACTTCACATCCGCCGGAGTGACCGCGCGGCCGTCGCTGAAGGTCAGGTCGGAGCGCAGCACGCAGCGGTAGACCAGCAGGCGCCCGGCGTCGAAGGCGCAGCTCTCGGCGGCGTCGGGGACGGGGGCGTCCTGGCCGGGGACGAAGGTGAGCAGGGACTGGTAGAGGTTGCCGGCCAGCATCGCGGAGCCGGCGTCGTAGGCCGCGCCGGGGTCGGTGGAGGTGGGAACGACGGTGGTGCCCACGACCAGCGGCGGGTCCTCGGTCCCGTCGGCGCGGACGAACGCCCAGCCCCCGACGACGGCGGCCAGCAGCAGCACGGCCGCCCCGATGCCCAGGGCGGTCCTGGCCCCCCGGGTGCCCGCCCGGCTCTCCGCCCGATTCTCGGCCCGGTTGCTCCCCACGCGCCGCGCCCCTCCCCACGAAGCTCCTGGCGGCCAGCCAATCACAGGGCTCCCGGGCGTCGCAGCGCAGGGCGGGCAACGGACTGGCCACAACTCGGGGAAGGGCGGGGGCGGGCGTATGGGCCAACGCCCGGGGCCCGGCCCTCAGTCCACGACGGCGCCGGGGACGTCGATGCGGAACTCCACCTCCACCGGCCGCCCCTCCAGGCGCACCGCCACGCTCTGGCTGCCCAGCTGAGGCGAGAAGGCCACCAGCAGGTACTCGCCGTGCGCGGGCGCGGTGACGGAGAAGGCTCCGTCGGAGGCGCTGCGGGTCTTCACCAGGTGCCGGCCGCCGTCGGCGCCTGTCAGTGTCACCACGGCCCGCGGCAGCGCGACCCCCAGGGAGTCGCGCACCTGGCCGCGGATGATCAGGGCAGCCTCTGCCATCGTCTCGTCCGCCATGCCCCTCACTCCTTCGCACCACGCCGCCGGATCGTGTCCGTCACGCTGTCTGTCTGTGCCCCGGTCGTTATCCAGGACACCAAAAGTGCCGTGGACAGTTGACTCGGACGCCCGTTTGAGACGAAAAACGGACAATCGCACGCGGATTTCAGCCAAGCGGGTCAGCGGGGCGTTTCGCCGTCGGGCCCGGCCGAGCCCGGTCAGGCCCGTCCGGAAGTCAGGCGCAGCACGGTGATGTCCGGGTCGGCGCCCACCCGGACCGGCGCGCCGAACGCCCCCGCGCCGCGCGTGACGTACAGCTGGGTGTCGCCGTACCGCTCCAGGCCCGCCAGCGTCGGGTTGGCCAGGCCCGCCACGTAGGTCAGCGGCCACAGCTGGCCGCCGTGCGTGTGCCCGGAGAGCTGGAGGTCCACGCCGTGGTCCACGGCGTCGTGGATGGCCACGGGCTGGTGGGCCATGAGCACGGCGGTGCGGCGGGGGTCCCGGTCGCCGAGGGCGGCCTCGAAGTCGGGGCCGCCGAAGGCGGTGCCCTCGCCGTCCACGTCGTTGATCCCGGCCAAATCGAAGTACGGCAGCTCGCGGCGGTCGTTCGTCAGCGGGGTCAGGCCCAGCTCGCGGACGTGCTCGACCCAGGAGGCGGTGTCCACGTAGTACTCGTGGTTCCCCGTGACGAAGAACGCCCCGTCCCGGGCGCGCAGCCCGGCCAGCGGCGCGGCGGCGCTTCTGAGGTCGTTCACCTCCGCGTCCACGAGGTCCCCGACGACGGCGATCAGGTCGGGCTCGGTGCGGTTGACCGCCTCGACCACGCGGCGGCTGTGCGCGGCGCCCAGGACCGGGCCGAGGTGGATGTCGCTGACCACGGCGATCCGGTACCCGTGCGCGGCCCGGGGCAGCCGGTCCAGCGCGACGCTCACATGCCTGGTCCGCAGCCGCCGCGCGGCGTACGTCCCGTACCCCAGCACCCCCGCGGTCACGGCCCCGGCCCCGATGGCTATGCCCCGCGCCACGACGAGCCGCCGCCCCGGCCCGGCGGCGTCCGCGCTATCCGGGCCCCGGTCCGCGCCGGCCGTTTCCGCGCCTGCGGAGGCGTCGGCGCGCGGCGCCCCGGCTCCGCCGGCCGACCCTTCGGGCGCGTTCCCGGCGGGGCGGCCCCGGGCGGGACCGTGCTCGGCCCCTCCGGCGCTCGCGGCCCCGTCCGCGGGAGTCCCGGGCGCGGCGGAGGTTTCCGTGCAGGCGTCGGCGCGGGCCGGGGCAGTGGCCGGCTCCGCGGTGGCAGCTCCGCCGGAGCCGGAGCGCACCGCGACGCCCGCCGTCGCCCGCGTACCAGCCCCGGCTCCGCCGGGCGTGCCCGGAGTCGCCGCGCCCCTTGGCGCACCCGCGCCGTCCCCAACCGCCTCTTCCGCGGGGGCGGTTCCGCCCCCGGCCCTTCCCCCGCCACCGGGGGCCCCGGTGCTCGCGGGCGGCTCTCCGCCGCCCGAGGGCGCGGTCCGCGTGAACGCTCCGGCAGCCGCGGCCGGGTCCGTCGCGAGCGCAACGGCCGTGGCCGAGCCGCCAGGGCCAGGGGCATGCCCGGTCCGGCCGGACGGGGCCAGACGGCCCCCGCCGGAGGCGTACGTGCCCGCGCCGTCGGGCGCCGGGGCGGGGGCCGCCGTGCGGGCGGCGGGGAGCGTGCCCGGCGTGCCGCCGTCGCGGGCGGCGCGGGCGGCGCGGCGCCGGCCGCGCAGCAGCACGAGCCGCAGCAGCTCGCCCGGAGCCAGGCACAGCAGCAGGTAGAGCAGCGAGACCAGCCAGTACTGGCCCGGCCAGGAGATGACGCGCAGGACGGGGAAGGGGACGCCGATCTCGCGGCCGAGGGAGGCGACGATCGTGAGGACCGGGAGAACGACCAGGGCGAGGGTGCCCGCGCGGCGGTACGCGCCGCCGGGGCGGGAGACGTCACGGACGAGGCGCCGCCACAGGTACCAGTGGATCACCGCCAGCACCAGGCTGATCGGGATCGCCAAGACGATTCTCACTGAGCTTCTCTCTCCGTCGCGGTGCCGTCCGTCCCCGAGGTCCGCTCCCCCAGTATCCGCGATGCCCTTGGGCCACCTGCGCCCGGTCACTCACCGGTTCGGGGCGCTCCGCTGGACCGCCGCGCGCCCCCCAACGGTAGGTTCGCAGTGTGCCGTTCAATCGCTCGTCCTCTTTTCGGAAGTACGTTCGCGCGCTGCTGCCGCTCGCCCTGGCCGCCGCCCCGGTGCTGCTCGCGCCCGCCCCGGGCGCGCACGCCGAGGAGGAGGACCAGGGGCCGCCGGAGGAGATGTCCGCCGTCGGCGGGGAGCGGCTGGGCCGCCCCGGCACGCAGGTGGACGACGGGGACGGGGTTCCCGGCCTGCCCGGGGACCTGACGGCCCGCTCCTGGATCGTGGCGGACGCCGAGAGCGGCGACGTGCTGGCCGCGCACAACGCGCACTGGCCGCTGCCGCCCGCCAGCACCATGAAGATGCTCTTCGCCGACACCCTGCTGCCCCGCTTCGACCGGGACGAGGAGTACCGGGCCCGCGCCCAGGACTTCGCGGACCTGGGCCCGGGCAGCAGCGCGGTGGGCATCAGGGAGGACCGCACCTACACGGTCGAGGACCTGTGGCACGGCGTCTTCCTGGCCTCGGGCAACGACGCGGTGGCCGCCCTCTCCGCCATGAACGGCGGCCTGGAGCAGACCGTCGAGGACATGAACGACCGGGCCGAGGAGCTCCAGGCCCGCGACACCCTGGTGCGCAGCCCCGACGGGTACGACGCCCGCGGCCAGACCTCCTCGGCCTACGACCTGACGCTGATCGCCCGGCACGGCCTCCAGAACCCCGACTTCCGCGAGTACGCCTCCACCGCCCGCACGGAGTTCCCCGGCGGCGGGGACGGCGAGGACACGGAGGAAGGGGAGGAAGCGGAGGAAGCGGAGGAAGGGGAGGACGGCGGCGACGGGGAGGACGGCGGCTACGAGATCCAGAACACCAACCGCCTGCTGGTCGGCGCCCCCGGCCTCGACACCTACCCCGGGATCGCGGGCGTCAAGAACGGCTACACCTCGCAGGCCGGCTACACCTTCACGGGCGTGGCCGAGCGGGAGGACCGGGTCCTGCTGGTCACCGTGATGCACCCGGAGGACGGCGACAGCCTGGCCGTCTACCGGGAGGCCGCCGCCCTGCTGGACTGGGGCTTCGAGGCCGCGGAGGAGGCCGAGCCGGTGGGCGTCCTGGTCCCGCCGCTGAGCGAGGCCACGACCGAGCCCACCCCCGGCGAGGGCGAGGGCGAGGCCACCGAGACGGGAGCGCCCGAGCGCCGGGGCGCCGCCGCCGACGGCAACGGCCGCGGCGAGGAGACCTCGCGCGACTCGGCCCTGGCCGGGGCCTCGGGCACGGCCGGGGACGACGGCCGCTCGCCGGCCCTGACCGTGCTCGCCGCCACCGCCGTGGGCCTCATCCTCCTGACGGCCGCCGGATGGGCGTTCCACCGCCGCCATCCGCTGCCGCTGCCGGGCGGGACGGGCCGGAGCGCGGATAGCCCAGGCCCGCCGGGTCGTCGGGACGGGGACCCACCTCCGCCTCCAGGGCCTCGGTGGCGTCCAGGGCGTCGGCCTCGGGGCGCTCCGAAGGAGTGACCGAGGTCGCGGTCCAGGCGCAGCACACCAGCAGCAGCCGGGCCATCATGCTCATCCAGATCAGCAGGGCGATGGGCAGGCCGAAGGCGCCGTAGAGGTTCTGGCCCGCGACGTGCGAGAGGTAGCTGCCCAGCAGCAGCTTCAGCAGCTCGAACCCGGCGGTGCCCACCGCGCAGGCCGTCAGCACGGCCCGCCGCGGCGGGCGCACGCCGGGCAGCCACACCAGCAGGTAGAGCAGCAGCAGGAAGGTGATGACCACGGCCAGCAGGTAGGCCGCCAGCCGCACCGGGACCTCGGCTCCGCCGCCCAGCCGCTGCCCGGCCCACTGCATCGCGCCCTGGCCGAGCAGCGAGGTGCCCAGCGACAGCAGCACCACACAGCCCAGCCCCGCGAGCAGCCCGACGTCCCGCACCTGGCGGCGCAGGACGTTCTCCGGCAGGTCGGGCAGGTCCCACACCGCGCGCAGGCACTCCCGCAGCGTGCCCACCCAGGAGGCGCCGGTGGGAATCACCGCGGCCAGGGAGAGCAGGCCGATGGTGCGGGCGTTGTCGAAGAAGTCCTGGAGGTCCAGACGGCCGGAGATGCCGGGGATCTGGTCGGTGATCCAGCGCTCGACGTCGTTGAGGGTCGCCTCGCTGAGCAGCGCGGCGCCGATGGCCGCGCCGAGGCCGAGCACGGGGAAGAGGGCCACGAAGCTGTTGAAGGTGATGGCCGCGGTCAGCCGGGCCCACTTGCGCTGGTCCAGGTGCTCGTAGACCCGGTAGGCGCGGCTGCGCATCCCCCAGGCCACGGCGGGCCCCAACGGCCCCGGCAGGCGGTTCAGTCGTCGTTCCATCGCGGCGTCCACGGTAGGGCGGAGTGCCCCCATCGCCCGTTCCGACACCTGTGCGCACGAGGTGCGCGCGGGATCTGCCCGGGCGGGGGCGGGGGATCAGGTGCGGCCCCGGGCGGCCTCGCGGTGCCGCGCGGGCCGGGGCCGGCGGCGCCGCGGGCCCGGGGGCGGGAAGGCGAACTCCCGCCGGGGCGCCCAGCATCCGTCCCCGCCCAGCTCGTACAGCGCGAAGCCGCCGACCGTCCAGGCCGCCTCGTACCCGGCCAGGGAGGCCTGCGCCGCGTCCAGCGCGGCGTCCGCCAGGCCGTGCGCGAGGGTGACGTGCGGGTGGTAGGGGAACGCCAGCTCCCGGGCCAGCGGCCCGCCGGAGGCGCGGACCCGCTCCTGGAGCCGGTCGCAGGCGCCGCCGCCCTCGGCCACCCGCAGGTAGACCACCGGGGAGACGGGGCGGAAGGTGCCGGTGCCCGCCAGCCGCAGGGGGAACGGCCGCCAGGCCGCCGCCACGGCCGCCAGGTGCCGGTCGACGGCCGGGAGTGCCCCGGCCTCCACCTCGGTGGGCGGGAGCAGCGTGACGTGGGTGAGGATGCCGGACGCGGCGGCGTCCCCGAAGCCGAGGCGGCAGCGCTGGAGGCGCCCGGCGTGCGGCTCCGGGACGGCGATCGACACGCCCAGCGTGACGGTGTCCAGGCGGCCCACTCGCGTCGCTCTCCCTACCCTCGGGCCGGGCCGGCGGCGGGCGGCAGGAAGCCGACCCTGTCGTAGACCTCGGCCAGCGTGGCGGCGGCCGTCTCCCGGGCCTTGGCGGCGCCGGCGGCGAGCAGGCGGTCCAGCTCGGCGGTGTCGGCCAGGAACTCCAGGGTGCGGGCGCGGAAGGGCGCCACCCACTCGGCGAACAGCTCGGCCAGCTCGGTCTTCAGCGGCCCGTACATCGACTGGCCGGCGTACTTCGCCTCCACGTCGGCGACCGTGACTCCGCTGAGGGCCGCGTGGATCGCGAGGAGGTTGGAGACGCCGGGCTTGGCCTCCGGGTCCCAGCGGATCTCGCCGCCGGTGTCGGTGACCGCGCTGCGGAACTTCTTGGCCGAGGCCGCCGGCTCGTCCATCAGCCAGACGATGCCCTTGGGCGAGGAGGCCGACTTGCTCATCTTGACCGAGGGGTCCTGGAGGTCGTAGATCCGCGCGGCGTCCTTGAGGATGTACGCCCCGGGGACGGTGAACGTCGGCCCGTACCGGCCGTTGAACCGCTCGGCCAGGTCGCGGGTCAGCTCCACGTGCTGGCGCTGGTCCTCGCCCACCGGGACCTGGTCCGCGTGGTAGACGAGGATGTCGGCGGCCTGGAGCACGGGGTAGGTGAACAGGCCGACCGTGGTGCCCTCGGCGCCCTGCTTGGCGGACTTGTCCTTGAACTGCGTCATCCGGGACGCCTCGCCGAAGCCGGTCAGGCAGTTCAGCACCCAGGCGAGCTGGGCGTGCTCGGGCACGTGGCTCTGGACGAACAGCGTGCAGCGGGCCGGGTCCAGGCCCGCGCCCAGCAGCTGGGCGGCGGCGAGCCGGGTGGACTCGCGCAGGGCCGCCGGGTCCTGCGGGACGGTGATCGCGTGCAGGTCGACCACCATGTAGAACGCGTCGCAGCTCTCCTGGAGGGCCACCCACTGGCGGACCGCGCCCAGGTAGTTGCCCAGGTGGAAGGAGCCGGCCGTGGGCTGGATGCCGGAGAGGACTCGGGGACGTTCGCCTGCCATGCCTCCCATTGTCTCAGGTGTCTCAGGGGCCGGACGCTGCTCCCGGAGGCTTCCCCGCCGGGTCCCGGGGGCGGCCCGGGGCGCCCGCAGGGTATCTTGATGGCGAGATATTCCGGGCCGCACCGCTCGCGCCAGAGCGGTGTCCCCCGCTCCTCCTCCCCTTCTGGGGCCGGGCGTGCGGGGATAACCTGGCCGCGAACCGGCGGTCACCAACGCTCGACCTCGATCGACAACGTTCGACTTCGGAAGGCTCACCATGCCTCGCACTCCTGTCACCGTCACCGTCACCGGCGCCGCCGGTCAGATCGGCTACGCGCTGCTGTTCCGCATCGCGTCCGGACAGCTCCTGGGCCCCGACACCCCGGTCCGCCTGAAGCTCCTGGAGATCACCCCCGCCCTGAAGGCCGCCGAGGGCACCGCGATGGAGATCGACGACTGCGCCTTCCCGCTGCTGACCGGCATCGACATCTCCGACGACCCGAACGTGGCCTTCGACGGGGCCAACGTCGCCCTGCTGGTCGGCGCGCGCCCGCGCACCAAGGGCATGGAGCGCGGGGACCTGCTGGAGGCCAACGGCGGGATCTTCAAGCCGCAGGGCCGGGCCATCAACGACCACGCCGCGGACGACATCAAGGTGCTGGTGGTCGGCAACCCGGCCAACACCAACGCGCTGATCGCCCGCGCCGCGGCCCCGGACGTTCCCGCCGAGCGGTTCACCGCGATGACCCGCCTGGACCACAACCGCGCGCTCACCCAGCTCTCGAAGAAGACCGGCGCCCCGCTGAGCGACATCACGAGGCTGACGATCTGGGGCAACCACTCGGCCACCCAGTACCCCGACATCTTCCACGCGGAGATCGCCGGCAAGAACGCCGCCGAGGTCGTGAACGACGAGACCTGGCTGGCCGAGGAGTTCATCCCGACCGTGGCCAAGCGCGGCGCGGCCGTCATCGAGGTGCGCGGCGCCTCCTCCGCGGCCTCCGCGGCGAACGCCGCCATCGACCACGTCCACACCTGGGTCAACGGCACCCCGGAGGGCGACTGGACCTCGATGGCCGTGCCCTCCGACGGCTCCTACGGCGTGCCCGAGGGCCTGATCTCCTCCTTCCCGGTCACCACCGAGGACGGCGCCTACGAGATCGTCCAGGGCCTGGAGCTGAACGCCTTCTCCCGGACCCGTATCGACGCCTCGGTCGCGGAGCTGGCCGAGGAGCGCGAGGCGGTCCGCGGGCTCGGCCTGCTCTGACCCCCGGCCCCGCCGTGTGGCCCCCC
>NZ_JAVREN010000019.1:0-104192 GCF_031845405.1 Streptomyces boetiae
CCTCCCGCCCCGCCGGACGGGAGGCCGAAGGCGGGCCGCCGTCTGTGGCGGGGGCGGGCGGGGGCATGGACGGGATGGAGAAGCTGCGGGGATGTGATGCGGATACGCGGTGGGGTGGTCCGGGCGGGGGGCGTCCTGTCGTACGTTCGGAGCCGTACCGAGTGCGGTCCGACTCCGACGGCGCTCCTTACGGACGGTCCGGTTCCGCTCGCCCCATACCCCCCGGGGCGTGCGGCCGACCGGCGTTCACTCCTCGCGGGCCGCGCCCCCGGGTTCCTCCTCCGGGACGGCCCCGCCGGGGCCGTCCCGGAGCCCCGCCGCCCGCGCCTCCTCCGCGTCCGCCGCCGCCTCGTGCATCGCCAGTTCGAGCACCGCCGGGTCGGTGAGCACGCCCGAGCCGTCCGGGGGGATCAGCCAGCGCACCCCGTTCGCCGTCCTGGCCGGGTGCGGCACCACGATCCAGCTGCCGGGGCCGGCCGAGCGCACGCCCGTGCCCAGCCAGCGGCAGGCCGTGCCCGGGGGCACGAAGAAGCCGACGCGGGCACTGAGTTCGTCCGCCAGGACCGGCCCCGGGCTCTCGACGACGCGCAGCAGCACCTCCAGGGTGGGGCGGCCCAGCGCCCCGGGCAGGACGAGCACGTCCCATAACCGGCCCGCGGGCAGCAGCGCGACGCCCAGCGGGTGGCGTTCCCACTCGAAGCGGCAGGCGTCCGGATCGGGAGCCGCCGCCGCAAGCCACTCCGCCGCCGCCCTGCTCGCGTCCCTGCCGTTCATGGTGCCTCCCGACGTTCTCCCGGCCCTCCGAACGGCCGGTCTGGTCAGAAGGGACGGTGGGGGCGGCGGATCCTTACGCAAGTTGGCGGGGGTTTTCCGCCCGCCCCGCGGAAGGGCGGGCGGGGAGCGCGGCGGGGGCGGACGGGAGCGCGCTCAGGCGTCCACCTCGCCGGGCCCGCCGGGGGCGCCGCCTGCGGGCGGCCCGCTCTGCCCGGTCAGGGTGAACTCCCAGTAGGCCGCCTCGTAGCCGTCGCCCGGCGCGTAGTCCACGCCCAGGCTCGCGCCCCCCTCGGGGACGGTGATCGCCCAGGTGACGGAGACCCGCTCGTCGGAGTCGAGGGTGCCGTTGCCCGAGGTGTTCCAGCGCACGTCCCCGGCCGGGAGGCGGTTGCCGTCCACGTAGGCCGAGAAGCCCTCCTCGTCCAGGTCGGCCTCCTCGTCGCCGTGGTTGACGAAGACGGCCGTGAGGAGCACGACGCCGGGCCGGCCGGGCGCGGGCCGCGGCGCGTCGATGTCCAGCGAGAGGCCGTCGCTGTAGCGGACCTCCTCGTCGGCTGAGGCCAGGTACTCGGCGCCGGCGGCCGTCTCCACCTCCACGGGGGCGGCGGCGTAGATGACGGCCAGGACGGTCAGGACCAGGGAGATGGCCAGGCCGCCGGCGCCCGTCCACGCGCCGCCGAGCGCCACGCCCCGGTTGGTGGCGGCGCCCCGCCGGGCGCGCTGGGCGCCGAGGAGGCCGAGGATCACCGCGAGCGTGCCGGTGATGATGCCCAGGAAGCTGAGGAAGAACGTCCAGCACAGGGCGGCCGTGACGGCCCCCAGGACGAGAGCGGCGGTGCCGGTGCTGTTGTTGACCGGGGGCACGTAGGGCGTCCCCCAGCCGGTGCCCCAGACCGGGCCGGGGGCGGCGCCCCACGGGCCGCCCCAGCCGGTGCCCCAGGCCGGGCCAGGCGGGGCGCCCCAGCCGCCGCCCCAGGGGGCCGGGCCGCCGGGGCCCGGAGGGGGGCCGGGGACGGCGCCCGGCACGGGGTAGCCGGCGTGTATGCCGTACCCGCCGCCCCAGGTCGCGGGCGGGGCGGCGGGAACGGCGGCGGTCCCGGACTCGGGCGGGCGGAACGGGTTGTGCTGCTCAGCGGTCACGGGGCCTCCACGATCGTTGGCCCATACCCTACGGCCGGAGAGGGCGGGGCGGACCGGGTGCCTACGATGACCGTGACCCACCCGTCGCACCGGAGGCTCCCGTGACCGAGTCCCTGCCCGCGCCCGCCACCACCGACAGGACCCCGGGCGCCGTCCCCGACGCGTCCCTGCCCCCGCTCCGGCCGGGGCTCGAGGCGTTCATCGCGGGGCTGCCCAAGGCCGAGCTGCACGTCCACCACGTGGGCTCCGCCTCGCCCCGGATCGTCGCCGAGCTGGCCTCCCGGCACCCGGGCTCGGGGGTGCCCCAGGACCCGGACGCGCTCAGGGAGTTCTTCACCTTCCGGGACTTCGCGCACTTCATCGAGGTCTACATCACGGTGGTCGGGCTGATCCGGGACGCGGAGGACGTGCGGCTGCTGACCTACGAGGTCGCCCGGGACATGGCGCGGCAGAACATCCGGTACGCCGAGCTGACGGTCACCCCGCACTCCTCGGTGACCCGGGGCATCCCGGACGTGGCGTTCATGGAGGCGATCGAGGACGCGAGGACGGCCGCCGAGCGGGACCTGGGCGTGGTGCTGCGCTGGTGCTTCGACATCCCCGGCGAGCTGGGGCTGCCCGCGGCCGAGGAGACGGCCCGGATGGCGTGCGAGCTGCGGCCCGAGGGCCTGGTGTCCTTCGGGCTCGGCGGGCCCGAGATCGGCTGGCCCCGGCCGCAGTTCAAGCCCTACTTCGACCGGGCCATCGCCGAGGGGCTGCGCAGCGTGCCGCACGCGGGAGAGACGACCGGGCCCGAGACGGTCTGGGACGCGCTGCGCGAGCTGCGCGCCGAGCGCGTCGGGCACGGCACGAGCGCGGCGCGCGACCCCGAGCTGCTGGCGTACCTGGCCGAGCACCGCGTGCCGCTGGAGGTCTGCCCGACCTCGAACGTCGCCACCCGCGCCGTGCCCTCGCTGGCCGGGCACCCGCTGCGGCGGTTCGTGGAGGCGGGCGTGCCGGTGACGATCAACTCCGACGACCCGCCGATGTTCTCCACCGACCTGAACACCGAGTACGCCGTCGCCGCCCGGCTGCTGGACCTGGACGCGGCGGGCCTGGCGGGGCTGGCGAAGAACGCCGTCGCGGCCTCGTTCCTGGACGAGGCGGGCAAGGCGCGGCTGAACGCGGAGATCGACGCCCACCTGGCCGCGTGGCCGCGGTGACGGTGGTCGCCCACCGCGGCGACCCCTACCGGGCCAGGGAGAACACTCTGGCCTCCTTCTCCTCCGCCGTCGCGGCGGGCGCGGACGCCGTCGAGCTGGACGTGCGGCTGGCCGCGGACGGCGTGCCGGTGGTCGTGCACGACGCCACGCTGAAGCGGCTGTGGGGGCACCCGGCGCCGGTGGCCTCGCTGACCTCCCGGGAGATCGCGGCCCTGACGGCGGGCCGGGTGCCCGAGCTGTCGGCGGCCCTGGCCGCCACGGCGGCCGTGCGCACGCTGATCGACCTGCCGGAGCGCTCCCCGGCCCTGGCCCGCGCGGCCGTGGCCGCGGTGGCGGAGGCCGGGGCGGGCGAGCGGGTCTACTGGTGCGGCGACCCGGCGGCGCTGCGCGCGGTGCGCGCGGCCGACCCGGGGGCGGAGATCGCGCTGACGTGGAAGCGGACGGGGCGCCCGCGCCCGTCCCTGCTCGCGGAGCTGCGCCCGGCGTGGCTGAACTACCGCTTCGGGCTGATCACCTCGGCCGTGGTGGAGCGGGCCGGGGCCGAGGGCTACCGGGTGGCGGCCTGGACCGTGGACAGCCCGCGCGCGATGCGGCGCCTGATCGGGCTGGGCGTCGCCGCGATCACGACGAACCGTCCGGCGGCGCTGCGGGCGCTGCTGGAGCGGGGCGCGCGGGCCTGACCGCGCGCACCTGGCGGGATCCCGCGGCTGCGGCTCAGAGGGCCGTCATCACGTGCTTGACGCGCGTGTAGTCCTCCAGGCCGTAGGCCGACAGGTCCTTGCCGTACCCCGACTGCTTGAAGCCGCCGTGCGGCATCTCGGCGACCAGCGGGATGTGCGTGTTGATCCACACGCAGCCGAAGTCCAACGCTTTGGACATCCGCATCGCCCGGCCGTGGTCCCGGGTCCACACCGAGGAGGCCAGGCCGTAGGGAACGCCATTGGCCAGGGCGACCGCCTCGGCCTCGTCGGCGAAGGGCTGCACGGTGATCACCGGCCCGAAGACCTCCTGCTGGACGATCTCGTCGTCCTGCCGCACGCCGGCGACCACGGTGGGCGCGTAGTAGTAGCCGCGCTCCCCCACCCGGTGGCCGCCGGTGGTGACGGTGGCGTGCGCGGGCAGGCGTTCGACGAAGCCGGCGACCTTGGCGAGGTGGTCCGCGCTGTTCAGCGGCCCGTAGAAGCACTCGGGGTCGGCCGCGTCCCCGGTGCGCACCTCGGCCGCGGCCTTGGTCAGCGCGGCCACGAACTCGTCGTGGACCGAGGCGTGCACCAGGACGCGGGTGGCGGCCGTGCAGTCCTGCCCGGCGTTGAAGAAGCCGGCGTCGCGGATACCCTCCACGGCCGCGGCCAGGTCGGCGTCCTGGAAGACCACGCAGGGCGCCTTGCCGCCGAGCTCCAGGTGCACCCGCTTCAGGTCGCGGGCCGCGGCCCCGGCCACCTCGGCGCCCGCGCGGACCGAGCCGGTGACGGAGACCATCGCCGGGACGGGGTGCTCGACCATCAGGCGCCCGGTGTCGCGGTCGCCGCAGACGACGTTGAAGACGCCGGGCGGCAGGATCTCCCCGAGCAGCCCGGCGACGAAGACGGTGGAGGCCGGGGTGGTCTCGGCGGGCTTGAGCACCACCGTGTTCCCCGCGGCCAGGGCCGGGGCGAACTTCCACACGGCCATCATCACCGGGTAGTTCCACGGCGTGACCTGGGCGCACACGCCCACCGGCTCGCGCCGCACGAAGGAGGTCAGGCCCGCCATGTACTCGCCGGCGGCCTTGCCCTCCAGCATCCGGGCCGCCCCGGCGAAGAAGCGCAGCTGCTCCAGCATCGGCGGCAGCTCCTCCTGCCGGGTCAGCTCCAGCGGCTTGCCGGTGTCCCGGCACTCGATCGCCAGCAGCTCCTCGGCGTGCCGCTCGAAGGCGTCGGCGATCCGCAGCAGCGCCAGCTGCCGGTCGGCCGGGGTGCGGTCGCGCCAGGCGGGGAACCCGGCCGCGGCGGCGGCCATCGCGGCGTCCACGTCGGCGGCCCCCGAAAGCGCGGCCCGCCCGTAGGTCTCCCCCGTCGCGGGGTCCGCCACCTCGGTGGTCCGCCCGTCGGCGGCGTCCCGGAAGGTGCCGTCGATGTAGTTGCGCCACCGCGCGGGCTCGGTCGTCAGCTCGGTCGTCACGGCACCCTCCTGCCATTCCTGTGCGGTCCGCGGCCGGTCCTGCTCGCGTGTGCAGCCTATGCCCGTACCCCGGCCGCACAACACCGCCACGGGCGGAAAATCCGCCGCCGCAGCGGCGTTGATCACGGAAGAACAGCGCTTCAATGCCCTCCTTCCACCAGATTTTACGGCCGTGGCGGAGCGCTGTGCACCATACGGAGGATTCTTCGGACTGCCCGCCGTGCCGCCCCGGCGGCCCTGCCGCGCTGTGTCAGCGTCCAAGAACTGTGACCCCGCCCCCGGCCCGCGCGCCCGCCCCGCGCGTGCGCCCCGCCGGGGACGCGACGACCTGACGAGCGAAGGTGCGTGAAAGGCCATGGCCCCACCAGACAACGACGTGCTCTGGGCGCGCGAGGTGCACTACGCCCACGGCGGATCGCCCGCGCTGCTCGGCGTGACCCTCGGCGTCCGGCAGGGCGAGATCATCGCCGTCACCGGGCCCCGCGGCTGCGGCAAGACCACGCTGCTGCGCTGCCTCTCCGGCCAGCTGGTCCCGGACAGCGGCGAGGTGTGGTTCAACAGCATCCCGGTCCACACCCTCCCGCCCACCTCCCGCGAGCGGCTGCGCCGCGACCGCTTCGGCTGGGTCGGCGACACCCCGCAGCTGGTGGACGAGCTGACCGCCTGGGAGAACGCCGCGCTTCCCCTGCTCCTGGCCGGCGGCGGCCACCGGGCCGCCAAACGCACCGCGCTGGAGTGGCTGGAGCGCCTGGACGTGGGCGAGTGCGCCCGCAAGCGGCCAGGCGCGCTGGTCCAGGCCCAGCGCCAGCGAGTGGCCATCGCCCGCGCCCTGGCCCACCAGCCGGACGTGCTCTTCGCGGACGAGCCCACCGCCCCGCTGCACCAGGCCGACCGGGCGCAGGTGCTGCGCACCCTCACCTCGGCCAGCCGCTCGCACCGGATCACCGTGGTCCTGGCCAGCCACGACCCCGAGGTGGCGACGCTGGCCGACCGCACCCTGACCCTCGTCGACGGGCGCGCGCCGGCCGGCGCGCCGAGTGAGGCCGCATGCTCGCTCTCCGTCTAGCCCGGGGTTCCCAGCCGCTGGCGCTGTTCCGGCGGCTGCTGCTCGCCTGCGCGGCGGCGGGCGTCGGGTTCCTGCTGCTGGCCGCGCTGGCCTACGCGACGGCGCACCCGGACGGGGGCCGCCCCGCGGTGCTGCGGCTGGCCTGGTGCCTGGTGCCGCTGGCCGCCACCGCGCAGCTCGCGGTGGCCGTCGCCCGCGCCGACCCCGCCGCCCGGCCCCGCTCGGGCCTGGACGTCGCGGGCATGGGCCCGGCGCGGCTGCCCGCGCTGGCCGCGGCCTCCACGGCGGTGGCCGGGGTGCTGGGCAGCGCGCTGGCCCTCCTGCTCTTCCTGCACCTGCGCGACGGCGCGGGCGGCCTGCCCTTCGCCGGGGCCGCGGCCGAACTGCTCGCGGCGGAACGGCCGTTGCCGATGGGCGCGGCCCTGACGCTGCTCGCCGTGGTGCCGGCCACCGCGGCGGCGGCGAGCGCGGCGGCGCTGCGGATGCGACCGCGCCGCCCGGCCGCGGGGCCCGCGGCGCCGGCCACGGCCGCCGCCCACGGCGCGCTGGACCCGGCGCAGGCGGTCCGCGCCGAGCCGCCGCCGGCCGTTCCCGCCGGGCTGCCGTGGGGCTTCTCGCTGACCGGCGCCGGGATCGCGCTGAGCGCGTACGGGGCCGAGGGGGCCGCGGCCGAGGGCTGGCTGCCGCTGGGCGGCTCGCTGGACGGGGTGCCCTCCGGGGTGGTCGCCGGCTGGCTGCTGATCGTCTCCGGCGTGGTGCTGGCCGCGCCCGGCCTGGTCCACCTCTCCGGGCGGCTGCTGTGCGGCGGCCGGCCGGGGGTGCTGCGGCTGCTGGCGGGGCGCGGGCTCCAGGAGGAGGGCAGCCGCCTCGGGCGCCCGCTGGGCGCGCTGAGCGCGGCGTGCGCGGCGGTGCTGGCGGCCGTGGAGTTGGACGGGCTGCGGGAGTTCGGCCCCCTGGGCGGCCTGGGAACGGCCGTGGTCCTGGTCTGCGCGCTGGGAACGGTGGCCACCGTCGCCGACGAGGCCCGAGCGGAACGCCGCAACGCCACGGCGGCCCTCCTGCGCCTGGGCGCGCCCCGCGGCCTCCTCCGCCGCGCCGCGGCCCTGCGCGCCGCCGCCCTCCTGGCCGTCCTCGCCCCCCTGACCTGGTCGGTCGCCTTCCTCCTCACGCTCCCGGCCGGGGCGTAACCGGCCGGAGCCGGGAGGGAAACGGCCCGGGCCGTCTACGCCGGGCCGGGCGCCTTGCCCGGCGCCACGTCCGGCTCCCCGGAGTCCGCCGCGTCCGGGAGCGGCAGGAGGACCACCTCGGACGGGTCGAAGGCGAGGCCGACCCGCTCGCCCTCCGCCGGAGCGGCGCGCAGGGGGCAGGCCGCCTCCAGGGGCGGGCCGGAGGCCGGGGCGAGGAGGAGCAGGACGTGGTCCCCGCGGAACGTCCGGGCGCGGACCGTCGCGGGGAGCGCGCCCGGCGAGCCCGGAGAGGCCGCCGCGTCCGGCGGGAGGAAGCGGACCCCCGAGGGGCGGATCAGCAGGCGGCACGGCCCGGGCGGCGTCCCCTCGGGCACGGGCACGGGCCCCCAGTCCGTGTCCGCGGTGCCGCCCGTCCCGACCCGCCCGGCGGCCAGGTTGCGGAAGCCGAGGAAGCGGGCGACGAAGGCGTCCGCCGGCCGCCCCCACACCTCCGCCGGGCTCCCGGCCTGCGCGATCCGGCCCTCCCGCATCACCACCACCCGGTCGGCCAGCGCGAACGCCTCCCCCTGGTCGTGCGTCACCGCAAGCACCGTCGTTCCCAGGCGGCGGAAGAGCTGCCGCAGCTCGACTACCAGCCGCTCCCGCAGGTCCCGGTCCAGGCGCCCCAGCGGCTCGTCCAGCATCAGCAGCCGGGGGCTCGGCGCCAGCGCGCGGGCCAGCGCGACCCGCTGCTGCTCCCCGCCGGAGAGGGCGGAGACCCGGCGCCGCTCGGCGCCCGGCAGGCCGACCAGCTCCAGCAGCTCGGCCACCCGCCGCCGCCTCTCGGCCCGCCCCACCCGCCGCATCCGCAGGCCGAAGGCGACGTTGCCGCCCACGTCGCGCTGCGGGAAGAGCTGGTGGTCCTGGAACATCAGCCCCAGGCCGCGCCGGTGCGCGGGAACGCCCGCCTGATCGCGCCCGGCCAGGCGTATCGTTCCGGCGTCCGGCTCGGCCAGGCCGGCCACGGCCCGCAGCAGCGTGGACTTGCCGCCGCCGCTGGGCCCCAGCACGCAGACGGTCTCGCCCTCGGCGACGCTCAGGTCCACCCCGCTGAGGGCGGGGCGTGGCCCGTAGGAGACGGCGAGGCGTTCGACTTCCAGCAGGGTCATGGGCGTTACACCAGTTCGGTGGGGCGGCCGGCGGGGCGGATGCCCTCCAGCAGCAGGAGGGTCAGGGCGCAGACCAGCATCAGGACGGTGCTCAGCGCCATGGCCATGCCGTAGTTGAGTTCCCCTGCGCGGCCCAGCAGCCTGGCCACCGCCACGGGCAGGGTGGGCGCGTCGGCGCGGGCGATGAAGACGGTGGCGCCGAACTCCCCCAGCGAGACGGCGAACGCGAAGCCGGCGGCCGTCAGCACGGCGCGCCGCACCAGGGGCAGGTCGACCTCGCGCCAGGCGCGCGCCGGGGAGGCGCCCAGCACCGCCGCCGCCTCCCGCAGCCGCTCGTCCACGGCCCGCAGCACCGGCAGCAGGACGCGGATGACGAACGGCACGCCCACCAGCGCCTGCGCCAGCGGCACCAGGATCCAGGAGGAGCGCAGGTCCAGCGGCGGCTGGTCCAGGGCGATGAGGAAGCCGAAGCCGACGGTCACCGCCGAGGTGCCCAGCGGCAGCATCAGCAGCGCGTCGAAGCCGCGCGTCAGCCGCCCGCCGCGCCGGGCCAGCGCGGCGGCGGCCGAGCCGCCCACGGCCAGCGCCAGGACGGTGGCCACGGCGGCGTAGCGCAGCGAGACGCCGACCGACTCCCAGGGCGGGACGAGGAAGGTGCCGCTGTCGGTGGCCGCCAGGGCGCGGTAGTTGTGCAGGCCGTAGCCGTCGGGCCCGGAGAGGGAGCGCTCCACCAGGACGCCCAGCGGCAGCAGGATCAGCACCGCGATGACCGCGTACACCCCGCCGGCCAGCGCCCACTGCCCGGCCCCGCGCGGGCGCCGCACGGCGTGCCCGGGCTCGGTGAGCGCCAGGGCGCTCTCGCTGCGGCGCGTGATCCAGGCGTGCACGCCCAGCAGGGCGGCGACGGCCACGCCCTGGAGCAACGTCAGCACGGCGGCCGTCGGCAGGTCCAGCAGCTGGGCGGTCTGCCGGTAGATCTCGACCTCCAGCGTGGCGTAGCGGGGCCCGCCGAGGATCTGCACGACGCCGAAGGAGGTGAAGGTGAACAGGAAGACCAGCAGCCCGGCGGCGGCCACGGCGGGCGCGAGCGCCGGGAGCGTGACCCGCCGCCAGGCGCCGAGGCGGCTGGCGCCGAGCATCCGGGCGGCCTCCTCCTGCCCGGGGTCCAGACGCTCCCACAGCCCACCGACGGTGCGCACGACGATGGCGTAGTTGAAGAAGACGTGCGCCAGCAGGATCGCGCCCACGCCGCCGTCCAGCCGGATGCCCCACAGGTCCTCCAGCAGCCCGCCGCGCCCGAGCAGCGCGAGGAAGGCCGCGCCCGTGACGACCGTGGGCAGCACGAAGGGCACGGTGACCACGGCCCGCAGCACGCGCCGGCCGGGCAGGTCGAGGCGGGCCAGCGCCCAGGCGCCCGGCAGCGCGAGGGCGAGGGTGAGGGCGGTGGAGGCGGCGGCCTGCCAGGTGGTGAACCACAGCACGTGGAGCGTGTCGGGGTCGGAGAGCACCTCGGCGGCGCGCCCCAGGCGCCACGCGCCCCCTTCGCGCAGCCCGCGCGCGGTGATCGCGGCGACGGGGTAGCAGAAGAAGAGGCCGAGGAACGCCAGCGGCCCGGCGAGCAGCGCGGCCCGCACCGCCGCCCGCCGCCGCCTGAGGACCGCGCCCGGCCGCCGCGCGCGGCGCGGGGCGGCCCCGCGGGCGGGCGTCACCGCAGGACCAGGGAGGTCCACTCGTCGATCCACGCGTCGCGCCCGGCGGCGATGTCCTCCGGGTCCATGGTCAGCGGGTCCTCGACGGGCTCGCCGTACCGGGTGAACTCCTCGGGCAGCGCGGCGCCTTCGAGCACGGGGTTGACGAACATCTGGAGCGGCATGTCCTCCTGGAACGCCCGCCCGGTCATGAAGTCCAGCAGCGCCCGGCCGCCCTCGGGGTTGGCGGCCCCCCTCAGCAGCCCGGCGAACTCGATCTGGCGGAAGCAGGTGGCCGTGGCGACCCCGGTCGGCGCCTCCTCGGGGCGTTCGTCCCCGCCGAAGACCACGCCGGCGGGCGGGGAGGTGGCGTAGGAGACGACCAGGGGCCGGTCGCCGCCCTGGCCGGCGCCGGAGAAGCGCTCGTTGTACGCCTGCTCCCAGCCGTCGACGACCTCCACGCCGTTGTCCGCCAGGTCGCGCCAGTAGTCCTGCCAGCCGTCCTCCCCGAAGGCGGCGACGGTGGCCAGCAGGAAGCCCAGGCCCGGCGAGGAGGTGGCGGCGTTCTGCACCACCAGCAGGTCGCGGTAGGCGGGCTCGGCCAGGTCCTCGAAGGTGCGCGGCGGGTCGAGGTCGCGCTCGGCGAACCAGGCGCGGTCGTAGTTGACGCAGATGTCCCCGGTGTCGACCGGGGTCACCCGGTGCTGCCCGGCGTCGAGTTCGACCGTGTCGGGGATGCTGCCCAGGCCCGTGGCCTCGTGCGGCTCGAAGATGCCGGCCTCCAGGGCGCGGGAGAGGAGGGTGTTGTCCACGCCGAAGAGGACGTCGCCCTCGGGGTCGCCTCGGGTGAGGACGGCCTGGTTGACCACCACCCCGGCGTCGCCGCTGCGCAGGACGTTGACCCGGTAGCCGGTCCGCTCGGTGAACTCCTCCAGCACCGACTCGGAGACCACGAACGACTGGTGGGTGACGATCGTCACCTCCCGCGGCGGGTCTTCGTCGCCGTCCCCGCCGCCGGAGTCCCCGGAGCCGCAGGCGGTGAGTGCCGCGAGGGCCATCAGGAGCGGGAGGCCGGCCGCGGGTATGCGAGCGCGGGGGGTGCTGGGTCTCATGCGGTGCCGCCTTCGGGGGACGCGGGCGCGCACGCGGGCAGCACGAGAGGGCGTTTTCCGAACTTCCTACCCAGCATGACCTGGGCGAGGTTCGAGGGTCTGCGGCCGGTGCCGCACTCTCAGCGCCGCGAGCGCTCCCCTGTCGGAATCCATTCGGGATGTATGAGGATCTGCGTAACGATAGCAGCCGGGGTCAGACCCGCTCGGTGGCGGCGAGCTGCCCGCAGGCCCCGTCGATCTCCTGCCCGCGGGTGTCCCGGACGGTGACGGGCACGCCGTGCGCCTGGAGGGCGGCGACGAAGGCACGCTCGTCCTCGGGACGGGAGGCGGTCCACTTCGAGCCCGGCGTGGGGTTGAGCGGGATGAGGTTGACGTGGGCGCCGTGGCCGCGCAGCAGGCGGCCGAGGAGGTCGGCGCGCCAGGCCTGGTCGTTGATGTCGCGGATCAGGGCGTACTCCACGGAGATCCGGCGCCCGGAGCGCTCGGCGTACTCCCAGGCGGCGTCCAGCACCTCCCGGACCTTCCAGCGGGTGTTGACCGGGACCAGGGTGTCGCGCAGCTCGTCGTCCGGGGCGTGCAGGGAGACGGCCAGGCGGCAGGTGAAGCCCTCCTCGGAGAGCCGGCGGATGGCCGGGACCAGGCCCACGGTGGAGACGGTGATGCCGCGCTGGGACAGGCCCGCGCCGTCCGGGTCGGGGTCGGTGAGGCGGCGGATGGCGGCGGTGACGCGGCGGTAGTTGGCCAGCGGCTCGCCCATGCCCATGAAGACGATGTTGGACAGGCGGGCCGGGCCACCGGGGACCTCGCCGTCGCGCAGGGCCCGCATGCCGTCCACGATCTGGTGCACGATCTCGGCGGTGGAGAGGTTGCGCTCCAGGCCGGCCTGGCCGGTGGCGCAGAAGGGGCAGTTCATCCCGCACCCGGCCTGCGAGGAGACGCACATGGTGACCCGGTCCGGGTAGCGCATCAGCACGGACTCCACCAGCGTGCCGTCGTGCAGCCGCCACAGCGTCTTGCGGGTGGCGCCGTCGTCGCAGGAGACGTGGCGCACGCGGGTCATCAGGCGGGGCAGCAGCTCGCCGGCCAGGCGCTCGCGGGCGGCGGCGGGGATGTCCGTCCACGCCGCCGGGTCGTCCGTGAACCGCGCGAAGTAGTGCCGGGACAGCTGCCGGGCGCGGAAGGGCTTCTCGCCGAGCGCGGCGACCGCGGCGCGGCGCTCCCCGGGGTCGAGGTCGGCGAGGTGCCGCGGGGGCTTGGCGGCCCCGCGCGGCGCGATGAAGGTGAGCTCTCCGGGTGCAGGCATGGTCCGGCCAGTGTCGCAGACCGGGCGCCCCCGGCCCGAATCGCCCGCGGCCGGGCCCGGCCCGGCGCGCGGATCAGCCGGAGCCGACGAACGCCAGCAGCAGCAGCCAGACCACGGGCGCGGTCGGCAGCAGGGAGTCCAGCCGGTCCATGATCCCGCCGTGCCCGGGCAGCAGGGCGCCCATGTCCTTGATCCCGAGGTCCCGCTTGATCATCGACTCGCCCAGGTCCCCCAGCGTGGCGCTCGCGGCCACGCCCAGGCCGAGCAGCAGCCCCTGCCACCAGGTGCCGTCGTCGATCAGCAGCTCCATGCAGAACGCGCCCGCGGCCATCGCGAACAGCACCGCGCCGGCGAGCCCCTCCCGGGTCTTGCCGGGGCTGATCCGCGGCGCCAGCTTGTGCCGCCCCAGGCGCCAGCCGACCGCGTAGGCGCCGGTGTCGCTGACCACCGTCAGCAGCAGGAAGGTGAAGACCCGCCAGGGGCCGTCCTCGGCCGCCAGCATCAGCGCCACGAAGGTGGCCAGGAACGGGACGTAGAACGCGGCGAACACGCCCGCCGTCACATCCCTGAGGAAGTTCTCCGGCGGCCGGGCCATCCGCCACAGCAGCACCGCGAGCGCCGTCAGCGCCATCGCCACCCAGGCCCCCGCCGGGCCCCTGAGGTACCCCGCGACGACCATGGCCGCGCCGCCGGCCAGCAGCGGGGGCAGCGGGACCTCGATCCGCTTGCGTTCCGCCAGGCGGGAGCACAGCTCCCACAGGCCCACGACGACGGCCGCCGCTATCACCCCGACGAAGACGGGCTTGTGGACGAACAGGGAGGCCAGCACCACGGCGCCGAGGCCGAGACCGACGCCGATGGCGGCGGGCAGGTTCCGGCCCGCGCGCTTCCGGGCGGGCGGCGTGGGACCGGGCCGGCGGGCGTCGGGGCCGGGCGGAGTCGACGGCATAGGCCGAGTCTGCGCCGCGTTCCCCGGATCGTGTGCGGGACCCGCCGGGGCGTCGTGGGCACGCCCGGACGGCTGGAGGTACCCGGTGGCCCGGGGCGGCCCCCAGGATGCATCGTTCACGGGTGACTGAGTCCTTCTGGGGAACTGCTGGATCGTTCGGGGAACTCGGGCCCCGGTAGTGCGCCGGGACCGGCCCTCAGACCTCCAGCAGTTCGGCTTCCTTGTGCTTGAGCAGCTCGTCGACCTGGGCCACGTGCCGGGCCGTGGTGTCGTCCAGCTCCTTCTCGCCGCGGCGGCCCTCGTCCTCGCCGACCGCGCCGTCCTTGATCGCCTTGTCGATGGCCTCCTTGGCCTTGCGGCGGACCCCGCGGATCGAGATCTTCGCGTCCTCGCCCTTGGAGCGGGCGACCTTGATGAACTCCCGGCGCCGCTCCTCCGTCAGCTCGGGGAAGACCACGCGGATGATGTGGCCGTCGTTCGTCGGGTTGACGCCGAGGTCGGAATCCCGGACCGCCTGCTCGATGTTGCGCAGCGCGCTCTTGTCGAAGGGCGTGATCACGGCCATCCGCGCCTCGGGGACCGAGAACGAGGCGAGCTGGTTGATCGGGGTCATCGTGCCGTAGTACTCGGCGACGATCTTGTTGAACATCGCCGGGTGCGCACGGCCGGTGCGGATGGCGGCCAGGTCGTCCTTGGCGACCAGCACCGCCTTTTCCATCTTCTCCTCGGCCTCAAGGAGGGCTTCTTCGATCACCATGAGCTCCTGGTTCGATGTGGTGGGGTACGTGCGGTCGCCGTCAGGCCCGTCGGCCCTGGCTGTTGACGAGTGTGCCGATCTTCTCACCCTTTACCGCGCGGGCGATATTGCCCTCGGCGAGCAGTTCGAAGACGAGGATCGGCAGCCGGTTGTCCCGGCAGAGCGTGATGGCGGTGGAGTCGGCGACCCGCAGGTCCCGCGTGATGACCTCGCCGTAGTCCAGCGCGTCGAACTTCACGGCGTCGGCGTTCGACGCCGGGTCGGAGTCGTATACGCCGTCCACGCCGTTCTTGCCCATCAGCAGGGCCTCGGCGTGAATCTCCAGGGCCCGTTGGGCCGCGGTGGTGTCCGTGGAGAAGTAGGGCATTCCCATGCCGGCGCCGAAGATGACGACCCGTCCCTTCTCCAGGTGCCGCACGGCGCGCAGCGGGATGTAGGGCTCCGCGACCTGGCCCATCGTGATCGCGGTCTGCACGCGGGAGTCGATGCCCTCCTTCTCCAGGAAGTCCTGGAGCGCCAGGCAGTTCATCACCGTGCCGAGCATGCCCATGTAGTCGGAGCGCGCCCGGTCCATGCCGCGCAGCTGGAGCTCGGCGCCGCGGAAGAAGTTGCCGCCGCCGATGACCACCGCGATCTGCGCCCCGTCCCGCACCACGGCCGCGATCTCCCGCGCCATCTTGTGCACGACATCGGGATCGACGCCGAGTCCGCCGCCGCCCGCGAAGGCTTCACCCGACAACTTCAGCAGGAAACGCCGGGGTTTGTCGTCCTGGTTCATGGAACCCTCCTCGTGCACAGGCCGAGGAGGCCACTGCCAGTGGATCCGCACGGTTCCCCTGTGGGCAATGGCCTCCTCGTCACAACTGCGGTCCCCCCGGCCGCGGCAGCGGTGCGGCCACGGCCGGACGGCCTTGCGCCCGACAATAGCCGGGCCGCGCCCCGGTGCCGCCGACGGCGCGGCGGCGCGGTGCGCCCGCCCGGGGTCAGGCGCCGACGCGGAAGCGGGCGAAGCCTTTCAGCGTCACCCCGGCCTCGGTGAGGACCTTCTGCACGGTCTTCTTGTTGTCCTTGGCGAAGGGCTGGTCGAGGAGGACGCTCTCCTTGTAGAAGCCGTTGACCCGGCCGTCCACGATCCGCGCCAGGGCGGCCTCGGGCTTGCCCTCCTCGCGGGCGGTCGCCTCGGCGATGCGGCGCTCGGCCTCCACCACGTCCTCGGGAACGTCCTCGCGGGTGAGGTAGGTCGGGGAGAAGGCCGCGATGTGCTGGGCGACGTCCTTCGCGGTGGTGGCGTCGGCCTGCTCCAGCTCCACCAGCACGCCCACCTGCGGCGGCAGGTCGGGGCTGGTGCGGTGCAGGTAGGAGGCGACGTAGGCGCCGGCGAAGCGGGCGTAGCGGTCCAGGACGATCTTCTCGCCCAGGGACGCGTTGGCCTCGTCCACGTACTCCTTGACCGTCTTGCCGGCCTCGATCTCGGAGGCGAGCAGGGCGGCCAGGTCGGCGGGGGCGGTGGAGAAGACGTGCTCGGCGATGGCCTGGGCCACGGCCTGGAACTTCTCGCCCTTGGCGACGAAGTCCGTCTCGCACTTCAGCTCGACCAGCACGCCGGAGGTGGCGTCGTCGGCGATCAGGGAGACGACCGCGCCGTTCTCCGCGGTGCGGCTCTCCCGCTTGGCCACGCCCTTCTGGCCCTTGACGCGCAGGAGCTCGACGGCCTTGCCGACGTCGCCCTCGGACTCGTCCAGCGCCTTCTTGCAGTCCATCATGCCGGCGCCGGTCAGCTCCCGGAGCTTCTTGACGTCGGCGGCGGTGAAGTTCGCCATGGTTACGTGATTCTCTTCCAGGATGTCGTCGGATCGCTTGGCGGAACGCCGGGTCCGTGGCCGGGCAGACGGGCGGGAGCGGGGCGCTGTGGCCCCGCTCCCGCCCGGTGACGTCCGGCCGCCTCCCGGTGGGGGCGGGTCAGCCCTGCTCGGCCGGGGCGGCCTCGGCGGCGGGGGCGGTCTCGGCAGCGGGGGCCGCCTCGGCTGCGGGGGCGGTCTCCCCTGCCGGGGCCTCGGGGGCGGCCTGCTCGGCCGACTGCTCCTCGGCCTTGGCCTCCGCGCCCTCCAGCAGCTCGCGCTCCCACTCCGGCAGCGGCTCGCCGGCCGGCTTCTCGCCGTCCTTGGCCTCGGGCGCGCCGGAGCGGGCGATCAGGCCCTCGGCGACGCCGTCCGCGATCACGCGGGTGAGCAGCGTGACGGAGCGGATGGCGTCGTCGTTGCCCGGGATCTTGTAGTCGACCTCGTCCGGGTCGCAGTTGGTGTCGAGGATCGCGACGACCGGGATGTTCAGCTTGCGGGCCTCGCCGACGGCGATGTGCTCCTTCTTGGTGTCCACGATCCAGACGGCGCTGGGCACCTTCTGCATGTCGCGGATGCCGCCGAGGGTCTTCTCCAGCTTGGCCTTCTCGCGGGAGAGGACCAGCAGCTCCTTCTTGGTGAGGCCCGAGGCCGCGACGTCGTCGAAGTCGATGGCCTCCAGCTCCTTGAGGCGCTGGAGCCGCTTGTGCACGGTCGAGAAGTTGGTGAGCATGCCGCCGAGCCAGCGCTGGTTCACGTACGGCATGCCGACGCGGGCGGCCTGCTCGGCGATGGCGGACTGGGCCTGCTTCTTGGTGCCAACGAACATCACGGTGCCGCCGTGGGCGACGGTCTCCTTGACGAACTCGTAGGCGCGGTCGATGTACGACAGCGACTGGAGCAGGTCGATGATGTAGATGCCGTTGCGCTCGGTGAAGATGAACCGCTTCATCTTCGGGTTCCAGCGGCGGGTCTGGTGCCCGAAGTGGACGCCGCTCTCCAGCAGCTCCCGCATCGTGACGACGGCCATGGCCGTTCTCCTTGTGGACGCTCGGTTGTTCAGCGCGGGCCGGCGGCCGGCGCTCCTGACGCCCCGGCGCGCGAGACCGGAAGCCGCCCTGCGGGGCATCCTCCGGACCGAGTTCGCGCGGCCACCGAAGCGCCGCGGCCGGGGCCGGGGCGCCTGGATGACGGGGCGTGCGAGGTCGATCCGGGACCCGGATCGCCACCGAGCAGTGTACGGGAACGCGAAGCGCGCGGGCGACCGGCCGCCGGAGGCCGGGGACGGGCGACGCCCCCTCACCCGATCGAGTGAGGAAGTTATCCACAGGCGGGCGGTTGTCCACCAAGATCCACTTCTCGCGCGGGAGTCGGTCACAGTCGGTGACGAACGCGGCGCCGAGGGGCGCCCGTCGAGGAGAGCGAGGAGCGCCATGCCGACCCTGCGAGACCCCCTGCCGCCGGGCTTCCGGGCCCGGCCCGCCGGGACCGTCCACGCCCTTCGCGGTGCCGTCGCCGCGCCGCGCCGCCCCGGGGTGGGGCGGTGAACGCCCGGGGTGCCCTGGGCCGGTTCGGCGAGGACGTCGCCGCCCGCAGCCTGAGCGCCGCCGGCCTGGCCGTCCTGGAGCGGAACTGGCGCTGCCGCGCCGGGGAGATCGACATCGTGGCCCGCGACCGCGCGCCCGTGGGGTGCACGCTGGTCATCTGCGAGGTGAAGACCCGCAGGGAGGGCCCCTTCCAGCACCCGATGGCCGCGATGACCCCCGCCAAGGCCGAGCGGCTGCGGCTCCTGGCGCGGCGCTGGGTCGCGGAGCGCTGGCTGCCGGTGCACGGGGCCCCGCCGGAGGGCGGGGTGCGCATCGACCTGGTCGGGGTGCTGCTGCCGGGCCGCGGCGCCCCGGTGGTGGAGCACGCGAGGGGGGTGGCGTGATGGCGTTCGCCCGCACCGGCGCGGTGGCGCTGACCGGCGTGGACGGCGTGGTGGTCGAGGTGCAGGCCGACCTGGAGCCCGGCATCGCCGCCTTCACGCTGGTCGGCCTGGCCGACAAGTCGCTGAACGAGAGCCGGGACCGGGTGCGCGCCGCCGTGGCCAACTCCGGCACCCCCTGGCCGCAGAAGAAGCTGACGGTGGGCCTGAGCCCCGCCGCCGTCCCCAAGCACGGCAGCGGCTTCGACCTGGCGGTGGCGTGCAGCGTCCTGGCCGCCGCCGAGCGGATCGACCCGCGGTCGATCGCGGACGTGATGATGATCGGGGAGCTGGCGCTGGACGGCCGGGTCCGCCCGGTGCGCGGGGTGCTCCCGGCCGTGCTCGCCGCCGCGGGCGCCGGGTACCGGCAGGTGGTGGTGCCCGAGGCGGCGGCGGCCGAGGCCGCGCTGGTCCCGGACGTGGCGGTGCTCGGGGTGCGCAGCCTGCGCCAGCTCATCGCCGTCCTGGCCGACGAGCCCGTGCCCGAGGAGGAGCCGGTGCCGGACGCCCCGCTCGCGCAGCTCCCCGCGGGATGGGCGGGCGGCCCCTCCCCCGGCCTGTACGCCCTCCCCCTCGCGGACGCGCCGCCCGACCTCGCGGAGGTCCGCGGGCAGCGGGTGGCCCGACGGGCGCTGGAGGTGGCCGCGGCCGGCCGCCACCACCTGTTCCTCAAGGGCGCGCCCGGCGCGGGCAAGACCTTGCTGGCCGAGCGGCTGCCCGGCCTGCTGCCGCCGCTGAGCCGCCAGGAGTCCCTGGAGGTCACCGCGGTGCACTCGGTGGGCGGCTTCCTGCCGCCGGGCCGCCCGATGGTCGACCGCCCACCTTACTGCGCGCCCCACCACTCGGCCTCCATGGCCGCCCTGGTGGGCGGCGGCAGCGGCGTCCCCCGCCCCGGCGCGGTCTCCCTGGCCCACCACGGAGTCCTCTTTCTCGATGAGGCCGCCGAGATGAACGGCCAGGTGCTGGACGCCCTGCGCCAGCCGCTGGAGTCGGGGTATGTGGTGGTCGCCCGCGCCGCCGGGGTGGTGCGGATGCCCGCCCGGGTGCTGCTGGTCCTGGCGGCCAACCCCTGCCCGTGCGGGCGGCACGGCTCCCTGGGAGGGGAGTGCGAGTGCCTGCCCGGCACGGTCCGGCGCTACCGCGCCCGGCTCTCCGGGCCGCTGCTCGACCGGATCGACCTGCGAGTGCCCGTGGAGCCGGTGAGCCGGGCCGAGTTGACGGACCCGGGCGGCGGGGAGCCCACCGCCGTGGTGGCCGCCCGGGTGCGCGAGGCCCGGGAGCGGGCCGCGGCCCGGCTGGCCGGCACCCCCTGGCGCACGAACGGCGAGGTGCCGGGGCACGAGTTGCGCACCCGCTGGACCGCGCTGCCCGGCGCGCTGGCCCGGGCGGAGCGGGACCTGGACCGCGGCCTGCTCACCGCCCGGGGCCTGGACCGGGTGCTGCGGGTGGCGTGGACGGTGGCCGACCTGGCGGGCCACGACCGTCCGACGGCTGAGGACGTGGACGCCGCCCTGGAGCTGCGCACCGGCGTGCGGCGCGGCGCCGGGGTCGCGGGCAGCCTGCCGTGACGGGCCCGCGCGGGCCCTGGGAGGAGGAGCGGCTGGCGCGGGCCGCGCTGACCCGGGTCGCGGAGCCGGGAGACCCGCTGGTCGGCGGCTGGCTGGCGCGGGCCGGGCCGGGCGAGGTCTGGGCCGCGCTGCGGGAGGGAGGGCCCGCCCCGCCGGGCGCCTCGCCGCGGCGGTGGGCCGGGCTGCTGCTGCGGGCCCGGGAGGCCGACCCGGTGCGCGACCTGGCGGCGGTGGCCCGGCTCGGCGGCCGGTTCCTGTGCCCGGGGGACCGGGAGTGGCCGGGCCAGCTGGCGGACCTGGAGGCGGCGGCGCCGGTGGGCCTGTGGGTGCGCGGCGCGTGCTCGCTGCGCCTGGTGGCCCTGCGCTCGGTCGCGGTGGTCGGCGCCCGCGCCTGCACGGAGTACGGCGCGCACGTGGCCGCCGAGCTGGCCGGCGGCCTGGCCGCCGGGGGCTGGGCCGTGGTCTCCGGCGCGGCCCACGGCGTGGACGGGGCCGCCCACCGGGGGGCGCTGGCGGCGGACGGCTGCACGGTGGCGGTGCTGGCCTGCGGCGTGGACGTGGGATACCCGGCGGCCCACGCCGAGCTGCTGCGCTCGGTCGCCGCGCGCGGCCTGGTGGTGGCCGAGCTGCCGCCGGGCGAGCGGCCCACCCGCAGCCGCTTCGTCCAGCGCAACCGCCTGATCGCGGCCCTCACCCGTGGCACGGTGGTCGTGGAGGCGGCCCGGCGCAGCGGGGCGCTGATCACCGCGCGGGCCGCGGAGCGACTGGGCCGGCACCTGATGGCCGTGCCCGGCCCGGTGACCTCCGCGCTCTCCGAGGGCACCCACCTGCTGCTCCGGGAGGGCGCGGTGCCGGTGGCCGGGGCGGAAGAGGTGACCGAGCTGGCCGGCGCGATGGGCGAGCTGGCCGCGGAGCCGCAGGCGCCCGCAGTGCCGCGGGACCTGCTCGCGCCGGAGACGGCGCAGGTCCTCGACGCGCTGCCCGCCACGCGGCCCGCCGCGGTCGGCGAGGTGGCGCGCGGCGCGTGCACCAGCCCGCGCGCCGCGGCGGCCAGGCTGCGGGAGCTGCACGCCCTGGGCTTCGTCGAACGGGCGGGGCCGCTTTGGCAGTTGGCACGGCCCGGCCCCCGGCCGGCGGGCGGCGCCCGGGAGGAGGCCGACCCTCCGAAGTAACCCCAGGGTGCGGGCAGCGGAACGTATCTGCGCATCGGCCCGCACCGCCACATGCGTACCGCGACACCCCAGTCACGCTACGCTCACATGGTTCGGTCGGCCCCGCCCCGGACCCCCGCACTGTCCACCCCGCACACCCCGAGAACGGCTCACGACAGCGTATGCCCCAGCACTCCTTGGAGCCCCCGCACACGGCTCCGGCAGCGCCGGCCGCGGCGGAGGACATCGCACGTCCCGCCCCGGGCACCGCGCTCGACGAGCTGTGGCGCGCCTACAAGGACACCGGCGACGAGCGGCTGCGGGAGCAGCTGATCCTGCACTACTCGCCCCTGGTGAAGTACGTGGCCGGGCGGGTCAGCGTGGGCCTGCCGCCCAACGTCGAGCAGGCGGACTTCGTCTCCTCCGGGGTGTTCGGACTCATCGACGCCATCGAGAAGTTCGACCCCGACCGGTCCATCAAGTTCGAGACCTACGCCATCACCCGCATCCGCGGCGCGATGATCGACGAGCTGCGGGCGCTGGACTGGATCCCCCGCTCGGTGCGGCAGAAGGCCCGCGCCATCGAGCGGGCCTACTCCACGCTGGAGGCATCCTTGCGCCGCACCCCCTGCGAGTCCGAGGTGGCCGCCGAGATGGGCATCTCGCTGGACGAACTGCACGCCGTCTTCAGTCAGTTGTCCCTGGCGAACGTCGTCGCCCTGGAGGAGCTGCTGCACGCGGGCGGCGAGGGCGGGGACCGGCTGAGCCTGATGGACACCCTGGAGGACACCGCCGCGGACAACCCCGTGGAGGTGGCCGAGGACCGGGAGCTGCGCCGCCTGCTGGCCCGCGCGGTCAACACCCTGCCGGACCGGGAGAAGACCGTGGTCACCCTCTACTACTACGAGGGCCTGACGCTGGCCGAGATCGGCGAGGTGCTCGGCGTCACCGAGAGCCGGGTCAGCCAGATCCACACCAAGTCCGTGCTCCAGCTGCGCGCCAAGCTCGCGGACGTCGCCGCCGGCTGACGCCCGCGGCCCCGGGCGGCGCGGACGTCGCCGGGGGCGGCAGGCCGGCGGCCCCAGCGGGCTCCCGGCCGGCGCCTCCGGCCCCGGGCAGCGGCACCCCGTCCACCGGGAGCAGCCGGGCTGGCCCGGCGCGCAGGAGGCCGGGCGGGAGCAGCGAGAGCGGGTCGAGGTACGCCTCGCCGCGGCGCAGCCCCCAGTGCAGGCACGGCCCGGCGCAGTGGAACGGCCCCGCCTCCAGCGCGCCGACCACCTCCCCGGCCGTCACCCGCTCGCCCTCCGCCACCGTGGCCCGCACCGGCTCGTGGGTCAGCCGCAGCGGCGGGGAGCCGGTCCCGGCCAGCTCGATGGTCAGCACCCCGCGCCCGGCGACCCTCCCGGCGAAGGACACCCGCCCCCCGGCCGCAGCCCGCACGGGCGCCCCGGCCCGGGTGGCCAGGTCCACGCCCCGGTGCCCCGCAGCCCAGGGCTCGGGCGGCGGCTCGAAGAGGCGCACCACGCGGGGCCGGGCGGCGGCGTCCTCGCCGGGGACGGGCCAGCCCCCGGCGGGCTCCGCGGCCCCGGGCGGGGCCAGCAGGAGAGCGGCGAGCAGGGAGGTCAGCAGCGGCATGGGCCCCAGCCTGCCCGCCCGGAGGCGGGCGCGGCGGCCCGGCGGCAGATCTGTGGAGAAGGCGGGCCCTGTGGACAAAGCCCTCACCCGATTGGGTGAAAACGGGCGGGGGTCAGCCGTTCCGCTCGGTCCCGCCCCCGAAGCCGGAGTCCTCCGGCAGGTCCAGCTCGCTGCGGTTCAGCTCCTCGATGTTGACGTCCTTGAACGTCAGCACCCGGACCTGCTTCACGAAGCGGGCCGGCCGGTACATGTCCCAGACCCAGGCGTCGGCCATCGAGACCTCGAAGAAGACCTCGCCCTGGACGGAGTGCACCTGCATCTCGTAGTCGTTGGTCAGGTAGAAACGCCGCTCGGTCTCGATCACATAGGTGAAGAGGCCGACCACGTCCCGGTACTCCCGGTAGAGCTTCAGCTCCATCTCGGTCTCGTACTTTTCGAGGTCCTCGGCACTCATGGCGTGATCCCCTTCAGCCGTGCGTTCCCTCATTGTGCGCCACCGCGGACGCGCGCACGTCACGGTGGCGCGAGCGGGCCCTACGGCCAGCGAGCGGCCCGCCGAGGGCGCCGCCCAGGATCAGCACCGCTCCCCCCGTAGTCGCCCAGAACAGCGGCGGCAGGGGCCCCTGCCCCGACACGCCTCCGGGGAGGTCCGCGAAGCCGGACGGCCCGGGCAGCAGCCCGGCCCGCCCCAGCGGCCACACGGTGGCCTCCACCCGGCCCGAGACCGCCGAGCGCGGCACCGTGCCGGGGTCGGACTCGGTGATGCGGCTGCGGGAGTCGAGCGAGTTCTCCCGGTAGTCGCCCATCAGGAAGAGCTCGTCCTCGGGCACCCGGGCCTCGAAGGAAGTGGAGGAGGCGCTGTGCTCCCCGGCCAGGTACGGCTCCTCGACGGGCCGGCCGTTGACCGAGAGCCGCCCCTCCTCGTCACAGCAGGCGACGGTGTCGCCGCCGACGCCGACGACTCGCTTGATCACCAGGGAGTCGCCCCACTCGGCCTCGCGGAAGACCACGACGTCCCCGCGGCGCACCTCGCCGCCGTCGATCCGCTGGGCGAGGACGCGGTCCCCCGGCCGCACCGTGGGGGCCATCGAGTCGGTGGGCACCGTGTAGGGCTGGTAGAGCACGGCAGTCAGCACGAAGCCACCCAGGAGCAGCAGGCAGCCGAGTCCCACGGCCAGGCCGGACAACGCCCGGCCCGCCCCGCCGCCGCGCGGCTCTGCGCTCATGTCGCCCCTCCCGGTCGGTGCGCGGGTCCGCGCACAGGAGCGACCCTACTTCAGCGCGGAGGGTGCCGGTCAGTCCGCCCGGGGCGCCCCGGCCGCCGCCTCCGCGGCCGGTGCCTCCACGGCCGCGGCCTCGGCGGCCACCTCGCGGCGGAGCAGCCTGCGGCGGCGCCACAGCACCAGCGGCAGCGCGCCGGCCAGGCCCAGCCCCGAGGGGGCGAGCCCGGCCGCGGCGCTGCCGACCGAGTCGAAGGCGCCGGGCACCGGAAGGAAGCTCCAGCGGTTCACCGGCCAGGCCACGACGATGGCCCGGCCGACCACGTCGTCCTCGGAGACGGTGCCCCCGCCGGGGAGGTTCTGGTGGTACCGGGAGTCCAGGGAGTCCTGCCGGTGGTCGCCCATGACCCACAGGCGGCCCTCGGGGACGGTGAAGCGCGTGAAGCCGCGGTCGCCGCAGGGCGTATTGCCGGGGAAGAGGTACTCGGACTCGTCGAGGGCCTCGCCGTTCACCAGGACAGGGCCGTCCTCCTGGCACTCGACGGTGTCCCCGCCGACCGCGATGACGCGCTTGATCAGGTCCTGGTCCTCGGCGGAGGGCATAAGACCGATGAAGCTCAGCGCGCTCTGCACGGCCGCGCCGGGCCCGCCGGCCGAGGGCGTCTCCTCCAGCCAGCCACCCGGGTCGTGGAAGACCACGACCTCGCCGCGCTCGGGGTCGTTCCCGAACCAGGGGGTGAGCTTGTCGACCAGCACGCGGTCGCCCTGCTGGAGGGTGTCCTGCATGGAGTTGGAGGGGATGGAGAACGCCTGGACCAGGAACGTCTTGATCAGCAGCGCCAGCACGATGGCGATCCCCACGAGGATCGGCAGCTCCTTCCAGAAGGAGCGTTGCCTGGCCGGCTGCTGCCTCCGCCTGCGGGCCCTACGGGGGCTTGCCGCGTCGTCGGACGCGGCGGGCTCCCCGGGGTCCGCGTCCCCGCTCGCGCCACCGGGCGGTCCCGGGGAGCGGGGGTATTCGGGGGATCCCTCGCCGGATGCCTCGCCGCCCGGCGTCACGGGACCCTCCTCGGGGCCCTCCGCACCGGACCGCGCACCCACAGCCACATCCCCCACATTCGCTCCTCACGCTCCGCTCCGGCCCGCGCCGCCTCCGGGACAGGCCCACCACTCCCATAACGAGCGGAAGTTCCGCAGGGATCGGGGGACTGGCCACTTCTTCGCCGCCCGCCGCGCCCCCGGGGACGCCCTCCGCGCGCGTGCCCTCGGCGTCCGAAGCGCCGGGGTCGGGCACGGCCGAGAAGGTCTCCGTGCCGTCGAGCCGCTGCCAGTGGGCGAAGGGCCAGGCCACGACCACCGCCCGGCCCACGACGAGATCGACCGGAATCGTACCCTGCCCCGGCTCCTCCAGGTGCGCCCGGGAATCGGCCGAATTCAGCCGGTGGTCCCCCATCACGAAGATCCGGCCCTCGGGAACGCGGACCTCGAAGGTCTCCTGCGAGGGTATGTTTCCGGGGAAGAGGTAGGGCTCGTCCAGCGGCTCGCCGTTGACCGTCACCCGGCCCCGCTCGTCGCAGCAGGCGACCGTGTCCCCGCCGACCCCGATGACCCGCTTGATCAGATCCTGGTCGTTCGCAGTCGGCATCAGACCGATCCAGGTCAGCGCCGCCTGGATGTGACGGATACCGAACGGGGCCTCCTCCGTCTCCGCCCGCGGCTCGTCGCTCAGCCAGCCGCCCGGGTCCCGGAAGACGACGACCTCTCCGCGCTCGGGCTCCCAGCCGAACCACGGGCTGAGCTTGTCCACCAGCACCCGGTCGTCGATCTGGATGGTCCGCTCCATCGACCCGGAGGGGATGACGAAGGCCTGCACCAGGAAGGTCTTGAGCACCAGCGCAATCAGCAGCGCGCTGCCGATCAGGATCGGGATCTCCCGCGTCGCCCGCAGCCGCCGCCGCCGCTTGATCCGCCGCGCCGCGCGCCGCCGCGCGGCCCGCCCGGGCCCCGGCGGGCGCAGGGGCGGCTCCCCGCCGCCCGGCGGCGCGGCGCCGGCTATCCGGGGCTCGTCCCGCGGCGCGGCGTGGCGCCGGCCGCCGCCCGGGCGCCGCTCCTGCTTGGGCCGTCCGCGCTCACCCATGGTCCGGCAGCCATCCCCAGCGGCTCAGCGGCCAGCCGATCAGGTCCACGCGGCCGATCACCCGGTCCACGGGCACGGTGCCGCCGCCGGGCACGCCGAGATAGGCCCGGGAGTCCGCCGAATCCGACCGATGATCGCCCATAACCCACAACCGTCCCTCGGGCACTTCGATGTCAAACATCACCTCGGACGGCTCGTCCCCCGGGTAGAGGTACGGCTCGTCCAGCGGCTCGCCGTTGATCTCGAGGCGCCCCTGCCCGTCGCAGCAGCGCACCCGGTCCCCGCCGACCCCGATCACCCGCTTCACATAGTCATTCTCCGACGACTGCACCAGACCCACCGCCGCACCGGCCCGGCGCAGCAGCCCGCCCAGGAGCCCGGGGTCCTCGCCCTCGGCAACGAACGACCCGGTGCCGTCGAAGACGATGATGTCCCCGCGCTCCACCTCGCCGCCGAAGCGATAGGCGAGCTTGTTCACCAGAACGCGGTCGCCCACCTGAAGAGTTCCCTCCATCGATCCGCTGGGGATCAGGAAGGGCTGCATCACGAAGGTGCTGACGAGCATGGTCAGCACCACGGTGCCCGCGACCGCCGCCGCCCAGACACGCACCGAGCGCGACCACCGCCGCCGGCCCCCGGTGACCGTGGGTCTGGTCACCGGCGGGCGGGCGGGACGATCGCGCTCCGGGGTCGTTGCGTCGGAATCGGTCACGCCGCGATGGTAACCGGCCCGGCGGACCGGTCAGTTCTCGCGCTTCTCCTTGATCTTGGCCGCCTTGCCGCGCAGGTTGCGCAGGTAGTACAGCTTCGCCCGGCGGACGGCGCCGCGGGTGACGACCTCGATCTTCTCCACGACCGGGGTGTGGACCGGGAACGTCCGCTCCACGCCCACGCCGAAGCTGACCTTGCGGACGGTGAAGGTCTCCCGGATGCCGGAGCCCTGGCGGCGGATGACCACGCCCTTGAACTGCTGCACGCGGGAGCGGTTGCCCTCGATGACGCGGACGTGGACGTTGACGGTGTCGCCGGGCCGGAAGGCCGGGATGTCGTCGCGCAGGGACGTGGCGTCGACGCTGTCCAGGAGGTTCATGACCTGCTGCTCTCCTCGCCCGTGCCACAGGTCACCGGCGGAAATGATCGTTCGGAAGGATCTCGGAGCGGCCCTCCCGCGGCGGCGGGCGTCTGTCCCCCTGTGGCAGGGTCGCGCGCCGGGCGTGGGCCGAGGGGTTATTCTTCCACGTCCGCCGGGCGGCGCCCAAATCGGCCGTCGGCCCCCTGCCGCCAGCCCAGCGCGGCCAGCGTCTCGCGGTCCCGCCGGTCGAAGGCCGCCGGGTCGGTGCGCTCGATCAGGTCGGGCCGGTGCGCGCTGGTGCGCCGCAGCGCCTCGTCCCGCCGCCAGCGGCCGATACGGCCGTGGTGGCCGCTGACCAGCACCTCGGGCACCTCGCGCCCGCGCCACTCCGGGGGCTTGGTGAAGACCGGCCCCTCCAGCAGGTGGGCCATCGCCCCGGGGGCGAAGGAGTCGTCCCGGTGGGACTCGGCGTTGCCCAGCACCCCGGGCAGCAGCCGCGCGATCGCCTCGACCATCACCAGCACCGGAGCCTCGCCCCCGGCCAGCACGTAGTCGCCGATGGAGACCTCGCGCACGTCCAGGCGCCCGGCGTACTCCTCGATCACGCGCCGGTCGATGCCCTCGTAGCGGGCCGGGGTGAACACCAGCCAGGGTGCCTCGGACAGCTCCCCCGCCAGGGCCTGGGTGAACGGCCGCCCACTCGGCGTGGGCACGACGAGAACGGGCCGCTCAGGGCCCGGGGCGGAGGCGAGGACGGCGTCCAGGGCCTCGCCCCAGGGGCCGGGCTTCATCACCATGCCGGGGCCGCCGCCGTAGGGGGTGTCGTCCACCGTGCGGTGCCGGTCGTGGGCCCACTGCCGCAGGTCGTGCACCCGCACGTCCAGCAGCCCGGCGGCGCGGGCCTTGCCGACGAGCGAGACGTTCAGCGGCTCCAGGTACTCGGGGAAGATCGTGATGACGTCGAGCCGCACGGTCAGTCCCCGCGGGGGTCGGGGACGTCCGCGCCGTCCGGGCCGCCCGCCTCGTTCGCGCCGTGCGCCTCGTCCACGTCGTCCAGCAGGCCGGGCGGCGGCTGCACCACGGCGCGGCGGGCCGCGAGGTCCACCTCTGGAACGATCTCGGCGACGAAGGGGACCATCGCCTCGCCGCCGCCGGGGCGCGCCACGACGAGCAGGTCCTGGCCGGGCAGGTGCGCCACCTCCGTGACGGCTCCCAGCACTGCGCCCTCGGGGGTGACGGCCTCCAGGCCGATCAGCTGGTGGTCGTAGTACTCCTCCGGGTCCTCCGGCAGCTCGTCCGGGTCCACCTCGGCGATCAGGAGGGTGTTGCGCAGGGCCTCGGCGGCCGTGCGCGTGTCCACCCCGGCGAAGCGCAGCAGCAGGCGCCCGCTGTGGACCCGGCCGCCCGTCACGGTCAGGGGGCCGACGGCGGGCGGGTCGGTGACCAGCACGGCCCCGGGCGCGAGGCGGGTCTCGGGCTCGTCCGTGCGGACCTCGACGGAGACCTCGCCCTTGATGCCGTGGGCGCGGCCGATGCGCGCGACGACGACGTCCACTGTGCTCGCTTCCTCGGTGCCTTGCCGGGTGCTTCCCGGGGTGGGTGCGGTGCGCCGCCGGGGCGACGCGGAGGGCCGGGCGCGGCTGCCGCCGTGCCCGGCCCTCGGTGGGTTCCAGAGAACCCGCGTGGGGTTCGGGAGAGATCCTCAGCGGACCTCGTCCGCGTCGACCAGATCGACGCGGATCCCCTTGCCGCCCAGCGCGCCGACGACCGTGCGCAGGGAGCGCGCGGTGCGCCCGTTGCGGCCGATGACCTTGCCGAGGTCCTCGGGGTGAACCCGGACCTCCAGGACCCGGCCGCGGCGCAGCGTCCGGGAGGCGACCTGCACCTCGTCGGGGTGCTCGACGATGCCCTTCACCAGGTGCTCCAGGGCCTCTTCGAGCATTGTCAGCCCTCGGCCGGCTCGGCCGCGGCCTCGGCGTCGGCCTTCTTCTCGGCCTTCTTCGCCTTCGGGGTGATGGCCTCACCCCGCGGCTCGCCACCGGTCTCCTTGGCGGCGGCCTCGAAGACGGCACGCTTGTCCGGCTTGGCCTCGGGGACCAGCATGGGCGCCGGCGCCGGGAGGCCCTTGAACTTCTGCCAGTCGCCGGTGACCTTGAGGATGGCCAGCACGGGCTCGGTCGGCTGCGCGCCGACGCCGAGCCAGTACTGCACGCGGTCGGAGTCGACCTCGATGCGGGAGGGGTTCTGCACCGGGTGGTACAGGCCCAGCTCCTCGATGGCGCGGCCGTCCCGGCGGGTACGGGAGTCGGCGACGACGATGCGGTAGTGCGGCGACCGGATCTTGCCCAGTCGCTTCAGCTTGATCTTGACTGCCACGGGTGTGGTGTCTCCTGCGAGTTGACGTGGTGAGCCGCGACGGCCGCCGCGTGGGGCTGCGGCGCCTTGCGGCCCGGTGGACGCGTCAGCCGGAGGAGAGAGGGGTCCTGTGCGACTGCCGAGTTCAACGGCTTATTGTGCCATAGGCCATCAGGTGGACGCGGCCACGGTCAGGGGCTCGGCGATCTGGAAGGGCTTCTTGCAGGCGCCGCAGACGATGGGCGCCTGGGCCAGCACCGAGGGAACGACGCGGACGTTCCTGCCGCACTCGCAGACGGCCTTGACCCGCACGCCCCCGCCCGAGGAGCCGTGCCGGGCGGCCGGGCCGCGGAAGCTGCGCTTGGTGTCGGTGGCCGTGGCGGCGAGATGGGCCTTCAGGGCCCGCTGGAGGCGCTCGGCGGTGGGGCGGTAACGGCGGCGGGCCTCGGCGTTCATCGTCACCAGCGAGAAGCCGCTGCTGGGATGGGGGTCGTCGGCGTGGTCCAGGCCCAGCTCCTCGGCGATGGCCAGGAAGCGGCGGTTGTGGTACCGGCCGGCGCGGGAGGTGTCCCGGACCCCGCGGGCGGCGGCGATGCCGTGCACGGCCTCGTGGAGAAGCCGTTCGAAGGAGAGCTCGGAGCCGCACGCGGACGAGGACTCTCCGATCAGCGATTCGGGCGCGGCCAGGTCGGGCAGCTCCGGGTGGTGCCGTTGGATGTCGGCCCACGCGTGCGCCAGCTCGGCGGCGAGAACTGGTGGTGTCGTGCTCACGTCGTACCTAACGAGCGACGGTCCCGGGGTGTTCCGATTCCGGGCCAAGTCCACGAATTTGCACTTACCAGTCAGTTCGCCCCGGATGGGCGGCTCCGCCCGGCCCCGACGCGGGCCGGGCGGGCCTGCCGATCAGCATCAACGCCCGCCCGCGCTCCGGCGGAACGGCCGGCCTCAACCCGGCGGAACGGCCGCCCGCGGCCCGGCACGGACGCCCGCGGCTCAGTACGCGCGGCCGACCACGGCGAGGGTGCCGGGGGCGTCGTCGGCGACGGGCACCGAGCCGTCCTCGGCGACCAGGCAGCGCACCGTGACGGCGTCCTCGGCCAGCCGCTTCTCGCCCTCGGGGCCCAGGTCGGCCCAGGGGATGCGGGCCCAGCCGCCGGCCAGGGCCGCGGCCGTCGCCTCCTCGACCGTCGCCACGTCCGTGGTGCGGGACTCCCGGTGCTCGCGGGACTGGCGCAGCAGCAGCGCCTGGTCCTCCTCCAGCAGTCCGGGCAGCACCGAGGCCAGCGCGTCCACGGCCACGGGCGCCTTGCCGCCGGGGATACGGCGGGCCAGCATCGCGGTGCCGGCCGCGAGGTCGCGGGGGCCGATCTCCACGCGGGCCGGGACGCCCTTCAGCTCCCAGTCCACGGCGCGGCGCCCGAAGGGCACGTCGGTGCGGTCGTCCACCTCGACGCGCAGCCCGGCGTCGGCCAGCTCCGCGCCCAGGGAGCGGACCCGCGCCAGGACCTCCGGGTCGTCCTTGATGGCCAGGACGACGGCCTGGACGGGGGCCAGCCGCGGCGGCACGCGCAGGCCGTTGTCGTCGCCATGGGTCATGATCAGGCCGCCGACCATGCGGGTCGAGGTGCCCCAGGAGGTCTGCCAGACCAGCTCCCGGCTGCCGGAGGCGGAGAGGTAGCGGGTGTCGAAGGCACGGGCGAAGTTCTGGCCCAGCTCGTGGCTGGTGCCCATCTGGAGAGCCTTCCCGTCGCGCATCATGCCCTCCAGCGTGAGGGTGTTGATGGCCCCGGCGAACCGCTCGGCGGGCGACTTGCGGCCCAGCACGACGTCCACGGCCAGGACGTTCTCCATGAAGTCGGCGTAGACCTCGCGGTGGATGCGGGCGGCGAAGTCCCGGGCGTCCTCGTAGGTGGCGTGCGCGGTGTGGCCCTCCTGCCAGAGGAACTCGGTGGTCCGCAGGAAGACGCGCGGGCGCATCTCCCAGCGGACCACGTTCGCCCACTGGTTGATCAGCAGCGGCAGGTCGCGGTAGCTCTGGACCCACCGGGAGAAGTAGTCGTTGATGATCATCTCGGAGGTGGGCCGGACCACGGCCGGCTCCTCGAGCTGCTTCCCGCCGCCGTGGGTGACCACCGCCAGCTCGGGCGCGAAGCCCTCGACGTGCTCGGCCTCCTTGGTCATGTACGACTGCGGGATGAAGAGGGGGAAGTAGGCGTTCCGGGCGCCCGCGGCCTTGATCCGGGCGTCCATCTCCTGCTGCATCCGCTCCCAGATGCCGTACCCGTACGGCCGGATGACCATGGTCCCGCGGACCGGCCCGTTGTCGGCCAGTTCGGCCTTGCTGATCACGTCCTGGTACCAGCGCGGGAAGTCGTCCGCCTGGGGGGTGAGTACGGGAGCCTTTGCCATGGCGGGAATGGTACGGCCCCGCCGCCCCGCGGCGTGAATCGATTGCCGGAAACGCTCAGGGAACGCCTACGACGGGGGCAGCATGTCGCGGAATTCCTTGGGCAGTTCGAAGTCCTGCTCACCCCGCTGGGCCGCCGCGCGGTCCGCCTCCTGGCGCTTCATGGGGTTGCCGGAGCGGCGCGCGCCCTTGGCCTTCTTCTGCTGCTTGGCGCCGCCCTTGCGGCGGGCGCCGCCGCCCATGCCGGGCATGCCCGGCATCCCGGGCATGCCGCCGCCCTGGGCCATGCGGGACATCATCTTGCGGGCCTCGAAGAACCGCTCGACCAGGCCCTTGACCGCGCTGACGTCCACGCCTGAGCCTCGGGCGATGCGGGCGCGGCGCGAGCCGTTGATGATCTTGGGGTCGGTGCGCTCGGCCGGGGTCATCGACTTGATGATGGCGGCGGTGCGGTCCACCTCGCGCTCGTCGAGGTTGTTGATCTGCTCGCGCATCTGGCCCATGCCGGGCATCATGCCGAGCAGCTTGGAGATCGAGCCCATCTTCCTGACCTGCTCCATCTGCTGGAGGAAGTCGTCGAGGGTGAACTCCTTGGGGCCCTTGGCCAGCTTGCCGGCGAGCCTTTCGGCCTCCTCCTGGCTGAAGGTGCGCTCCGCCTGCTCGATGAGGCTGAGGACGTCGCCCATGCCCAGGATGCGGGAGGCCATCCGGTCCGGGTGGAAGGCGTCGAAGTCCTCCAGCTTCTCGCCGTTGGAGGCGAACATGATCTGCCGGCCGGTGACCTGCGCGATGGACAGGGCCGCGCCGCCGCGCGCGTCGCCGTCCAGCTTGGAGAGCACCACGCCGTCGAAGCCGACGCCGTCGCGGAACGCCTCTGCCGTGGCGACCGCGTCCTGGCCGATCATCGCGTCCACGACGAAGAGGATCTCGTCGGGGCGGACCGCGTCCCGGATGTCGGCGGCCTGCCGCATCATCTCCTCGTCGACGCCGAGCCGTCCGGCGGTGTCGACGACCACCACGTCGTGCTGCTTGTCGCGGGCGTAGGCGATCGAGTCCTCGGCGACCTTGACGGGGTCGCCCACGCCGTTGCCCGGCTCGGGGGCGAAGACCGCGACCCCGGCGCGCTCGGCGACGACCGCGAGCTGATTGACCGCGTTGGGGCGCTGGAGGTCGCAGGCCACCAGCAGCGGGGCGTGGCCCTGTTCGCGCAGCCAGCGCCCGAGCTTGCCGGCCAGCGTCGTCTTGCCCGCGCCCTGGAGGCCGGCGAGCATCACCACGGTGGGCGGGTTCTTGGCGAACCGCAGCCGCCGGGTCTCGCCGCCGAGGATGGCGACGAGCTCCTCGTTGACGATCTTGACGACCTGCTGCGAGGGGTTGAGCGCCCGGGAGACCTCGGAGCCGAGGGCCCGCTCCTTGACCTGCTTGATGAACGAGCGGACGACCGGCAGCGCGACGTCCGCCTCCAGCAGGGCGACGCGGATCTCGCGCGCGGTGGCGTCGATGTCCGCCTCGCTCAGACGTCCCTTGCCCCGGAGGTTCTTGAACGTCGCCGCAAGGCGGTCGGAGAGTGTGTCGAACACGGCGCTGGGAGATCCTTAGCTTCGGCGGTCAACTCGGCGGTGCCCTCCAGCCTAGCCGCCCCGGCGCGGGGCGGTCAGCCCGCCAGCGCGCGCTCCAGGTCCTGGGCCAGCCCGGCGGCCTCGGCCTCGGGCAGGGGCTCGCCGCCGGGTCCGGTGACGTAGAACGCGTCCACGACGTTGGCGCCCAGGGTCGAGACGTGCGCGCTGCGGACCTGGGCGCCCGCTCCGTCCAGGGCCCGGCCGATGCGGTAGAGCAGGCCGGGGGCGTCCTGGGCGCGCACCTCGATGACGGTGGCCAGCCGCGAGCCGAGCGGCGCCACGGTGACGCGGGGCGGCGGAGCCGGGGGGAGCCGGCGGCGGGGGCGGCGGTAGGCGGCCTCCCGCTCGGCCAGGCGCCCAGCCACGTCCAGCGAGCCGTCGAGGGCGCGCACGAGGTCGGCGCGCAGCCGCTCGGCCTGGGGCAGCGAGCCGTACTCGGCGGCCACCCGCCAGTCCAGCAGCAGCACCGGGCCCTGCCCTGCCGGGTCGAGGACGCGCAGCTCGGCGGAGCGGACGGTGAGGCGGTGCAGGGCCAGGACCCCGGCCACGGCCGGGAGCACGCCGGCGCACTCGGGCAGGGCGATCACCAGCTCGACGCCGACGGGCTCCGGCTCCTCGGGCTCCCCCTCCGCGGCCTCGGGCCGCGCCTCGGGCCGGGGGTGGAGGGCGAGGACGGGGCCGCCGGTGCGGGTGGCCTCCACGGCCAGCCGCTCGGCCGCGGCGCCGCCGCGGCGGGGGGCCGCGGCCGGGGCGTCCGCCTCGTCTCCGGCCAGGACCGCGGCGACCCGCTCGGCGAGGTCGGCCACCAGCGAGGCGCGCCAGGCGGACCAGGCGGCGGGGCCGGTGGCCAGGGCGTCGGCCTCGGTCAGCGCGTGCAGCAACTCCAGCGTGCCGCGGCTGCCGACGGCCTTGGCGACGAGGTCGACGGTGGCCGGGTCCTGGAGATCGCGGCGGGTGGCGGTCTCCACGAGCAGCAGGTGGTGGCGGACCAGGGTGGCCAGCACCTCGGCGTCGGCGGAGCCGAAGCCGATGCGGGCGGCCATGTCCCGGGCGATGGTCTCGCCCGCGACGCTGTGGTCGCCGGGCCAGCCCTTGCCGATGTCGTGCAGCAGGGCGCCGACGAGCAGCAGGTCCGGGCGTTCCACGCGGCGGGTGAGAGCGGAGGCGCGCACGGCGGTCTCCACCAGGTGGCGGTCGACGGTCCAGCGGTGGACGGCGTTGCGCTGGGGGCGGCAGCGGACGCGCTCCCAGTCGGGCAGCAGCCGGGTGATGAGGCCGACGGCCTCCAGGGCCTCCCAGACGGGGACGGTGTCGGGCCCGGCGCCCAGGAGGGTGATGAACTGCTCGCGCGCCTCGGCGGGCCAGGGCACCGGCAGCGAGGACTCGGCCCCGGCCAGGGCATGGGCGGCGGGCAACGACAGGGGCAGACCGGCCTGGGCGGCAGCGGCGGCGGCGCGCAGCGGCAGCACGGGATCGCGGTCGGGGCGGGCGGCGCGGGCCAGGACGACCTCGCCGTCCAGCTCGACGACACCCTCGGCCAGTGGGGTGCGCTCGCCCTCGCCGCTGCGGCGGGCGTTGCGGCCGGTGAGCAGGCCGCGGGCGCGGCGGCGGGCGGCCCGGGCGCGCAGCACGCGGCCGACCTCGCGCCAGGTGACGTCGGAGGCGTACGAGATGGTGCGGCCCGCCTCGTAGACGCGGCGCAGCAGGGCGTCGGCGTCCAGCAGGCCGAGGGCGGCGGCGACCTGGTCCTGGTCCTGGAGGGAGAGGCGGTCGGTGGCGCGGCCGGTGACGGAGTGCAGGGCGTCGCGGACGTCGAGAAGGGCGTTGCGGGCGGCCTCCAGTCCCTGGCGGGGGGCGTCGGCGACCCAGGAGGCGGCCACGGCGCGCAGGGCGGTGGCGTCCCTGAGGCCGCCCCTGGCCTCCTTGAGGTCGGGTTCGAGGAGGAAGGGCAACTCGCCGTGGCGGCGGGCGCGTTCGCGGCCCAGCTCGTGCAGCTCGGGGAGGCGGGCGGGGGCCTGGGCGCGCCACTGGGCCAGGAGCGCGGTGCGCAGCTCGGCGGTCAGGGCGGCGTCGCCGGCGAGGTGGCGGGCGTCGAGGAGGCCGAGGTGGACCTTGAGGTCCTCGGCGGCGGTCCGGTGGGCCTCGGCGGGGGTGCGCACGGAGTGGTCCAGCGCGATGCCCAGGTCCCAGACGGGGTACCAGAGGCTGTCGGCGAGGGCGGCCAGCTCCGCGGGGGAGGCGGTGCCGTCGTGGAGGAGCAGGAGGTCGAGGTCGCTGCGGGGCGAGAGCTCGCCGCGGCCGTAGCCGCCGACGGCGACGAGGGAGGCGCGCCCGGCACGGGGGGCCGCGGCCAGCAGGCCGGCGAGCCAGTCGTCGGTGAGGCGGGCCAGCTCGGCGCGGCGCGGCGGCCCCGGCCGCTCCTCCTTGGTCAGGAGGCGCAGCCGGGCCGCCGCATAGCCGCCGCTGGGGCCCGTTCCGTCGCCGGTCGCCGGTGTCGTCTCCGCCGTCATGCGGTCCCCAACTCCTGGTGTGCGGTCAGCGTCTCGGTGCCGGCTCCGGCGGGCGCCGGAGCGGAGCGTCCGTTCAGAGGGCGTCGGGGCCGCGCTCGCCGGTGCGGACCCGGATCGTCTCCTCGACGGCGACGCTCCAGACCTTCCCGTCGCCGATCTTGCCGGTACGGGCGGCCTTGACGACGACGTCGATGACCTGCTCCGCGTCGGAGTCCTCGGCGAGGATCTCGATGCGGATCTTGGGCACCAGGTCGACGGTGTACTCCGCGCCGCGGTAGACCTCGGTGTGGCCGCGCTGGCGGCCGTAGCCGCTGGCCTCGGTCACGGTCAGGCCGTGGACGCCGAAGGCCTGCAGGGCCTCCTTGACCTCGTCCAGCCGGTGGGGCTTGATGACGGCGGTGATGAGCTTCATGCGTCCACCTTCTTCTCCAGGCCGGCGGGGGCCGGAACACCGTTGACGGGCACGGAACCGGTGCCGGTCTGCGTGAAGTCGTACCCGGTCTCGGCGTGGTACGCCAGGTCGAGACCGGCGACCTCCTCCTCCTCGGTGGACCGGAATCCGATGGTGCGCTGGATCAGCTGCGCCAGGATGTAGGTGACCACGAAGGAGTAGCCCATCACGGAGAACGCGCCCAGGGCCTGCTTGCCGAACTGCTCGAAGCCGCCCGCGATGCCGTTGACCGAGTCGGTGGCCAGGAAGCCGACCAGCAGGGTGCCGATCAGGCCGCCGACGAGGTGGACGCCGACCACGTCGAGGGAGTCGTCGTAGCCGAGCTTGTACTTCAGGCTGACGGCCCAGGCGCAGACCGCGCCGGCCACCACGCCGATGAGCAGGGCGGAGACGGGGTTGACGTGCGCGCCCGAGGGGGTGATGGCCACCAGGCCGGCGATGGCGCCGGAGGCCGCGCCCAGGGTGGTGAACGCGCCGTGCCGGATGCGCTCGTAGATCAGCCAGCCGAGGATGGCGGCGGCCGTGGCGAGCTGGGTGTTGAGGGCCATCAGGGCGGCGGTGCCGTTCGGCGAGAGGGCCGAGCCGGCGTTGAAGCCGAACCAGCCGAACCACAGCAGGGCCGCGCCCAGGAGGACCATCGGCAGGTTGTGCGGGCGCATCGGCTCCTTCTTGAAGCCGACCCGCTTGCCGATCACCAGCGCCGCCGCGAGCGCGCCGGCCCCGGCGTTGATGTGCACCGCGGTGCCGCCGGCGAAGTCGATGACCTCCTGCTCGAAGAGCCAGCCGTCGGAGGCCCAGACCCAGTGCGCGACCGGGAAGTAGACGACCGTCACCCACAGGGTGATGAACAGCGCCCAGCTGGAGAACTTGACGCGGTCGGCCAGCGCGCCGCTCATCAGGGCGGGAGTGATGATCGCGAACATCAGCTGGAACAGCGCGAAGGTGAGGGTCGCGCTGCTGGTCGCGTCGATGCCCTCCGCGTCCAGCGTGATGACGTCCTGAAAACCGATGAAGTCCAGGTTGCCGATCAGGTTGTTGTCACTGGTGGAGCTGAAGGTGAGGCTGAAGCCGTACAGGACCCACAGCACGCTGACGATGCCCAGCGAGATGAACGACATCATCAGCATGTTGAGGGCGCTCTTGACCCGGACCATGCCGCCGTAGAAGAAGGCGAGCCCCGGAGTCATCAGCATGACCAGTGCGGCACAGATCACCACGAAAGCGATATCCGCTGCTTCCAATTGAACGTCCCCTTGGAGTTACGACCCGTGCGGGCGGATCTTGGTCGGGTCAGGATTCGCCACAGGCTCTCCGAGGGCCGTTTCCGCCGATGGCGGCCTATGTTTCGTGCACGTGACGATGACCCCTCGCGTGTTACGTCACCATGAAGCGGATCGGCCGTCCGGGGGAGCGGCGTTACTGTGTCGCGCACTGGCCGACGCGCGCGGTGGCGCCCGGCCTCAGACCGCCCGCGGCGCCCCGCTTTCCGGCAGGTTCATGCCGAGGCGCTCGGTCACCTCGGCCACCTCGGGGACGCGGCCGAACTGCCGCGCGGCGCCCGCCCAGGTCTTCCGCAGCCGGTTGTTGACCCGCTCGGAGCGGAGCCGGGCGGCCAGGTCCACGGCCGCGGCGGCCTGGGCGGCGCACGCCTCGGGCTCCCGCTCCAGCAGGTGCACGGTGGCCATCCCGATGCGGTTGAGTGCATACGAACGCTGGTGGCCTCCGCGCGGGTCCTCCGCGCACTCGCGGGCGAACAGCTCCACGGCCCGGGCCATCAGCGGCCTGGCCCGGGACAGGTAGGCGGGGCTGCGGCCGGCGACGTAGGCGAGGTCGCGGTAGGAGTGCGCGTTCTCCGCGTTCAGCTCGGCCTCGGAGAAGAAGCGCATCCAGTCCGGCTCCCGCTCCCCCGGCTGGATCTCCTCGAACGCCTCCTGGGCCATCCGCACCGCGCGGTGGCAGCGCTGCGGCTGGCCGAGCGTGGCGTAGGCCCGGCCCTCCAGGGCGTGGAGCAGCGCCTGGGTGCGGGGGGTGGCGCGCCCGCGGCTGCCGTACTGCGCCAGGTGGATCAGCTCCAGGGCGTCCTCGGCCCGGCCCAGGTGGATCATCTGGCGGCTCATCTTGGACAGGATGTATGCCCCCAGCGGGCGGTCCCCCGCCTCCTTGGCGGCGTGCAGGGCGAGCACGAAGTACTTCTGCGCGGTGGGCTGGAGCCCGATGTCGTAGCTCATCCAGCCGGCCAGCTCGGACAGCTCGGCGGTGATCCGGAAGAGGCGGGCGCGCACGGGCGCGGGGTGGCGCTCCTGGAGGAGGTCGGTGACCTCGTGGAGCTGGCCGACGACCGCCTTGCGCCGCAGGCCGCCGCCGGAGGCCGCGTCCCAGCCGCGGAACTGGGCGGTGGCCTCCTCCAGTTGGGCCAGCTCGGGCTCGGAGAGGCCGGCCGGGCGGCGGGTGGCGGGGCGGGCGGGGCCCTCGCCCTCGGGCCCGGCGGCGGCCGGGTCGGCGTCCGCCTCCGCGAGCGGGGAGACGGACGCGGACGCGGCCGGGGCCCGCTCGGGGGAGGCGGTGGGCGAGGGCACCAGCCAGCGCTGCATCGGCTCGATGAGGCCGGGCCCGGCGGACATCGACAGGGAGGTGCCCAGGAAGCCGCGGCGGCCCAGCATCAGGTCGCTGCGGGAGAACTCGCTGATCAGCGCGACGGTCTGGGGCCCGGCCCAGGGCAGGTCGATGCCCGAGACGGCGGCCGACCGGGGGACGGAGCGCAGGCCCAGGTCCTCGGCGCTGACCACGCAGCCGAAGCGCTCGGAGAACAGCTCGGCCAGGATGCGCGGGATCGGCTCGCGCGGCTGCTCGCCGTCCAGCCAGCGGCGCACGCGCGAGGTGTCCGTGCTGATGTGGTGCGCCCCCAGGTGGCGCGCGCGCCGGTTCACCTGCCGGGCCAGCTCTCCCTTGGACCATCCGCTGCGGTGGAACCACGAGCCCAGCCGCTCGTTGGTCCGCCGCGCGGAGGCGGCGCCGCCGCCGTTGTCGCCCACTACCTCACGCCTCCCGTCCCGGGTTTCGCCGCGGCACCGTCAACGGCCGGGGCGGGGCCGCCGGCAGCGGATCGGTGACGATATGCGCCCTTTGGCGCCATCACCGCGTCGAGGAGTTGCACTGAACGTAATCCTCCGGTCACGGATGGGGCGAGGGGAAGCGTGGAAACGCCACCATTCGCCACCCCCCGCGTGAACACTCATGCCCGCGTGGCGCGCTTGACTTGTGCCGGTGGGGGACGGCATCGGGCGAGGGGAAGCACGAGCCGACGCGCGCGCCCCCGGTGCACTCCCCGGGCGCAGAAGGGCCCGGCTCGTAACCATCGGCGGAAGCGACCCGTTGGAGCAGGCATGGGTTTCACGATCGGCGCGAAACGGCAGTTCAGGCTGCCGGGGCCGGACGCCCGGCGCTCGCGGCGCTCCGGCCCCGCCGGGCTCTCCACGGCCGTGGCCGAGTACACCGGGGTGCGCGGGTGGGACGTGGTGCCGGGGGCGCGCGCGGTGCGCCGCCCCGGCGCGCTGGCCGCGTGCTCCTGCGGCAGCCCCGCCTGCCGCGCCCCCGGCGCGCACCCCGTGGACGACCGGCTGACCGTGCCCGCGGGCGCGACGCCCGAGCAGGCGCGGCACGCCTGGTCCCGGGCGCCCGGGGCGGCGGTGCTGCTGCCCACCGGATCGGCCTTCGACGTGCTGGACGTGCCCGCGGCGGCCGGGCTGCTGGCCCTGCCCCGGCTGGAGCGGATGGGCGTCCCCCTGGGGCCGGTGGCCGCGGCGCCGCACGGGCGGGCCTGGTTCCTGGTGGCCCCGGGCGCGGCGGCCGAGCTGCCCCAGTTGCTGTACCGGATGGGCTGGGACGGCGCGGCGCTCGACCTGCGGGCGCTGGGGCCCGGGGAGCACATCACCGCGCCGCCCTCGGACCACGCGGGCCTGGGCCCGGTCCGCTGGCTGCGCCCGCCCGGTGCCGGGGGCACGCCCCCGCCCCCGGCCCGCCTGTTGCTCGGCACCCTGGCGTACTGCTCCCGCCGCCCCCACGCGGCCTGAACGGACGCCGGAACGACCCGCCGCACGCCGGACGTTGCACACCTCCGGGCGTCGAACCACCGGGTACGCGCCCTGCGGCACCGGGCGCGACGGCCCGCGCCCAGGGCGTTGGGCCGCCCGGCACAGGGCAGCCCATCAGCCGAGCAGAGCGTCCACGAAGGCCTCGGGGTCGAAGGGCGCCAGGTCGTCCGGCCCCTCCCCCAGGCCGACCAGCTTCACGGGAACGCCCAGCTCCCGCTGGACGGCGACGACGATGCCGCCCTTGGCCGTGCCGTCGAGCTTGGTCAGCGCGATGCCGGTGATGTCCACGACCTCCGCGAACACCCGGGCCTGCACGAGGCCGTTCTGCCCGGTGGTGGCGTCCAGCACCAGCAGCACCTCGCTGACGGGCCCGTGCTTCTCGACCACCCGCTTGACCTTGCCCAGCTCGTCCATCAGGCCGGTCTTGGTGTGCAGCCGCCCGGCGGTGTCGACCAGGACCACGTCGGCGCCCGCCTCGATGCCCTCCTTGACGGCGTCGAAGGCCACCGAGGCCGGGTCCCCGCCCTCGGGCCCGCGCACGGTGCGCGCCCCGACGCGCTCGCCCCAGGTCTGGAGCTGGTCGGCCGCCGCGGCGCGGAAGGTGTCGGCCGCGCCGAGCACGACCGAGCGGCCGTCGGCGACCAGGACGCGGGCCAGCTTGCCGGTGGTAGTGGTCTTGCCGGTGCCGTTGACGCCGACCACCAGGATCACGGAGGGGCGCTCCTCGCCCTCGGCGGAGATCCCGCCCTCGGTGTGCACCTCGCGGTCCAGGTCGGTGCCGATCTGGGCCAGCAGCTCCTCGCGCAGCAGGGTACGCAGCTCCTCGGGGGTGCGGGTGCCCAGCACGCGGACGCGCTCGCGCAGCCGCTCGGTCAGCTCCTGGGTGGGGCCGACGCCGATGTCGGCGGTCAGGAGCGTGTCCTCGATCTCCTCCCAGGTGTCGTCGTCCAGGCGCTCGCGCGAGAGGAGGGTCAGCAGGCCGCGGCCGAGCGTGGACTGCGAGCGGGCCAGCCGGGCACGCAGCCGGACCATCCGCCCGGCGGAGGGCTCGGGGACCTCGGTCTCGGGGGCGGGCGGGGCGGCGGGCCCCGCCTCGGCCTCCGCCGGCGCGGGCCCGCCGGGCAGTGCCACGTCCTCGACGGTGCGGCGCTCCTCCTCGGTGGCGGGAGCCGCCGCGTCCTCGCCGACCTGCGGCTCGGCCGTGGGTGCGGCCGGGGGCTCCGGCGCCCGCCGGCGGCGGCTGGTGGAGACGACGAGGCCGCCGATCAGGGCGACGGCGACCACGGCGATGATGACGGCAAGGATCAGGATGTCCATCGTTTCCTCAGGGACCTGGCGGCGGGGCGGCGCGTCCCACGTGCGGGACGAAACGACCCCGGCCTTGGGACGACGCGTCTAAAGTACCGTCGCCCCGCGCGGCCCCGCCCCGCCGCCCGGCGCCTCAGCCCATCTCCTCCAGCGCCTTGCCCCGCGTCTCGCGCACCCACACGAGCACGAAGGGGATGGAGAGCAGCGCGAAGCAGGTGTAGAGGACGTAGGCCCCCGACAGGCTCCACTCGGCGAGGCTGGGGAAGCTCTGGGTGATGGCCCAGTTGGCGATCCACTGGGCGGAGGCGGCCACCCCGAGGGCCGCGGCGCGGATGCGGTTGGGGAACATCTCGCCCAGCAGCACCCACACCACCACGCCCCACGACAGGGCGAAGAAGAGGACGAAGCAGTGGGCGCCGACGAGCGCGGCCACGCCCTGCGCGTCGGGCAGCCGGACGTCCTCGCCGCTGCCGGTCCGGTAGGAGAAGGCCCAGGCCGTCAGCCCGAGGGAGAGCGCCATTCCCGCCGAGCCGGCGAGGGCCAGCGGCTTGCGGCCGACGCGGTCCACCAGGGCCATCGCCACCAGCGTTCCCAGGATGTTGATGATCGAGGTGGTGAAGGAGTAGAAGAACGAGTCGTCCGGGTCGATGCCGACCGACTGCCACAGCGAATTCGAGTAGTAGAAGATCACGTTGATGCCGACGAGCTGCTGGAAGACGGACAGGCCGATGCCGATCCACACGATCGGCAGCAGCCCGCCGCGCCCGCCGACCAGGTCGCGCCAGGTGGAGCGGCGCTCGCCGCGGATGCCGGCCTCGATCTCGGCGGCGCGGGCGTCCAGGTCGGTGCCGCGCTCCTCCACGTCCGCCAGGACGCGCTTGGCCTCCTCCGTGCGCCCCTGGGCGACGAGGTAGCGCGGGGACTCGGGGATGCCGAGGGTCATCAGCCCGTAGAGCAGGGCGGGAACGGCCTCCACGCCGAGCATCACCTGCCAGGCCTCAAGGCCCAGCAGCGAGCCGCGCTGGTCGTCGCCCGCGAGGGTGAGCAGGCCCCAGTTGACGAGCTGGGAGACGGCGATGCCCAGAACGATGGCGGCCTGCTGGAACGACGCCAGCCGCCCGCGGTGGGCGGGAGGCGAGACCTCCGCGATATAGGCCGGGGCGATCACCGAGGCCATGCCGATGGCCACCCCGCCCAGGGTGCGCCAGAACGCCAGGTCCCACATGGAGATCGGGAGCATCGAGCCGATGCCGCTGACCAGGAAGAGCGCCGCCGCGATCTGCATCACCCGGATGCGGCCCAGCCGGTCGGCGAGGCGGCCCGCCACCACCGCCCCGAGCGCGGCGCCCAGCAGCGCGATGGCGACGACCGTGCCCAGCCGCCCGGCGGAGATGTCGAAGCGGCCTCGGATGCCCTCGACGGCGCCGTTGATGACGGAGCTGTCGTACCCGAACAGGAAGCCGCCCAGCGCGGCGGTGGCGGCGATGTAGGTGACGTAGCCCAGGTGCGCCGGGCGGGCCCCGCGCGCCCGCTTCCCGGCCGTAGCGGATTTGCTCACGGTGCTCCTCTGCCCACTCCGGCGTCCGACAGGGCGGGCACGGGTACCCCGGCGGAAGCCCGCCACGCCGGGCGCGCGCCGGGGGCGTACGCGGGACGGCTCGCGTTCACCCGGGTGAAGGAGAGACGCCGGAGGTCAGGAGAGGCGCTGGCTGATCACCTTGGAGACGCCGTCGCCCTGCATCGAGACGCCGTAGAGCGCGTCGGCGACCTCCATCGTCCGCTTCTGGTGGGTGATGACGATCAGCTGGGAGCTGTCCTTCAGCTCCTCCATGATCCGGATCAGCCGCTGGAGGTTGGTGTCGTCCAGGGCGGCCTCCACCTCGTCCATGACGTAGAAGGGGCTGGGCCTGGCCTTGAAGATCGACACCAGCAGGGCCACCGCGGTCAGCGAGCGCTCGCCGCCGGAGAGGAGGGAGAGGCGCTTGACCTTCTTGCCCGGCGGGCGGGCCTCCACCTCGACGCCGGTGGTGAGCATGTCGCCGGGGTCGGTGAGGAGCAGCCGGCCCTCGCCGCCGGGGAAGAGCCGGGAGAAGACGCCCTCGAACTCGCGCGCGGTGTCGTGGTAGGCGGCGGTGAAGACCTGCTCCACCCGCTCGTCCACCTCCTTGACGACCTGGAGCAGGTCGGCTCGGGTCTTGCGCAGGTCCTCGAGCTGCTCGCTGAGGAACTGGTGCCGCTCCTCCAGGGCCGCGAACTCCTCCAGCGCCAGCGGGTTGACCTTGCCCAGCTGCTTATAGGCGCGCTCGGCGGCGCGCAGGCGCTTCTCCTGCTCGGCGCGGACGAACGGCCGCCCGCCCGCGCCGTCCGCGCCGGGGGCCTCCGCGGCCGGGTCGAGCGGCGCGGCCTCGCCGTCCGGGCCGTCGGTGGCGACGGGTGGCGGGACGGGCTGGTCGGGGCCGTACTCGCGGATCAGGACGGTGGGCTCCACGCCCAGCTCCTCCAGCGCGCGGGTCTCCATCTGCTCGATCCGCAGCCGCTTCTCGGCGCCGAGCACCTCGCCGCGGTGGACCGAGTCGGTGAGCTTGTCCAGCTCCTCCTTCAGCTCCCGGCCCGCGTTGCGCTCGGCGGTCAGCGCCCGCTCGCGCTCGGCCCTGGCCCGCTCGGCGGCCTCCCGGACGGCGACGGCCCGCCGCAGCGACTCCTCGACGTGGGCCAGGAGCTGCCGCGCGCCGTCCGCGACGGCGCCGGCGACCTCGGCCTCGTGGCGCATCCGGGCGCGCCGCTGTTCGGCGCGCGCCCGCGCCTCGCGTTCCGCGCGGGCCGCCCGGTCCAGGCCGTCGGCCCGCCCGGCCAGGCCTTTGACCCGCTCCTCGTGGGTGCGGACCTGGAGCCTGGCCTCCATCTCGGTCTGCCGGGCGTTGGCCCCGTCGGCGGCCAGCCGGTCGCGGACGGCGGTGTCCGGCTCCTCCTCGGCGTCGGCGGACTCCTCGGCGACGGCGACCCGTTCGGCCAGCTCCTCGGCCTGCTCGACGGCGCGGGCCAGCTCCTCGCGGGCCCGCTCGACGGCCGCGGCGGCGCGTTCGGCCTCTCCGGCGGCGGCGCGGGCCTGGCCGGCCAGGCGCCCCAGGTCCTGGGCGACCCGGGCCTTCTCGCGCTCGGCGGCGGTGCGGCGCCGGGCCAGCTCCTCGGCCTCGGCGGCGCGGCGGGCCCGCAGGTCCGCGGCCTCCCGCTGGGCGGCGGACAGCTCCTCGCAGCGTTCGGTGAGCGCGCGCAGCCCGGCGGCGGCCTCGTCCACGGCGGCCTGCACCTCCAGCAGGCTGGGCGCTCCGGCCGAGCCGCCCACGGCGAGGTGGGCGGAGAGCAGGTCGCCCTCGGCGGTGACGGCCGTGAGCCCGGGGCGGGCGGCGATCAGGTCCCTGGCCGCGTCGAGGTCGGGCACCACCACGACGTCGTGCAGCAGGCGCCGCACCGCGGGCAGCAGGGCGGGCGGGCCGCCGACGAGGTCCGCGGCACGGGGCGGGCCGTTGCCCGGGAGTCCGGCGGGGGCGTCCGGCGGGGCGGGGGCACCGGGGGCCTCGCCGGGGTCGCCCGCGTCGCCGGCGTCGCCCAGGAGGAGGGCGGCGCGGCCGGCGTCGTCCTTGCGCAGCAGCCGCAGGGCCTCGGCGGCGGTGGCCGGGCCGTCCACCGCGACGGCGTCGGCGGCGGCGCCGAGGGCGGCGGCCACGGGGATCTCGTACCCCGGGGCGACGCTGAGGAGTTCGGCGGCGGGCCCGAGCAGGCCGGAGAGCCGCCCGGCGGCGGCCAGCAGGGCGCCGGTGCCGTCCTTGCGGCGCAGGTTCGGGGCGAGCGCGTCGTGCCGGGCGGCCAGGGCGGCGCGCTCCCGCTCGGCGGCGGTGAGGGCGTCGCGGGCGGCGGCCAGGGCGGCCTCGGCCTCGGCCAGCCGCTCGCGGGCCCGGTCGTGCTCGGCGGCGGGCCCGGCCTCCTCCTCCCCCGGCCCTTCCACCTCGGCGCGCAGCTCCTGGTGGGCGCGCTCGGCGTCGGCGGCGCGCTGCACGGCCTCCTCGTGCGCCGCGGTCAGCCGCTCGATCTGGGCCTGGGCGGAGGCGGCGCGGCTGCGGGCGGCGTTGGCCTGGCCGTGGAGGCGGGCCAGGCCCTCGCGGCGGTCGGCGAGGGCGCGGGCGGCGTCCTTCAGGCGCCGCTCCTCGGCGGCGAGCCGCCGCTCCAGCTCGGCGCGGTGCTCGACGGTGTCCTCCAGCGCCCGGCTGGCCGCCTCCAGGGCGGCGGTCAGCTCGGCCTCCTGCTCGCGGACCCGGGCGGCCTCGCGCTCCAGGTCCTCCGGGTCCCGGCCGCGGCGCTCCTCGGGTGCCCGGTCGCGGGCGGAGGCGACGCGGGCGTCGGCCAGGCTGACGGTGCCGCGGACCCGCTCGGCCTGCTGGGACAGCTCGTACCAGGTGGACTGGGCGGCCTGCACCCGGGGCGCGAGGGCGCGGACCTCGTGTTCCAGCGCGGCCTCGCGGCGCAGGGCCTCCCGCAGCCGGGCCTCGGCCTGCTGCTTGCGTTCCTTCAGGGCGGCCTCGTCGGCGATCTCGGCGCGGAGCGCGGCGCGCAGGGTGACGAGGTCGTCGGCGAGCAGGCGCAGGCGGGCGTCGCGCAGTTCGGCCTGGATGACGGCGGCGCGGCGGGCGACGGCGGCCTGCCGCCCGAGGGGCTTGAGCTGGCGGCGCAGCTCGTCGGTGAGGTCCTGGACGCGGGCGAGGTTGGCCTGCATGGCGTCCAGCTTCCGCAGCGCCTTCTCCTTGCGCTTGCGGTGCTTGAGAACGCCCGCCGCCTCCTCGATGAACGCCCGGCGCCCGGTGGGGTCGGCGTGCAGCACGGAGTCGAGCCGGCCCTGGCCGACGATGACGTGCATCTCGCGGCCGATGCCGGAGTCGGAGAGCAGCTCCTGGACGTCGAGGAGGCGGACGGTGTCGCCGTTGATCTGGTATTCGCTGCCGCCGTTGCGGAACATCGTGCGGGTGACGGTGACTTCGGTGTAGTCGATGGGAAGGGCGCCGTCGGCGTTGTCGATGGTCAGCGAGACCTCGGCGCGGCCCAGGGGCGGGCGGCCGGTGGTGCCCGCGAAGATGACGTCCTCCATCTTGCCGCCGCGCAGGGACTTGGCGCCCTGCTCACCCATCACCCAGGAGAGGGCGTCGACGACGTTGGACTTGCCGGACCCGTTGGGGCCCACCACGCACGTGATGCCGGGCTCGAAGCGCAGCGTGGTGGCGGACGCGAAGGACTTGAAGCCTCGGAGGGTCAGGCTCTTGAGGTGCACGCCGTGCGACTTTACCTCGCGGACTTCCGCGATTGGCCGTTTCGACGCCGGGGATGCAGGGCAGATCAGTCAGTGAACCGGACACAGGTCGGGGCGCCGGGGTCCCTGAACATGACGCTGGACATGACGAAGGGACGCCGAAGCGTCCCTCGCATGTACTTCCGCCGGCGGTCGCCTTCGCGGCCCGGCCTCTTCGTCGAGGTCAGGTCAGAGCGGGCTCCGCCTTGGACACGTCGATGCTGTCGAGCACCGAGTCGCCGTGACGAGCGGCGGCGGCGAGCGCGTCGTTCTCCGCCTGGACCCGGAGGAGCTGGGTCTCCAGGTCCTGTACGCGCTGCTGAAGCCGTCGCATCTCGGCGAGGACTCGGGGGTCGAAGCCGCCGATGTGACCGAGAAGCGCCTTTGCCATGATGGATGGTCCTCCACACTGAGTGACCGACCGAAGCCGTTGGTGGGTCGTGAGGGAATGAATCCGCGACGTCCGCTCAGCCATGCGTTCCAGGGCCGCATAGCTGAGATGCGCGGGACTTTCAGCGTCTCACCAAAAAGTGGGACGGTCAACACGATCACACCGCGTATCCCCCGTGTGCCATGCCGGGGGCGGGGGCCGCTCGCGTGGGGCGCTCTTCTCGCCTGGCGGTGATAGTGGCGGCAGCCTTGCACGTCGGAGCGGGGTTGGCAAGCAGTTTCCTGGAGATCGTGGGGGCCCCGGGCCGCGCGCTCAGCGCACCGCGAAGCCGGGGTAGCCGCCGCGGGGTGTGTCCCAGATCTCGGTGACGCCGTCCACGCGGCCGGGCGTGTCGCCCTCGCGGAGCCACTCCAGCAACCGGACGCAACGCTCCCTGGTGCCCTCGGCGACCACCTGCACCCGGCCGTCGGCGAGGTTTGCGGCGAAGCCGTGCAGCCCGCCGATCTCAAGGGCCCGCGCCCGGGTGTGCCAGCGGAATCCGACCCCCTGCACCAGCCCGCGCACCCAGGCAGTCATCCGGACGGCCTCGCCGTCCTCCCCCGGGCCCGCGCCGCACTCGTTCCGGCGCGCGCTCCCCCGCGGATCCCCGTACTCGTCGCCCGTCGCGGGCGGGGGCGTGGCCTCTCGCATGTGACGCACGCTATCCCGGCCTCCGGGACCAACGGCACTGGCGTTATCCCGAGGATGTCGTACAGTCACGCGGTATCTCACCCATATGGGTGAAGAATGATCTTCGGGCTTGACGCCGAGTCGGCGCCCGGAGCGGACCGAGTGACCACCGATGGAACGAGGACGGTGCTGACCATGGGACGCCATCGCCGCAGGCGCGGGCCCGCCCGCGCCGTGCTGGTCGGCGCCTCCGCGGCGCTGACCGCGGGAGCGGTGGCCGTGGGCGCCGGGCTGGTGCCGGGCCTCGGCGACGGCCTGACCTCCGGCAGGGGGGACGGCACGGCCGCGGGCGAGCGCCCCGCCTCCGCCGGAGCCGGGCCGCGGGCGCACTCCCCGGCAGGGGACCGCGGCCCGAGCCCGGAGCCGAGCGCGGAGCGCACCACGCCGGAGCCGGAGGAGACCCCCGAGGAGACGGCCCCGGAGCCCGAGCCGGCGCCGGAGGCCCCCGAGCCGGAGCCCACGCCCGAACCGGAGCCCGAGCCCGCGCCGGAACCCGAGCCGGCGCCGCAACCCACGCAGGAGCCCGAGGTCTCGGCCGCCGAGCCGCCGGCCCCGGCCCCCGTGCCCTCGGTCGGATTCGAGAACTCAGCGGCGGAGCAGGTGCTGGCCCTGGTGAACGTCGAGCGTGCGGCGGCCTCCTGCCCCGCGGTCACGCTGGACGCCCCGCTGACCCAGCTCGCCACGGCCTTCAGCCGGGACATGGCCGGGCGCGGCTTCTTCTCGCACACCGACCCGGACGGCCGCGACCCCTGGGCCCGCGCCGCCGAGGCCGGCATCGACTACCTGGGCGGGGAGAACATAGCCCGCGGCCAGGCCGACGCCCAGGCCGTGATGGAGGCCTGGATGAACAGCCCGGGCCACCGCGCCAACATCCTCAACTGCGAGTTCGGCACCCTGGGCATCGGGGTGTACCTGGGCCCCGGCGGCCCCTGGTGGACGCAGGACTTCGGCTTCTGAGAACGCCCGGGGCTCAGGCCGCGGCGCGGGGCGGGCGCTGGCAGCGCGGGCAGAAGTAGCTGGAGCGGTTCATCCACGGGCGGCGGCGCATCGGCGTTCCGCAGCGGCGGCAGGGCTCGCCCTCCCGGCCGTAGGCGTCCAGCGAGCGGTCGAAGTACCCGGACTGGCCGTTGACGTTGACGTACAGGCTGTCGAAGCTCGTGCCCCCGGCGGCCAGGGCCGCGGCCATCACGTCCCGGATGTGGCCGACCAGTTCGGCGGTGCGGTCGCGCGTCAGCGTGGCGGTGGGGCGTTCGTAGTGCAGCCGGGAGCGCCACAGGGCCTCGTCGGCGTAGATGTTGCCGACGCCGCTGATCAGGGACTGGTCCAGCAGCGCCCGCTTGACGGTGGTGCGCCGGCGGCGGAGCGCGGCGTGGAAGGCGTCCTCGTCGAACGCCGGCTCCAGGGGGTCGGGCGCGATGTGCGCGATGACGTCCGGCACCTCGTCCGCCGTCAGCGGGTGCAGCGAGAGGCCGCCGAAGGTGCGCTGGTCCACGAACCGCAGCTCGCCCCCGGCCCGGTCGGCGAAGGTGATGCGGATGCGCAGGTGCTTCTCGTCCGGGGCGCGCTCCGGCTGCACCAGCAGCTGGCCGCTCATGCCGAGGTGCGCCAGCAGCGCCAGACCGGAGTCCGGGCCCAGGGGCAGCCACAGGTACTTGCCGCGGCGGCGCGCGCGGGGCACGACGGCGCCGCGCAGGCGGTCGGCGAAGTCGGCGGGGCCGGCCGTGTGGCGGCGGACGGCGCGGGGGTGGAGCACCTGGGCCGTCTCGACGGTCCGGCCGCTCACCCAGCGTTCCAGCCCGCGCCGGACGACCTCGACCTCGGGCAGCTCAGGCAAGGGGGGACTCTCCGGGCGGCGCCTGGCCGTTGGGGCCGTCGATGGCGCCGCGGATGGCGCGCCAGGCGTTCTCCGCCGCCTGCTGCTCGGCTTCCTTCTTGCTGCGGCCGGTGCCGGTGCCGTAGGTCTCGCCACCCACACGGGCCGCAGCGGTGAAGGTCTTCTCGTGATCGGGGCCCGACTCGGTGATCACGTACTCGGGAACGCCGAGGCTCTCCGCCGCGCTCAGCTCCTGGAGGCTGGTCTTCCAGTCCAGGCCCGCGCCCAGGTTGGAGGAACGCTCGATGACGGGGTCGAAGAGGCGGTGCACCAGCTCGTCGGCGGCCGTCAGCCCCTGGTCGAGGTAGACCGCGCCGATCACCGCCTCCAGGGTGTCCGCGAGGATCGACGCCTTGTTCCGGCCGCCGGTGCCCTCCTCGCCGCGACCGAGCCGGACGAAGGCGCCCAGGTCGAGGCCGCGCGCCACCTCGGCGAGCGCCCTGGCCTGGACCACGGCGGCCCGCAGCTTGGCGAGCTGGCCCTCGGCGAGGTCGGGGTGCCGGCGGTAGAGCGTGTCCGTGACGACCAGGCCGAGCACCGAGTCGCCCAGGAACTCCAGCCGCTCGTTGGTGGGCAGGCCGCCGTTCTCGTACGCGTACGAGCGGTGGGTCAGCGCGCGGACCAGAAGGGCCGGCTCCAGCCGGTAGCCGAGCCGGCCCTCCAGGATGGCGAGGGACGAGGCTGTGTCCTCCGACGCCTGGGGCTGCGACCTCCTGGCGTGTGACATGGAGCCTGTCACCCGCCGATCAGACCTCGAGGACCTGGCGGCGGTTGTACGTGCCGCAGTTGCCGCAGGCGGTGTGCTGCAGCCTGGGCTCCTGGCAGCGCTCGCAGCGCACCAGGGTGGGGACCGCAGCCTTCCACTGCGACCGGCGGTGGCGCGTGTTACTGCGCGACATCTTCCGCTTCGGAACAGCCACGGCTATGTCTCCTGTGGATCGTCCCCGCTGGCGCGAGGTGCCTTCGTTTGCTTGTCCTGCGTCTCCCGGCCGCCCGGCCGGGCGCTGCCTGCGAACTCCCGCAGCGCCGCCCACCGGATGTCGACGGCCTCGTCGTGCCCGTGGTCCGGGTCCTCCGCGAGCGGCGTGCCGCACTCGGGGCACAGGCCCGGGCAGTCCTCGCGGCACACCGGCTGCAACGGCAGCGCGAGCACCACCGCGTCCCGCAGCACCGGCTCCAGGTCGAAGAAATCTCCCTGGAGCGACGGCGTCTCCTCGTCCCCCTCCTCGTCGGCAGGGACGGCCGGACGGCGGGCGGGGCCGTCGGCGTCGGGGTAGCGGAACATCTCCTGGAACTCCGCCTCGCCCTCGCGGGCCAGGGGCTCCAGACACCTTACGCACTCCCCCGCGAGCGGCGCACGGACGGTGCCGGTGACCAGCACGCCCTCCATGACCGACTCCATGCGGAGGTCCACCTCAAGACGCGATCCGGCCGGGACGCCGATGACCTCGGTGCCGAGGTCCGCCGGGGCCGGGGCCGTCCGCGAGACCCGCTTGAGCGCACCCGGACGCCGCCCCAGCTCGCGTGTGTCGAACACGAGGGGGGCTCGGTGATCCAGCGGGGCGTTCAGGGGACTTCGCTCTCTCAGGATGGCTGCGGGAAGGCCGCGCACGACGGCCCCTCGGTGGCGGGGCCGGGCGGGGCAGCCGCGATCACGAGTCGTGGCGCGACCGAATGGCCAGCATACTTCACCCGCCGCCGGGCACCCAATCGGCGGCGGGCGGGCGGGGGTCCGGTCCCCGGGCGGGGCGGGGACCGGAGGCGTTCAGCCCTGCTGGTGATACCGGCGCAGCTGCTCGGCGTCGATCATGCCGGTGTCGAACAGGCTGGTCTCGTCCAGCACCGCCGGGGAGGAGTAGCCGTAGGTGGGCTGGGGCTGCTGCTGGGGCTGCTGCGCGGCGTAGGGGTCCTGCGGGTAGCCGTAGCCGTCGGCCTGGTACCCCTCCTGCTGCGGGTAGCCGCCGGTGTCGTAGCCGCCCGCGGCGGCCTGGCCGTACGCCGCGGCCTGCTCGTAGCCGGCCGTGGCGTAGGGGGAGGCCGGCTCGTAGGCGGCCGGGAGCGCGGGGGCGGCGGGCACGGCGGGCTCGGGCTCGCTGCCCGGCTGCGGGACGCCGAGGTAGTCGTAGGTGTCCTGCTCGGCGCCGGGCTCGGCGTAGGCGTCGGCGGGGCGCCCGCCGTCCGCGGCGGCCAGGGCCTCCTGGGCGGCGACGTGCTCGGCCAGCTCGTCCACGGGCTGGTGCCCGGTGAGTTTCTGCCGGCCGCGGCCGACCGCCTCCAGGGTCTTGCGCAGCACCGCCTCGATGGCGCCGAACTGGGCGTCCACGTAGGCGTCGGCGCGCTCCAGCAGCTCCTGGGGGTCGCCCCGGTCGGGGCCGATCAGCTTGGCCCGGCCGCGCTCCACCGAGCCGATGGTCTTGCCGAGGACCACCTCGAAGTTCGCCAGCTTGCTGTCCACGTAGTCGTCGGCCTCGGCCCTGACGCGGTCCGCCTCCTGGCGGGCGCCGTCCAGGATGCGCGCGGCCTCGGCCCTGGCCTGCCGGACGATCTCGGTGCTGTCGGTGAGCGAGCCGCGCTCGGCGTGCGCGGCCTCGACGATGCGCCGGGCCTCCTCCTGGGCCTCGGCGACGACCTGGTCGCGGCCCCCGAGCACCTCTTCGGCCTGGGCGAGCGAGCCCGGCAGGGCCGCGCGCACCTCCTCCAGCCGGGCGAGCAGCTCGGACCGGTTGATCACGCAGGACGCCGACATGGGCATGCCCCGGGCGCTCTGGACCGCGTCGACGATCTCGTCGAGTCTCTGCTTTACGTCCACGAGGCGAGGGTACGGCCAACCGGGCAGATCCGGGCACCGGTTGGCCGGACGCGTTGGCGCGTCACCGCTGGGCGAGCTTCTCCCGCAGGGCGCGCAGCACCGGCTGGGGTACGAGGTGGGAGATGTCGCCGCCCCAGGTGGCGACCTCCTTGACCAGGCTGGAGGAGAGGAAGCTGTAGACGGGGTTGGTGGGGATGAACATGGTCTCCACGCCCGAAAGGCCGTTGTTCATCTGGGCCATCTGCAACTCGTAGTCGAAGTCGCTCACGGCCCGCAGGCCCTTGACGATGGCGGGGATGTCGCGCTGCTTGCAGTAGTCGACCAGGAGGCCGTGGAAGGCTTCGACCACGACGTTCCCGTAGGCGGCGGTGCACTCCTCGATGAGCGCGATGCGCTCGTCGACGGCGAACAGGCCCTTCTTGGACTTGTTGATCATCACGGCGACGTGGACGGTGTCGTAGAGCTTCGAGGCGCGGGCGACGATGTCGAGGTGCCCATTGGTGATGGGGTCGAAGGACCCCGGACAGACTGCGCGGCGCAACGGTCTCTCCTTGTTCGGCCGGCCGGTCATGGCCGGTTGGTCATGTGGGGGTGGCCGGCGGGCCGGCCGTGCCAGAGCGTGCCCTCGCCATAACGGCGCGAACGCATCGGCTCGAACCCGTCCGGCCAGGAGAACGCACCGCCCCGGGTGCTCCGCTCCACCGTGACGACCGCGTCCCCGGCGAGCCAGCCATTGGCGCGGAGTGTGAGCAGGATCTCGCCAAGATCGTCGTCCCCGGCGGCATAGGGCGGATCGAGGAAGGTGAGGTCGTAGGGGCCCGAGGCGGGGGGCTCCGCGATCAGCGTCTCGGCCCGCCGGGGGCACAGCTCGGCGCCGGGCAGGGCGAGGGCGCGGATGTTCTCCCGGATGGTGCGGGCGGCCCGCGCGTCGGCCTCGGCCAGCAGCGCGTGCGCGGCGCCCCGGGACAGGGCCTCCAGGCCGACGGCGCCCGAGCCGCCGTACAGATCGAGGACCCGGGCGCCCTCCAGCGGGCCCCACAGCGCGGCCCAGGTGGAGAACAGCCCCTCGCGGGCCCGGTCGGAGGTGGGCCGGGTGCCGCCGCCGGCCGGCACCGCCAGCCGGCGCCCGCCCGCCGTCCCGGCGATCACGCGCGTCATGGAGTCCTCACTGCGCCCGGCGTCGTCGGCGGCGCCGTCGAAAAGGTCTGTCCCTCCCACGCTATACGGCCCGGCGGACCCGCACCGGACGGGTCCGCCGGGCCGCGGGCCTCAGTCCGCGGCGGCCTCGGCCGCGCCGAGGAGCGCGGGCGAGGCGTACCGCGACCAGGAGAGGCAGCCGTCGGGCGGGCAGTACTCCGGGCGGCGGGGGTCGTGGCCCAGCTCGCGGATCTTGGCGCGGACCGAGTCGGGGGTGCGGCCGAAGCGGGCGGCTATCCGGGCGATGGTCTCGCCGGAGTGGAACCGCCGGGTCAGGTCCTCCTCGTGCTGGGGCACCCAGGGGGCGCCGTGGCCGGGGAAGAGCTCGCGGAGGATGTCCCGGTCGGGGATGGGCTCCGCAACGTCGGCGGCCAGGGCCAGCGCGCGCAGCCCGCGGTTGAGAGCGATGCGGAGGGTGGGGACGTCGGCCAGCGGCATGGTCAGCGAACCGGAGGCCAGCGGGGCCCCGGTCTGCGCCTCCCGGTGGCCGGTGAGGGTCAGGGTCACGGTGATGTCGTCGTCGCTGGACAGCTCGACGCGGAAGATCTTGTCGCCGAGCGGCAGTTCGTTGATGTGGCGGAATGCCATGCGAGCAGCCCCCAATGGCCCAACTGCGCCCAATCCCGGATGGACTGGCGCGGACTCGTCCATTCTCCCAGCCGCCACTGACAATCGGCCGGGTGCGCCGGGGCCCTGACGCCGCGTAGGACGGCCCGGCGCGGCGGGCCCTCAGCCCTTGTCGAGGAACTCCTCGCGGGCGGGGTCGAGCAAGGCCTCCAGGGCCGTGCGCAGGGCGGGCGCCGAGGCGAGGCCGGGGTCCTCGGCCACGAGCGCGGTGGCCTCGGCGCGGGCCTCCGCGATGAGGTCCTCGTCGTCGATGACGGCCAGCATCCGCAGGCTGCTGCGCCCGCCCGACTGGGCCTCTCCCAGCACGTCGCCCTCCCGGCGCTGCTGGAGGTCGACCCGCGACAGCTCGAAGCCGTCGGTGGTCGCGGCCACCGCCGCCAGCCGCTCGCGGGCCGGGGTGCCCTCGGGCGCGTCCGTCACCAGCAGGCACAGCCCCGGCGCCGAGCCGCGCCCGACCCGGCCGCGGAGCTGGTGCAGCTGGGAGACGCCGAACCGGTCGGCGTCCATGACGACCATGGCCGTGGCGTTCGGGACGTTGACGCCGACCTCGATCACGGTCGTCGCCACCAGCACGTCCGTCTCCCCGGCGGCGAAGCGGCGCATCACCGCGTCCTTGGCGTCCGGGGCGAGCCGCCCGTGCAGCACCTCGGTCCGCAGGCCGCGCAGGGGGCCGTCCGCCAGCCCGGCGGCCACGCCGAGCACGGACAGCGGCGGGCGCCGCCCGTCCTCGCCCTCCCCGGTCTCCCCCGGGCCCGTGGCCGGCTCCTCCTCGTCGTCGCCGATCCGGGGACAGACCACGTACGCCTGGTGCCCGCCCTCGACCTCCTCGCGGACCCGCTCCCAGGCGCGAGCGAGGAAGTGCGGCTTGTCGCGGGCCGGGACGACGTGGCTGGCGATGGGCGCCCGGCCCTCGGGGAGCTGGTCGAGCACGGAGGTCTCCAGGTCGCCGAAGACGGTCATCGCAACCGTCCGCGGGATCGGCGTCGCGGTCATCACGAGCAGGTGCGGCGGCCGTTTCCCCTTGCCGCGCAGGGCGTCGCGCTGCTCCACGCCGAAGCGGTGCTGCTCGTCGACCACCACCAGGCCCAGGTCGTGGAAGGTGACCGCGTCCTCGATCAGCGCGTGCGTGCCGATGACGATCCCGGCCTCGCCGGTGGCCGCCTCAAGAAGGGCCCGCCGCCGGGCCGCGGCGCCCATCGAGCCGGTGAGCAGCACGACACGGGTGCCTTGCTCGGCGCCGCCGAGCAGCCCGCCCTCGGCCAGCTCGCCCATCATCTCGGTGACCGAGCGGTGGTGCTGCTGGGCCAGCACCTCGGTGGGGGCGAGCAGCGCGGACTGGCCGCCGGAGTCGGCCACCGCGAGCATGGCCCGCAGCGCCACCAGGGTCTTGCCGCTGCCGACCTCGCCCTGGAGCAGCCGGTGCATGGGGTGCTCGGCCGCCAGCCCGTCGAAGATCTCCGCGCCGACCCGCCGCTGGCCCTCGGTGAGGGTGAACGGCAGCCGTGCGTCGAAGGCCGCCAGCAGGCCGTCCTCGGCGGGGCGCCGGGGAACGGCCGGGAGCCGCGCCGCGTCCAGGCGGCGGCGGGCGAGGGCGACCTGGAGGACGAACGCCTCGTCCCACTTCAGCCGGTCCCTGGCCCGGGCGATGTCGGCCCGGCCGTGGGGCCGGTGCACCAGTTCCAGGGCCTCGGGCAGCGGCAGCAGCTCCCGCCGGCCGCGCAGCGCGGCGGGCAGCGGGTCCTCCACGCCCTCCCAGGAGGTGGCCCCGAGCGAGTCGAGGGCCACGCCGACCGACTTGGCGATGCGCCAGGACTCCAGTTGCTTGCAGGCCGGGTAGATCGGCAGCGGGCGCCCGGCGAACCCGGCCGCCGCCGCGTCCGCGTCCTGGTCGGAGTCCTGATCCTGGTCCAGCAGCTCGTAGGCGGGGTGGGAGAGCTGGAGGCGGCGGTTGAACAGCGTGACCTTGCCCGCGAACATGCCGCGGCGGCCCGGCAGGAGGACCTTCTCGTGGTGGTGCACGGCGCGGCGGCCGAAGAAGACGAGCTGGAGCCGGCCGCTGCCGTCGGTCAGGGTCACCTCCAGGCGGACCCCGCGCCCGCCGTTGAACGTCAGGAAGCGGGCGTCGGCCACCCGCGCGACGACCGTGACGTGCTCGTCGGGGGGCAGTTCGTCCAGGCGGGTCAGCTCGCCGCGCTCGGCGTACCGGCGAGGGTAGTGGTGCAGGAGGTCGCCGACCGTGTGCAGGTCGAGGTGGGCGGCCATCACCTTGGCGGTGGTGCCGCCGACGACCTTGGCGAGGGGTTCGTGCAGCGCGGTCACGCAGCCATTGCACACCATCGCACGGACAGCGCGGCCCAGGGCGGCGCAGGCCGCCGCCCTGGGCCGGTGAGCGGCGCGGCTACTCGACGCCGATGAGCAAAGGCGCGTCCTGGGTGCCGTCGTGGACGACGGTGTCCACGCCCAGGTGCCCGGCGCGGACCCGCTCCTGGAGGCGGGCGGCCAGGCCCGGCGGGGCAGCGGCGCCGACGACCAGGGTGACCAGCTCCCCGCCGGCCGACAGCATCCGGCCGAGCACGTCCTCGGCGACCTCGGCCAGCGAGCCGCCGATCACGGCCACGTCCCCGTCGATCAGCCCCAGCACGTCCCCGGCCTGGCAGATGCCCGCGGTGGTCCAGGACTGGCGTTCCGCCACGGCCAGTTCGCCGAACCGGGTGGCGCCCGCGGCGGCGGTCATGGCCACCACGTCCTCGTCGAAGCGCCGCTCGGCGGCGTGCACGGCGAGCGCGGCCAGGCCCTGGACCGGGGAACGGGTGGGGATCACGGCGACCCGCAGTCCCTCGGCGCGGGCGCGCTCGGCCGCCGCGGCGGCGGCGTGCCACAGGGCGTCGTCGTTGGGCAGCAGCACCACCTCGCGGGCGTGGGCGGCGGCCAGGGCAGCGGCCAGCTCGCCCGCCCCGGGCGGCTCTCCGGGGCGCACGGTCAGTGTCAGCGCGCCCGCCTGCTCGCACAGCCCGGCCAGGCCGTCGCCCGGGAGGACCGCGACCACGGCGCGGGCGGCGGCCGGCGGCCGGGCGGGCGGGGCCGGGGGCAGCCCGGTGATGCGGATGCGGTGCGGGCGGCCCGCCTCGATCCCGGCCTCGACCGCGGGGCCCGGCTCGGCCGTGTGCACGTGGACGTGCCACAGGCCCTCACCGCCGACCACGACGAGGGAGTCCCCGAGCGCCCCCAGGCGGGCGCGCAGTGGGGGAAGGGCCGCCTCCGGAGCGTCCAGCAGGTAGGTCACCTCGAACGCCGCCCCGCCCGCCGCCCGCCCCGGCCCGTCCTCGCCCTCCCCGCCGTGCTCGTGCGCATGCGCGTGGGCATGCGTGAGGGCGGGGTGCGCGCCCCCGGCGCGGGGCAGGGCGAGCCGGTCGCGCAGCGAGGGGTCGGGCGCGCGCCCGGAGAGGGCGGCGTCCAGCGCGTCGAGCACCGCGACCAGGCCGCTGCCCCCGGCGTCCACGACCCCGGCCTCGGCCAGCGCGGGGAGCTGCCCGGGGGTCGCGGCCAACGCCGTCCGTGCCCCGGCGCACGCGGCGGCGGCCACCTCGGCGGCACGCGCCCCGGCGGGCGCGGCCTCGGCGGCGTCGGCCGCGGCGGCGGCCACGGTGAGCATGGTGCCCTCGGCGGGGTGGGCGACGGCCTCGTGCGCGGAGCGGGCGGCCCGGCGCAGCGCCCGCCGCAGGTCGGCCGCCCCCGCGGGCTCCGGCCCGGCGGCCAGGGCCTCGGCCATGCCGCGCAGCAGCTGGGCCAGGATGGTGCCGGAGTTCCCCCGGGCCCCGATCAGGGCGCCGTGCGCCATGGCCCGGACAGCCTCCCCGAGGCCGGGGGCGGCGGGCGCCGCGGCGGCCACGGCCTGGGCGGCGGACTCGACGGTGAGGTAGAGGTTGGTGCCGGTGTCCCCGTCGGGGACGGGGAAGACGTTGATGGCGTCGATGTCCTCCCGGGCGCGGCCCAGGGCCTCCAGGGCGATCCGGCTCCAGCGCTGCACCGCGGCGGCGTCGAGCGGCTGCGGCGGCACGTGCGGACCTCCTCGGGGGAACGCGCGCACCCGGGGCGGGCACGGCGGTGGGGCGGCGGGTGCAGCTTATGCCCTCGCCCCCGAGGGCCCGCGACCTCGGGCGCGAGGGCCTGCGGGCCCGCTCCTCCCGGCCCGCCCCCGGCGTTCTCCCCGCCCGCCCCGGTCGTTCCCCCGGTGCGATTTCCCCGCCGGGGAAGGCCCGGGGTATGCTGCCCCGGTTGCCCGGTATCGCAGCTGTTCTGTCCGCCGGGCCCCTCGTCAGGAACACGTTCTCGTCTCCCCGCCCGCGCGGGGAAGACCCGTCTTTGGAGTAACCCGTGGCTGCCAACTGCGATGTCTGCGGCAAGGGGCCGGGCTTCGGCAACCGTATCTCCCACTCGCACCGCCGGACCCCCCGCCGTTGGAACCCCAACATCCAGCGGGTGCGTGCGGTGGTGAACGGGACGCCGAAGCGGCTCAACGCCTGCACCTCCTGCATCAAGGCGGGCAAGGTCACCCGCTGAGGGTCACCCGCTGAGGCGCGCGCCCCGGCGCCGTCGGCCGAGCCGGTCCACCGCCCAGGGTGGGCCGGCTTCTTGCTGTCCGCGCGCCCGGAACGGACCCGCGCCCGCCGCCCCGGCCCCGGATTCACCCCCGCCGCATCCGATACCCGTGGTCCACGGGCCCGAGCCCGGCCCCCAGCGGGAACCCGGCCGCGATGGCCCCGGTGACGTACTCCTTCGCCACCGCTACGGCCTCGGGCACCCCGTCCCCGAAGGCCAGCCGCGCCGCCACGGCCGAGGCCAGCGTGCAACCGGTGCCGTGCGTATGCCGGTTGTCCAGCCGCGGCGCCCGCAGCCAGTGCTCCCGACGCCCGTCCGTGAGCAGGTCGGCCGCCTCCCCCGGCAGGTGCCCGCCCTTCACCAGCGCCCAGCGCGGCCCCAGGGCCAGCAGCTCGTCCGCCGCCCGCCGCATCCCCGCCTCGTCCGCCACGGCGACGCCCGTCAGCAGGCGCACCTCCGCCAGGTTCGGCGTGACGACGGTGGCCGCCGGGAACAGCTTGCGCCGCACCGCCTGAAGGGCGTCCCCCGCCAGCAGCGAGTCCCCGTGCTGCGAGGCCGCCACCGGGTCCACGACCACCGGCACCCCGGTGTCCTCCAGCAGCCCCGCGACGGTCTCCACCAGCGCCGCCGTGGCCAGCATCCCCGTCTTCACGGCCTGCACGCCGATGTCGTCCACCACGCTGCGGTACTGCCGCACCACCGCCTCCTCGGGCAGCGGCCAGTACCCCTGCACGCCCAGGGAGTTCTGCGCGGTGACGGCCGTGACGACGCTCATGCCGTGCGTGCCCAGGGCCAGCATCGTCTTCAGGTCGGCCTGGATACCGGCGCCGCCGCCGGAGTCGGAGCCGGCGACGGTGAGAACGCGCGGAGGTGCCTGCATGGGCACGACGGTACCGGGGCGGGCGTTCAGGAGCCGAAGTGGTCCCAGCCGCCGGCCTTGTCCCAGGGCGCCCCGTCCACGGTGACGGGGGGCGCGGTCCTGCCGCGCGAGGGCAGCACCTCGCCGATGGTCCGCCAGCGGGCGGGCAGCTTCGTCTCCGGCGGGAAGGTGGCGACCAGCGCGTGGTCCTCTCCCCCGGTGAGCACCCAGTGCAGCGGGTCGACGCCCACGGCCTGCCCGATGTCGGACATCTGGGCCGGGACGTCGAGCGAGGCGGAGGCGAGGTCCACGCGGACGTTGCTGGCGCGGGCGATGTGCCCGAGGTCCGCGATCAGCCCGTCGCTGACGTCGGTCATCGCGGTGGCGCCGAGGACCGCGGCGGCCGGACCCGCGACGTAGGGCGGCTCGGGGCGGCGGTGCGCCTCGACGAACGCCCGGGGCGAGCGGAAGCCGCGCGAGAGCACCGCGTGCCCGGCGGCCGACCAGCCGAGCCAGCCGGTGACCGCGACCAGGTCGCCGGGGCGCGCGCCGGAGCGGGTGACGGGGTCGCGGCCTCCCAGGTCGCCCAGGGCGGTGATGGAGACGGTGATCGCCTCGCCCCGGACGACGTCCCCTCCGGCCACGCCGGCGCCGGCCACCCGGCACTCGTCGCGGATGCCGTCCATCAGCTCCAGGGGCCAGGTGGCGGGCAGTTCGGCCGGGACGACGAGGCCGACCAGGACGGCGGTGGGCACGGCGCCCATGGCGGCGATGTCGGCGAGGTTCTGGGCCGCGGCCTTGCGGCCCACGTCGTAGGCGGTGGACCAGTCGCGGCGGAAGTGCCGTCCCTCCAGCAGGATGTCGGTGCTCGCCACCACCCGGCGGTCCGGGGCGGCGACCACGGCCGCGTCGTCCCCCGGGCCGAGCCGCACCGCGGGCGTTCCGGCGATCCGCGAGGTCAGCTCCCGGATCAGCCCGAACTCCCCCAGCTCCCCCACGCTGCCCTTCACTCGGCTCTCCTCATGCTCGTCTCCCTGCCCCTGGGGGCGGCCCGCCGGAGGGCCGTCCCGTCGTGACCGGCGGCGGCCGGATCTCTCCCCGCTGCCCGTCATGACGCGCTACGGTAGCGCCCCCCCGTTCCTCGTAGCCGCTGTGGAGGACCTGTGGTACAGGCGTACATCCTGATCCAGACCGAGGTGGGCAAGGCATCCACCGTGGCGGACGTCATCTCCAAGCTTCCCGGAGTGCTTCAGGCCGAGGATGTCACGGGTCCCTACGACGTGATCGTCCGCGCCGAGGCGTCGAGCGTGGATGAGCTGGGCCGACTCGTGGTCGCGGAGGTGCAGCGCGTGAGCGGGATCACGCGGACCCTGACCTGCCCCGTGGTGCACCTGTAGGCCCTCGTATCCTCGTCGGGTGATCGACTTCGCCCGCCGCGTTCCGCTTCTGGCCGTGCCGCTCGCGGCGCTGTGCGGGGCCGCGTGCGCGGGCGGCTCCCCGGGGGGGCAGGAGATCCCGGCGCCCTCGCCCTCGGGCGAGGCGGTGCGGGCCTGCCGGGCGCTGGCCGGCGAGCTGCCCGACCGGGTGGACGGGGAGCAACGCCAGGGGCGGGGCGAGCTGCCCGAGTTCACGGCGGCCTGGGGCGACCCCCGGATCGCGCTGCGGTGCGGCGTCCCGCGCCCGCCGGTGCTGACGCCCGGCGACGACGCCTACAACCCCTTCCCGGACATCGTGGGCATCAACGGCGTCGACTGGCTCGTTGAGGAACGCGACGCCGAGGTCCGCTTCACCACCACCGGCCGCACGGTCTTCGTCGAACTCACCGTCCCCGACGACTACGCCCCCGAGGTCAACCCCCTCCTGGACCTGGCCACCCCGATCGACGCGCACATCCCGCTGGACGCGCTGTGGGAGACGCCCTCCCCGGAGACCCCCGAGGAGTCCGACTCCCCGGAGGAGCCCGGAGAATCGGCGGCACCCGGCGCGTCCGGGTAACGCCCGACAGCCGGCAGGCCGCCGAGACGCCGGCGCGGCGCGCGCCCCGCCGGGAGGCCGGGCCTCGTAAGCCTGCGGCCTCCCGGCGAAGCCGGACCCGGGCGCCGGGGAACTGGCAGCCGCGCGGCACGGATCCGCGGCCTCCGGCGAAGCCGAGGCCCGGCCCCGTCGTCCGACCCCGGCCGGGCAGGCCCTAGCGGAGGCCCGTCGGGCGGCGGAGGGCGGCCTGGATGAGGTGGTCGACCAGTTCGGTGTAGCTGACGCCGCTGGCCTCCCACATCCGGGGGAACATCGAGATGGGCGTGAAGCCGGGCATCGTGTTGATCTCGTTGAGCACGAACCGGCCGTCCTCCAGCAGGAAGACGTCGGCCCGCACCAGCCCCTCGCAGGACGCCGCCTCGAAGGCCCGCACGGCCAGCTCCCGTACCTCGGCGGTCTGCTCCGGCGTCAGCGGCGCGGGCACGATGCCCTCGGCCGAGTCGATGTACTTGGCCTCGAAGTCGTAGAAGTCGTGGCTCGAGACAGCCGGGATCTCGGCCGGGACGCTGGCCCGCGGCCCGTCCTCGAACTCCAGGACGCCGCATTCGATCTCACGGCCCGTCAGCGCCGCCTCCACGATGACCTTCGGGTCGTGGCGGCGGGCCTCCGCGAGTGCCGCGTCCAGCGCCTCGGGCCCCGTGACGCGGGAGATGCCCATGGAGGACCCGGCCCGCGCGGGCTTCACGAAGACCGGCCAGCCGTGCTCGCCGGCGAACTCCTCGATCCGCGCCCGGACCCCGGCGGGGTCCTGCCGCCACTCGCGGGGACGCACGACCGTGAACGGCCCGACCGGAAGGCCGAAGGAGAGGAAGACCCGCTTCATGTACTCCTTGTCCATGCCCACGGCCGAGGACAGGACGCCGGAGCCGACGAACGGCACTCCCGACAGCTCCAGCAGGCCCTGCAGCGTGCCGTCCTCGCCGAAGGGGCCGTGCAGGAGCGGGAAGACGACGTCGACCTCGCCGAGGTCCTTGGGCACCGAGCCGGCCTCCGTGTAGACCACCTCGCGGCGGCCCGGGTCCACGGGCAGCAGCACCCCGCCGCTGCCCGGCTCCGCGATGTGCTCGACGCTGGGCAGCTCGCGGCCGGCGATGGCCATCCGCTCCGGGTCGTCCGCGGTCAGCGCCCAACGGCCGTCCGGGGTGATGCCGATGGGCAGCACGTCGTAGCGGGTGCGGTCGATGGCGCGCAGCACGGCCCCCGCGGTGACCACGGAGATGGCGTGCTCGGAGCTGCGTCCGCCGAAGACCACGGCGACGCGGGGCCTGGGGCGCTGGCGGGCGGGCTGAGGTGAGGACTCGCTGCTCATAACCCCCTGAGGCTAACCGACCGAGTGCCCTGAGTCAGCGGTGTTCCGCCTTGGCGGTTCGCGACATCAGCTCCTTGACCGCCACCAGAGGCGGCAGGCCCTCGTGCACGATGCCGACCACCGTCTCCGTCAGCGGCATCTCCACCCCGTGACGGCGCGCCAGGTCCAGCACGGAGCGGCAGGACTTGACGCCCTCGGCGGTCTGGCGGGTGACGGCGATGGTCTCCTCCAGCGTCATGCCGCGGCCGAGGTTGGTGCCGAAGGTGTGGTTGCGGGACAGCGGCGAGGAGCAGGTGGCGACGAGGTCGCCCATGCCGGCCAGGCCGGCGAAGGTCTGCGCGTCGGCGCCCATGGCCAGGCCCAGGCGGGTCGTCTCGGCCAGGCCGCGGGTGATCAGGGAGGCCTTGGTGTTGTCGCCAAGACCCATGCCGTCCGCGATGCCCACGGCCAGCGCGATGACGTTCTTCACCGCGCCGCCCAGCTCGCAGCCGGTCACGTCGGTGTTGGTGTACGGCCGGAAGTAGGGCGTGTGGCAGGCGGCCTGGAGGTGGCGGGCCACGGCCTCGTCGCGGCAGGCGACGACGGAGGCGGCGGGCTGGCGTTCGGCGATCTCGCGGGCGAGGTTGGGGCCCGAGAGCACGGCGACCCGGTCGGGGCCCACGCCCGCGACCTCCTCGATGACCTCGCTCATCCGCTTGGCGGTGCCGAGTTCGACGCCCTTCATCAGGGAGACGAGGACGGTGCCGGGGTGCAGCAGTCCGGCCCAGGCGCCGAGGTTGCCGCGCAGGGTCTGGGAGGGCACGGCCAGCACCGTGAACTCGGCGCCCCGCGCGGCCTCGGCGGGGTCGGTGGTGGCCCGCACGCCCGCGGGGAGGCGGACCCCGGGCAGGTAGTCGGGGTTCGCGCGGGTGGTGTTGACCGCCTCGGCCAGCTCGGGGCGGCGGCCCCAGAGCGTCACCTCGCAGCCGGCGTCGGCCAGGACCATGGCGAACGCCGTCCCCCACGACCCGGTCCCGAAGACGCCGACGCGGACGGGCTCGCCGCTCACTGCATTTCCCCGTTCTCCCCCAGGCGGAGCCTGGGGGTGCCCCCATCTCCGCCGGCGCGGCACAGCGCCCCCATCGTCCCCGTCTGCGGCGCGGCAGCCGCGCGTGCGTCGCTCACTGCGCGGACCCCTCGGCCGTTTTGCTCGGCGATTCCGCCGCCACGGCCCGCCCGGCCGCCGCCGGGCGGTGGACGTAGCGGCGGGCGGGCGGGGCCTCCTCGCGGAGGACGGCCAGCAGCGCCGTGACGTCGTCCATGATCCGGTCGGTGACGGCCCGCAGCACCTGCGGGGTCGGCTCCTTCCCCCGGAACTCCGAGAGGTCCACGGGCGGCCCGGCGACCACCCGGAAGGTGCGGCGCGGGAAGAGCCGCGGCGCCTTGCGCCCGCCGTAGGGCGGCAGCACCTCGTGCGCGCCCCACTGGGCGACGGGGATGACGGGGGCTCCGGTCAGCAGCGCGACGCGCGCGACCCCGGTCTTGGCCTCCATCGGCCACAGCGCGGGGTCGCGGGTGAGGGTGCCCTCGGGGTAGAACGCCACGCACTCGCCGGCCCGGACGGCGGCGACCGCGGCGCGGAAGGCCTCGGTGGCGTCGGTGGTGCCGCGGAAGACGGGGATCTGGCCGCTGCCGCGCATGAAGCGCCCGACGAAGCCCTGGCCGAAGAGGCTGTCCTTCGCGAGGAATCTCGGAACGCGCCCGGTGTTGTACTGGAAGTGCGCGTAGGAGAGCGGGTCGACATACGAGTTGTGATTCACCGCGGTGAGGAATCCGCCCTCCGCGGGAATATGCTCCATTCCCCGCCAGTCCCGCCGGAAGAGCAACAGCAGCGGCGGTTTTACCAGAATTGCGGCCAATCGGTACCAGAAGCCGATTCTGCGGCGAGCCACGGGGACACCAACTCCTCTTGCACTGGTCCTCCGGCGGGTGGACCCCTTGCACCCTAGTGCGGGACGCCGGCGGAACGACGGGTGAAGCCCCCGGGAAAGGGAGAATGGCACGGTGCGTGACACGTCGGGGTCGCTGTGGTCGCTGATCGTGCCGGTGAAGCCACTGCACCGGGCCAAGACCCGGCTGGCGCCGGTCGCCGGGGACGCGCTGCGGCCCTCGCTGGCGCTGGCGTTCGCCGAGGACACGGTGTCCGCCGCGCTGGCCTGCCCGGCGGTGCGGGAGGTGACCGTGGTCACCGACGACCCGCTGGCCGCGCGGCGGCTGGCCCTGCTGGGCGCGGCGGTCGTCCCCGACGCCCCCGGGCGCGGCCTGAACGCCGCGCTGGCCCACGGCGCGCGGGAGGTGCGGGCCGCCGCGCCCGCGGCGCCGGTCGCGGCGCTCAGCGCGGACCTGCCGGCGCTGCGCCCGGCGGAGCTGGCGCGGGTTCTGGGGGCGGCGGCGGCGCACGCCCGCAGCTTCCTGGCGGACGCGGCCCGGGTGGGGACCACGCTGCTCGCGGCGGCGCCGGGCGCGGAGCTCGCGCCCGCCTTCGAGGGCGCCTCGCGGGCGCGGCACCGGGCCTCGGGGGCCGCGGAGCTGACGCCGGCGGACGTGGAGAGCGTGCGGCGGGACGTGGACACGGGCGAGGATCTGCGCGCGGCGCTGGCGCTGGGCGTGGGACGGCACACGGCGGCGGGCGTTCCCTTCCTGCCCCTGTGAGTCGGCCGGCCCCCGCGAGGGAGCCTGCCTCTGCAAGAGCGCCCCGCCCGCCGAACGGCCCGTCTCACAGCGTCTGGAGCGTGAGCAGGGTGATGCGGCGCCGCTCCCCCTCGCCGGTGACCTCGATCCGCACCCGCTGTCCGGGCCGCAGGTGCAGCAGGTGGCCGGCGTCGAACGCCTCGGCGCCGAAGTCCAGCGGCGTCCCGTCGTCCAGCAGCACGCTGCCGGTGCGCGTGCCCGGGTCGAAGGTGTATGCGGTGGCCTGCACGCTCCGAGCCTAACCCGCCCCGGAAACGGCGGCGGGCCGGCCTCCGGTGCTTCGGAGTCCGGCCCGCGGACGGGCGCGCGCGGGGGCGGCCGTCACCTGCGGCGTGCCGCGGCCTTCTTGGCGCTGGTGGTGCGGGAGGGGTTCCGCTTGGCCGGGGCCTTCTTGGCGGTCGCCTTCTTCGCGGGGGCCTTCTTCGCCGTGGTCTTCTTCGCCGCCGTCTTCTTCGCGGTGGTCTTCTTCGCCGTGGTCTTCTTCGCGGGCGTCGTCTTCTTGGCGGCCGTCGACTTCTTCGCCGCGGCCTTCTTGGTGGTGGCCTTCTTGGTGGCCGTGCCGCCGGTCAGGCTGCCCTTGGGGGCCTTCTTGACCGCGACGTCGTTCTTGGGGAGCTTCTTGGTGCCGGCCACCAGATCCTTGAAGCCCTGGCCCGCGCGGAAGCGGGGCACGGAGGTCTTCTTGACCCGGACCCGCTCGCCGGTCTGCGGGTTGCGCGCGTACCGGGCCGGGCGTTCCACCTTCTCGAACGAGCCGAAGCCGGTCACGGAGACGCGCTCCCCGGAGACGACCGCGCGGATGATGGCGTCGAGCACGATATCGACGGCGTCGGCCGCCTGCTGGCGTCCACCGAGCTTGTCGGCAATCGCCTCTACGAGTTGCGCCTTGTTCACGTCTTCCCCTTCGCAGGCTTGCTGGAACGATTGTGTTCAAGCTTTTTCGCACGTTAGGCAGATATATTCCGCAAATCAAACGCGAAACGGGCGAATCACCCTTGTGTCGCAACGAACTCGACCATCACGGAGTTCCGTCGTCGCCGCCACCCGCACCGAGGGGCGGCAGCCGCCCCGCGTCAACGTCCTCCATCAGGCGATCGAGACGGCGGGCGGCCCCGGGCAGGTCCGCCTTGGCCGCCGCGGTGATGACCAGCAGCCTCCGGGTGAGGGCCTGCCGTACGTCCTCGGGCACTTGCAGCCCGCGCACCGTGCGGTGCGCGTCCTTCAGTCGGGCGGCGACGCGGTCGTGGAGATCGAGCTGACCGTCGCGTTCCATGCGGCCGATTGTGCCACCTTGGGACTGTTATCGCCCTCCATGACCTCAACGCCCGTGTCGTGACGGGGTGTCAGCAGAACGCCCCCACCGGCGGTGCCGGTGGGGGCGTTGGGGTGACGCGACGTCAGGCCGCTTGCTGCGTACGGGGTTTCCACGTGGGGCGGCGCGCCTCGTAGGCGGCGACGTCCGGCTCGTTCTGGAGCGTGATGCTGATGTCGTCCAGCCCTTCCAGCAGGCGCCAGCGGGCGTTCGCGTCCAGCTCGAAGGGCTCCTCGACACCGGGGGCGGTCACCTTGCGCTCCACGAGGTCCACCCGCACCTCGGCGGCGGGGTCGGCCTCGGTCAGCTCCCAGAGCGCGTCCACGGCCGGCTGCGGCAGGACGACGGTCAGCAGGCCGTTCTTCAGGGAATTGCCCCGGAAGATGTCGGCGAAGCGGGAGGAGATCACGGCCCGGAAGCCGTAGTTCTGCAGGGCCCACACGGCGTGCTCGCGGGAGGAGCCGGTGCCGAAGTCGGGGCCGGCCACCAGGACGCTGGCGCCCTGCCGCTCCGGCTGGTTCAGCACGAAGGAGGGGTCCTTGCGCCAGGCCTCGAACAGCCCGTCCTCGAAGCCGTCCCGGGTGACCTTCTTCAGCCAGTGGGCGGGGATGATCTGGTCGGTGTCGACATTGCTGCGGCGCAGCGGAACGGCGCGGCCGGTGTGCGTGGTGAAGGCTTCCATGGCGATCAGACCTCGGCGGTAGCGGGGACGCCGGCCAGGTCGGCCGGGGAGGACAGGCGGCCGGTCACGGCGGTGGCCGCGGCGACCTGCGGGGAGACCAGGTGGGTGCGACCGCCCTTGCCCTGCCTGCCCTCGAAGTTGCGGTTGGAGGTGGAGGCGCAGCGCTCGCCCGGGGAGAGCTGGTCGGGGTTCATGCCCAGGCACATCGAGCAGCCCGCGTGCCGCCACTCGGCGCCCGCGGCCGTGAACACCTTGTCCAGGCCCTCTTCCACGGCCTGGAGCGCCACCCGCACCGAGCCGGGAACCACCAGCATCCGCACGCCCTCGGCGACCCGGCGGCCGTCCAGGACGGAGGCGGCCGAGCGCAGGTCCTCGATGCGGCCGTTGGTGCAGGAGCCGACGAAGACGGTGTCCACGGCGATGTCGCGCAGCCGCTGGCCGGGCTCCAGGCCCATGTACTCCAGCGCCTTCTCGGCGGCCAGCCGCTCGCTGGGGTCCGCGAAGGCCGCCGGGTCGGGGACGGCCGCGGACAGGGGCGCGCCCTGGCCGGGGTTGGTGCCCCAGGTGACGAACGGGGCCAGCTCGGCGCCCTCGATGACCACCTCGTGGTCGAAGACCGCGTCCTCGTCGGTGCGCAGGGTCCGCCAGTAGGCCACGGCCTCGTCCCAGTCGGCGCCGGCCGGGGCGTGGTCGCGGCCCCGCAGGTAGGCGAAGGTGGTCTCGTCCGGGGCGATCATCCCGGCGCGCGCCCCCGCCTCGATGGACATGTTGCAGATGGTCATCCGGGCCTCCATCGAGAGCTTCTCGATGGCCTCGCCGCGGTACTCGATGACGTAGCCCTGGCCGCCGCCGGTGCCGATCCGGGCGATGATCGCCAGGATCAGGTCCTTGGCGGTCACGCCCGCCGGCAGCTCGCCGCGGACGGTCACCGCCATGGTCCTGAACGGGGCCATCGGCAGCGTCTGGGTGGCCAGCACGTGCTCGACCTGGCTGGTCCCGATGCCGAACGCCAGCGCGCCGAACGCCCCGTGCGTGGAGGTGTGCGAGTCCCCGCAGACCACGGTCATGCCGGGCTGGGTCAGGCCCAGCTGCGGGCCGACCACGTGGACCACGCCCTGCTCGCGGTCGCCCAGCGGGTGCAGGCGGACGCCGAACTCCGCGCAGTTCTTGCGCAGCGTCTCCAGCTGGACCCGGGAGACGGGGTCGGCGATCGGCTTGTCGATGTCGAGGGTCGGGGTGTTGTGATCCTCGGTGGCGATGGTCAGGTCGGTGCGCCGCACGCGCCGGCCCGCCTTGCGCAGGCCGTCGAACGCCTGCGGGCTGGTCACCTCGTGCAGCAGGTGGAGGTCGATGTAGAGCAGGTCGGGCTCGCCCTCCGCTCGCCGGACGACATGATCGTCCCAGACCTTCTCCGCCAGTGTCCGTCCCATCGCTGCTTCCTTCCGGCTGGTGCCGTCGTCCGAAGGCCGTCAAAGTCGGGGCCGCCGTCCGTTCCCCTCGCGCCGGACGGTGGCGGTCCACGACGTCCGCGGCGCCGGGGACCGTGTGACCAAGCCTGGCCCCTGTCCGGCGAGAATGAACTTGCGTTTCACAGTGTGAGACGCGAATATCGTTGCATGGACAACTCTAGCGGTGACTCCAGCGGCGTGGGGGTTCTCGACAAGGCGGCCCTGGTGCTGGGCGCCCTGGAGTCGGGGCCGGCCACCCTCGCGGGGCTGGTCGGTGCGACGGGGCTGGCCAGGCCGACCGCGCACCGCATGGCGGTGGCCCTGGAGTACCACCGCCTGCTGGCCCGGGACATGCAGGGCCGCTTCGTGCTCGGGCCGCGGCTCGCGGAGCTGGCGGCGGCGGCCGGGGAGGACCGGCTGCTGGCGGCGGCGGGCCCGGTGCTGACGCAACTGCGGGACCTCACGGGCGAGAGCGCCCAGCTCTACCGGCGCCAGGGGGACATGCGCATCTGCGTGGCCGCGGCCGAGCGCCTCTCGGGCCTGCGCGACACCGTGCCGGTCGGCTCCACGCTGCCGATGAAGGCCGGCTCCGCGGCGCAGATCCTGCTCGCCTGGGAGGAGCCGGAGCGGCTGCACCACGGCCTGCAGGGCGCGCGTTTCACCGCGACCGCGCTCTCCGGGGTGCGGCGCCGGGGCTGGGCCCAGTCCATCGGCGAGCGCGAGCCGGGCGTCGCCTCGGTCTCCGCCCCCGTGCGCGGCCCCTCCCACCGCGTGGTGGCCGCCGTCTCCGTCTCCGGTCCCATCGAGCGCCTCACCCGCCACCCCGGCCGCATGCACGCCCAGGCCCTTCTGGAGGCCGCGGCCCGCCTCACGGAGGCCCTGAAGCGCCCCTCCTGAGCGCGCGCCGTCCGCAGCCTGACCCGGCCCCGCCCGGGTCAGGACGGCCGGGAGGCCAGGCGGTCCGCGGCGCGGTCGCCGCGGCGGGCCACCGGCAGGACCTCCGTGGCCGCGGCCAGTCCGAAGGGGGGCATGTTGACGTAGACGGCCTCGTGCGCGCCCGCGGGGACCACGTAGGTCTCGTGCCAGAAGCCGACCCGGCCCTTTCCGGCGCGCAGGCGGCGGTTGAACGCGGCCCAGGCCGGCCGGTGCTCCCGGTCGGGGGCCGAGGCGTAGGCGAGCAGCTGCTCGTGCGAGGCCCAGTACTGCACCGTGTAGATCAGCCGGGGCCCGCCCAGCAGCAGCCGGTACCCCAGGAACCCGCTCCCGGGGGCCTTCGACAGCTCCCGCAGCATCCGCGGCATGGCCGTGAACACCGGCCACCAGCTCCGCACCCGCCAGAAGCTGTTGATCCGCATCCCGATGAGGAAGACGGTGGCCTCCCGGTCCCCCGCAGCCGTCATGCGCCCCTCGATGACCTTCTCCGCCATGGCCCGCCCTCCGCTTCCGTTCCGTGCCATGCTTGGATAGTGGCACTATCCACTATTGGATAGTGCCACTCCCCAACTCAGGACGCAAGAGGACGGCCAGATGCGGCTCGCGGAGCTGAGCAGACGCGGCGGGGTCTCGACCGCGACGATCAAGTACTACCTGCGGGAGGGCCTGCTCCCGCCCGGTGAGCGGGTCTCGGCGACCCAGGCCGAGTACGACGAGGAGCACCTGCGCCGCCTGCGCCTGGTCCGCGCGCTGGTGCAGGTGGGCCGCGTGCCGGTGGCCACGGCCCGCAGGGTGCTGGCCGAGGTGGACGACGCCTCGGCCGGGCAGTTCGCCCGTCTCGGCGCGGCCGTGACCGCCCTCCCCCACGGCCCCGAGCCCTCGGGCGACCCCGCCACCCTGGCCGAGGCCCGCGCCAGGGCGGCGGAGGTGCTGCGCCAGGCAGGCCGGCCCGTGGTCGAGGAGAACCCCGCGCACGGCATGCTCGTCGCCTCCCTGGCGACCCTGCTGCGCCTGGGCTACCCCTGCGACGTGCCCCAGCTGCTGCCGTACGCCCGCGCGGCGGCCGGGGTCGCGGCCCACGACCTCGCGCTGATCGGGGAGTTCGAGGCGCCCAGCACGCAGTTGGAGGCGGCGGTGGCCCTGACCGTGCTCTACGAGCCGGTGCTGCTGAGCCTGCGGCGGCTGGCCCAGGCCGAGGAGGCCGCCCGCCGCTTCGGCCCCCGCGCCGGCGAGCCCGGGCCGGACCCCGGGACGTGAAACGGCCGTGGCCCCCTCGCCGCGAAGGGCGAGGGGGCCACGGCCGAACCGAGTACCCCCGACCGGATTCGAACCGGCGCTACTGCCTTGAGAGGGCAGCGTGCTAGGCCGCTACACAACGGGGGCCTGCTGCGGACCCGGAAAGGATCTCCCGAATCTGTACCCCCGACCGGATTCGAACCGGCGCTACTGCCTTGAGAGGGCAGCGTGCTAGGCCGCTACACAACGGGGGCTCGGTCGGTGAAGACCGTGCTGGGGTACCAGGACTCGAACCTAGACTAACTGAACCAGAATCAGTCGTGCTGCCAATTACACCATACCCCACCAAAACGCAAGCCGACCCGGCCGTCGTTCCGGTGAACGCCCCGGGGCCCGATCCTCCGGGCCGCCTCGGCGACGCGCCAAACAATACCCGATCGAGAACGGTGCCCCAAAACGGGATCCGTCCCAGGCCTCCGGTCCCGCCCGAACGCCCTTCGCGCGGGCGGCACTTCGGCCTCCCCGGGGCCGGCGGGACGGACCGCTCAGCCCCGCGCGCGGACGGGGTTGGTGAGCGTTCCGATGCCCTCGATCGTGACGGCCACCTCGTCGCCAGGCCGCAGCACCCCGACCCCCGCCGGGGTGCCGGTGAGGATCACGTCCTGCGGCAGCAGCGTCATCGCGGCGGTGATGTGCACGATCAGGTCCTCGACGTCCCGGATCATCTGCGCGGTGCGGCCGAGCTGCCGCTGCTCGCCGTTGACCGTGCACATGATGGCCAGGTCGGAGGGGTCGAGGTCGGTCTCGATCCACGGGCCCAGCGGGCAGGAGGTGTCGAAGCCCTTGGCGCGCGCCCACTGCGGCTCGCGCTGCTGCACGTCGCGCGCGGTGACGTCGTTGGCGCAGGTGTAGCCGAGGATCACCTCGCGGGCGCGCTCGCGCGGGACCTCCCGGCACAGGCGGCCGATGACGACGGCGAGTTCGGCCTCGTGGTGCAGCTCCGAGGAGATCGCCGGGAAGACGATCGGGTCGCCGGGGCCGGTCACGGCGGTGGAGGGCTTGAAGAAGGTCACGGGGACCTCGGGGACCTCGTTGCCCAGCTCGCGGGCGTGCTCGGCGTAGTTGCGGCCGATGGCCACGACCTTGCTGGGCAGCACGGGCGGCAGGAGGCGGACCTGGTCCAGCGGGACGCGCCGCCCCGAGCGTTCGAACGCGGCGAAGGGATGCCCCTTGATGATGTCGAGAACCGGCTCCCCGCCGTCCGCGGGGTCCTCGACCACGCCGAACCCGACGGTCCCGTCGATGGAAAATCTCGCGATGCGCACGGCCCCCACCCTAGGGCCGGGGGCCGGGACCTGGGGATCGGGGCCCGGCGTCGCTCTGCCGACGGCAGCCGGCCCCCGGGCCGGTCCCCGCAACAGGGAAGAGCGATCCCGCCACGGCTTGTCAAGCTGGCCCCTCACCGGGGCGGAGTCCTCCCGGCAGGGAAACCGACTCCCCGCCAGGGAGAGGGCGGCTCCCGCCAAGGCGAGAGCCCCCGGACGGGGCCCGGGGGCGGGCGGGCCGGTCGCGCGTGGCCGGTGTTCCCGCGCGGCAGCGCGTCAGCGGAGGCGGGCCATCAGGGCGTGTTCGACGAGGGTGATCAGGGCGCTCTTGGCCTCGGAGCGGTGGCGGGCGTCGGTCGTGATGATCGGGGCGTCGGGGCCGATCTGGAGGGCCTCGCGGACCTCGTCGGGCGAGTAGGGCTGGTGCCCGTCGAAGCCGTTGAGGGCGATGACGAACGGCAGGCCGCTGTTCTCGAAGTAGTCCACGGCCGGGAAACAGTCCGCCAGGCGCCGCGTGTCCACCAGGACGATCGCGCCGATGGCGCCGCGCACGAGGTCGTCCCACATGAACCAGAAACGGTCCTGCCCCGGGGTGCCGAAGAGGTACAGGATCAGGTCCTGGTCGAGCGTGATCCGCCCGAAGTCCATCGCGACCGTCGTGGTCGTCTTGCCCGCCGTGTGCGTCAGGTCGTCGATGCCCGCGGACGCCGAGGTCATCACCGCTTCGGTCCGCAGCGGATTGATCTCCGAGACCGACCCCACGAACGTCGTCTTCCCCACGCCGAACCCGCCCGCGATCACGATCTTCGCGGAGGTCGTGGAGCGGGACGGCGGCGCGGTGAGACCGGCGTCGTTAGAGCTTGCGAAGTCCACTGAGCACCCTTTCGAGCAGTGTCACGTCTGGCTGACCGCCGGGCTCGCCCTCGTGGCCCGGCTGGTGGATGGCGACGAGCCCGGCCTCGGCGAGGTCCGCCACCAGGATCCGCGCCACCCCCAGCGGGATGGTGAGCAGCGCGGACACCTCGGCGACCGACTTGACCTCGTAGCACAGCTGGCAGATGCGCTGGTGCTCGGGGAGCTGACCCGTCAGGTGCACCGGGTCGGCCGTGGTGGACACCAGGGCCTCGATGGCGAGCTGGTAGCGCGGCTTCGTCCGGCCCCCGGTCATGGCGTACGGACGCACCAGCGGCTGCGGCTGCTCCCCCTCGCCCGGCCTGCGGGCCGGCGCGGGCTGCTGCGGGCCCTGGCCGTGGCTCTGCTGCTGGTGGTGGGGAACGCCCTGGCCGGCGTCGTGCGGAACGTGCGGGTACTCCTGCCCGTGACCGGGGGGGCCGGGAGGCCCGGGCAGGCCGAGTCCGGACCGGTCGGCGTAGTCCTGCCGTCCGTTGCTGGGCGCCGAGGGGAAGTTGAAGCGCCCGGTGTGCCCGCTGTGGGGCTGCGGCGGGTACTCGTTGCCGTAAGGTCCGCCTGGGGGCGTTGCCACTGTTCCTCCTCGACTGCCTTTTGCTGTCCGCACCTTAAGGGGCGCGGGCCCAATCCGCACGGGCCGGCCGCTAGTTGAGCAGGCTGCCCTGGAGCTCGGCGCGCAGGTCGGGGGTCAGCACGTTACCCGCCCGGTCCACCAGCAACGCCATCTCATACCCCACCAGCCCGATGTCCGCCTCCGGATGCGCCAGCACCGCCAACGAAGAACCATCCGAAATCGCCATGATGAAGAGAAACCCCCGCTCCATCTCCACCACCGTCTGATTCACCGCACCACCCTCGAAGATCCGCGACGCACCAGCCGTCAACGACGTCAGCCCCGACGCCACCGCAGCCAACTGATCCGCACGATCCCGCGGAAACCCCTCGGACAACGCCAGAAGAAGACCATCAGCGGACACCACCACCGTGTGCGACACCCCCGGGGTGTTCTCCACAAAACTGGTGATCAACCAATTCAGGTTCTGCGCCGCCTGGCTCATCGGGCTCACACTAACGCTCCTGATCGTAGGTGTGACCGGGGCCGAGGCCCCGTTCGTCGTTCTGCGCGCCGCGCTGGGTGCTCGCGCCGCGGCCCTGCTGCACTCCGCGGCGCAGGCTGGTCAGCCGGCCGCGGACCTCCGCCGGATCCCGGGATATCTGCGGCCCCCCGGTCGCCGGCTCCGGAAGCGTGTGCTCGGTGAGGTTGGCCCGCGGCACCCGGCGGGGCAGACCCGCCGACGTGGTGCCGTCCTGGCGCTCCTCCCTGCGCGGTCCGCGGCCCTCCCAGCGTGCCATTCCCGGCGCGGGCGGCACCGGGGCGGGCGCCACCGGGGCGGCTTCCCGCGCCGGGGGCGCGGCCTCCGCCTCCGGGCCCGGCCGCGACCGTTCCCGGCGCGGCAGCCCGGCGCTGGTGGTCGTGCGGTACTCCGCCGCCACCGGGTCCGGCCCACCGAAGCCTACGCGCTGCGGGGCCGTCCCGGGACCACCGTGAGGAGAATCCGCGCGGGGCTGGAAGGCGCCGAATCCCGGCCGGTCGGAGGGGGGCGCGGCGTGCCGGGCGGGGCCTCCGGGGCGGGGCGCCGGCGAGGGCGCGGGCGGGTTGGGACGGCCGGCGGGCGGGGCCGTGGGGCGCGAGCCGAGGGCGGGGAGGCCGCCGAGCGGTCCGCGGCGCTCCGGGCGCGGGGGCGCGGGGCGTTCCGCGGCCGGCGGCTCGGTCCCGAAGCGGGCCGCGGCGGGGCGCTGCGGGGCCGGGCGCTGCCGGTCGGCCGGGGGCACGGCGGGGATCTCTCCGGTGTCCCCGCCGCGCGGGAAGCCGAGGGGGCCCTGGGCGGGGCGGCGCGCGCCGGGTCCCTGGGCGGCGCGCGGCACGGCGGCGGGCGCGGGCGGGCCCGCGGGCCGGGGCGCGGGGGCGGGCGGCTGGGGCTGCGCGGCGGCCGGGGCCGGCAGGAAGCCGGCGGGCTCCTGCGGCTCGGGGATGAGGCGGGAGACGGTGAACTGCTCCTCGCGCTGCGGGGCCCGGGAGGAGCTGCTCAGCGTGATGGCGTCCGGGAGCATGACCAGGGCCGTGGTGCCCGACTGCTCGCCGGAGGGGCGGAGCTGGACGCGGATGTTGTGGCGCTCGGCGAGCTTGCCGACCACGTACAGGCCCATCCGGCGGGAGACGGCGGCGTCCACGGAGGGCGGCTCGGCCAGCCGCTTGTTGATCTCGGCGAAGTCCTCCTGGGTCATCCCGATGCCCTTGTCGTGGATCTCGATCATGATCCGGCCGTCGGGCAGGCGGGTCGCGGTGACCAGCACCTTGGTGTGCGGCGAGGAGAAGGTGGTGGCGTTCTCCAGCAGCTCGGCGAGGAGGTGGGCGAGGTCGTTGACCACCGCGCCGTGGATGTCGCACTCGGGGAAGGCGGACATGTCGATCCGGGCGTACGCCTCGACCTCGGAGGCGGCGGCGCGCATGACGTCGATCAGCGCCACCGGCTGGTTCCACCGGTGCTGGGGCTCCTCGCCGGCCAGGACGAGGAGGTTCTCGCCGTTGCGCCGCATGCGGGTGGCCAGGTGGTCCAGCTTGAAGAGGTGCTCGAGCTGCTCGGGGTCGGCCTCGTTGTTCTCCAGCTCGCTGATGAGGCCGAGCTGGCGCTCGACGAGGGCCTGGTTGCGGCTGGAGAGGTTGGTGAAGATGGCGTTGACGTTGCCGCGCAGCAGGGCCTGTTCGGCGGCCAGGCGGACGGCCTCGCGGTGGACCTGGTCGAACGCCCTGGCGACCTCGCCGATCTCGTCCTGGCTGTTGATCGCGATGGGCGTGACGCGGGTGTCGACGTTGCCGGGGACGGTGCGGGAGAGCTCGTCGACCACGGCGGGCAGCCGCTGCTCGGCCACCTCGAAGGCGGCGGAGCGCAGCCGGCGCATGTTCAGGCTCATGAAGCGGGCCATCAGGCCGGCGAAGATGAACGCCAGCACCAGCGCGGCGACCACCACGGCCGAGTTGACCAGGACGTCCCGGCGGGCGTCGGAGGCGATTCCGCGGGCCTCCTCCACGGCGGCGTCCACCAGGGATGCCTCCATGGCGCGGTAGGCGTCGAACTCGGCGGTGGCCACGCGGAACCAGTTGTCGCGGGTGACGCCCTCCTCGGCCAGCTCCTCCGGGGAGGCGCCGCTGGCGATCGCCTGGACCATCTCCTCCAGCGGTGGCGCGCCCCGGGTCTCGGCGTCGGCCTGCTCCGCGGCGTCGGCCGTCAGGTTCTCCAGCTGCCCGGCGTCCTCGGGCGAGGCCGCGGCGGCGTACTCGGCGCTGGCGATCCGCTCCAGGTAGGCGTAGGACTCGAAGGCGTCGACCTGCTGCTCGGTCAGGACCTCGCCGGGCCCCGGGGCGACGATCAGGTGGGTGCCGATGGCGCGCTGGAGGGAGCTGGCGGCCTTGGCCAGGGACAGGCTGTAGACGCTGCGGCCGAAGGAGGTGACGTTGCCCGTATCCAGCCCCAGCTCGTTGGCGAACGACATCAGCGGGTGCTGGACCGCGACGTACGCCTCCTCGGTGTCCACGCCGGGCAGGTCGTCGGTGTACGCCCGCTCGCGCAGCGGCTGGAGGTCGGGCTCGACGCGGGTGACCTGCTGGACGCGGCGCTGGATCGTTTCGGTGCGCGGGGCGCGCTCCACGGCGGCGTAGAACACGCCGCGGGCGCGGTCCGTGGCGTCCCGGGCCTGGATCACCTCGGGGTCCTCGCGCCGGCCCTCCAGCAGGGCGGTGGCCGTCACGTCGCGCTCGTCGATCAGCGCGTGGCCGTAGGCGGTGGAGGCGCGGACCAGCTCGGCGGTGTGCTCGGCGTCCTCGGCCTCCTGCCAGGTGGTGTAGGCGTCGTAGACCTGGAAGCCGCTCAGGCCGAGGGCGACCAGGACGGGGATCAGCAGGATCGCGTTGAGCTTGGTGGCCACCCGCCAGTTGCGGGGCGCGAGTCTGGACCCGGAGGGGGGCGCGGGGGCGGGCGGCGGGGTCAGGGACTCATCGCCGCGTGCGGCGACCGAGGGCGGGGTGAAGTTGCCACGCCCGTCGGTCCTGGAGTCTCCCGACTCCCCCGACGGCGCGGGAGTCGCGTTGCTGCGCCTCACTGGGCTCTCACCTCTCGGCATCGGCATACCGTCTCCGCTGGCTGCCACGACGGAGTTGTGTGGATTCCAGCACGACGGCTGTTGACTTTCCAATCCCCCGAACCGCGCCGTTTTCAGCCTGGTACCTCAGGGGCGAATCGGTCATTTATGCCTTGACCGGGCAAAGTGCCGAGAATTCGTGTGCACAGGGGCATGGAATGCTTGCCCCGCGTGCTAACGATGGGGAGGTTAATCGTTGAATTGTTATGAGCTTCCGGAGGCGCGGTGGCGGAGGCCGCGCGCTTCCGGCGGGCCGTTCAGTGCAGGCGGGCGAGCAGGGCGTGCTCGACGAGGGTGATCAGGGCGCTCTTGGCCTCCGCGCGGACGCGGGCGTCGGTGATGATGATGGGCACGTCGGGGCCGATCTGGAGGGCCTCGCGGACCTCGTCGGGCGAGTAGGGCTGGTGCCCGTCGAAGCCGTTGAGGGCGATGACGAACGGCAGGCCGCTGTTCTCGAAGTAGTCCACGGCCGGGAAACAGTCCGCCAGGCGCCGGGTGTCCACCAGCACCACGGCCCCGATCGCGCCGCGCACCAGGTCGTCCCACATGAACCAGAAACGGTCCTGCCCCGGGGTGCCGAAGAGGTACAGGATCAGGTCCTGGTCGAGCGTGATCCGCCCGAAGTCCATCGCGACCGTCGTGGTCGTCTTGCCCGCCGTGTGCGTCAGGTCGTCGATGCCCGCGGACGCCGAGGTCATCACCGCTTCGGTCCGCAGCGGATTGATCTCCGAGACCGACCCCACGAACGTCGTCTTCCCCACGCCGAACCCGCCCGCGATCACGATCTTCGCGGAGGTGGTCGAGGAGGAGGGGGCCGGGCGGCCCGCGGCGCCCGAGGCGCTAGAGCTTGCGAAGTCCACTGAGCACCCTTTCGAGCAGTGTCACGTCCGGCAGCCCCCCCGGCTCGGCGTCGTGCCCCGGCTGGTGGATGGCGACGAGCCCGGCCTCCGCGAGGTCCGCCACCAGGATCCGCGCCACCCCCAGGGGCATACCCAGGAGCGCGGACACCTCCGCCACGGACTTGACCTCCAGGCAGAGGTGGCAGATCCGCTGATGCTCCGGCAACAGCCCCTGGAGCTGGAGCGGTTCGGCCGTGGTGGACACCAGGGCCTCGATGGCGAGCTGGTAACGCGGCCGGGTGCGGCCGCCGGTCATGGCGTACGGACGGACCAGCGGCTGGTCGCCCTCGTCGTCGAATGAGCCGTAATGATGCGGAACACCGTACGGGCCCTGCGAGGGCGGCGGGGTGGTCATTGCTCCTCCGAGCGGGACATGAGGGTGGGTGGTGGGGCCGGGGAGTGTGGTGCTCATGTGGGGGGAGCCGGTGCTCAGTTAAGCAGACTGCCCTGGAGTTCCGCGCGCAGGTCGGGGGTCAGCACGTTACCCGCCCGGTCCACCAGCAACGCCATCTCATACCCCACCAGCCCGATGTCCGCCTCCGGATGCGCCAGCACCGCCAACGAAGAACCATCCGAAATCGCCATGATGAAGAGAAACCCCCGCTCCATCTCCACCACCGTCTGATTCACCGCACCACCCTCGAAGATCCGCGACGCACCAGCCGTCAACGACGTCAGCCCCGACGCCACCGCAGCCAACTGATCCGCACGATCCCGCGGAAACCCCTCGGACAACGCCAGAAGAAGACCATCAGCGGACACCACCACCGTGTGCGACACCCCCGGGGTGTTCTCCACAAAACTGGTGATCAACCAATTCAGGTTCTGCGCCGCCTGGCTCATCGGGCTCACACTAACGCTCCTGCTGCTGGTACGAGGGACCGAGTCCCCGGTCCGGGTCGGCGCCGGTGGCCGCACCGGCCTGGCGCCCCTGCTGGATGCCGCGCCTGAGGTTGGTCAGCCGGCCGCGGACGTCGTCCGGGCTGCGGGAGACCAACGGCCCCGGCGCGTCGGCGGGTTCCTGGGCCGCGCCGGCCACGAGGTTGGCGCGCGGCACGCGGCGGGGCAGGCCCGCGGTGGTGACGCCGCCGGCCGCGGGCTGCCTCAACTGCTCGGCCTGGCGCCACTGTTCGTCGTTGGGCGAAGGGCGCCAGGGCGCCTCGGGGGCGTCCGCGCCGGGGCCCGCGGCGTGCGCGGGGGCGTGGGCGGCGGGCGCGTGCGCGGGCTCGGGGCGCGCGGACGGCGCGGGCTCGCCGGCCTCCTCGGGGGCGGGGGCCGGGACGGCGCGGCGGGTGCCGAACCAGGTGGACTCCATCTCCTCGAAGATGGGCGTCCGTTCGTCCGCGCCCGGCAGGGCGCCCTCGGGCAGCGGGCCGCTCAGCTCGTCGAGGGCGGCGGGGGGCGCGCCGAAGGCGGCGAACGCGCCGGTGTCCTCGGGCCGTTGGGGCGCGGGCTGCCCGTCGTACGGGCCGGGGCGCTCCCCCGGGGAACCGGCCGCGGCGGGCAGGGCGGCGGGGGCCGGGGGCTCCTCGGCGGGCAGCGGGTGCTCGGCGGGGCCGGTCTCGTCGTGGCCGCGCGGCCGGTCCTCCTCCGCCCGGTCCGGGCCGGGGGCGCCGGGAGCACCCGGGCCGGGAGGCGCCGGGAGGAACGCGTCCTCGCGGGCGGTCCGGCCGCCGGGCCCGGGGCCCGCGCCGGGGTCCACGACCGGCAGGGCGCCGCTGTCCTCCGCGGCCCCCGCCCAGCTCGGCCGGGAGCCGCCCGCGGCGAGCGGCGGGGCCGGGGGCTCGGCCCCGGAGGGCGCCCCGCCGCCGGGCAGCGGCGGGCGGGTGCCCCCGACGGGCCGCGAGGGCAGGGCCGGGCGGCCCTGGGCGCCGGGAGCCGGGGCGCCGGGGCCCTGGCCGGAGACGGGCTGCGGGCGCGTGGGCTGCGGCCGGGGCGCGGGCGGCCGGGAGGGCCCGGAGCGCACCGGCAGGGCCGGCCCTCCCCCTGGCCGCTCGCCCGCGCGAGGGGCGGCCCCCGGCGCGGACCCCCAGGCCGGGGAGGCCGCCGGGCGTTCCCCGGGGCGTTCGGCCTCCCCCGCGGCCCTGGCGGGCGCGGCCTCGTCCCGGGGGTGCGGGGGGCGCGGGCCTTCGCCGCGCCCGGGGGCGAGCGGGGCCGCGGGGCGCGGGCGGCCGGGCTCGGGGCCGCGGCCCGGGTCGCCCGCCGGGGCGCCGGGCCGGGTGCGCGCGGCGCCCTGGGCGACATCGGCGGGCAGCATCACCAGCGCGGTGGTGCCGCCGGAGTCCGAGGGGCGCAACTGGATGCGGATGTTGTGGCGCAGCGAGAGGCGCCCGACCACGAACAGGCCCATGCGCCGGGAAACGGAGACGTCCACGGTCGGCGGGTTGGCCAGCCGGTCGTTGATCTCGGCGAGGTCCTCGGGCGAAAGGCCGATGCCCGTGTCGTGGATCTCCACCAGCACCCGCCCGTCGGGCAGGGCGTGGCCGGTGACCTTGACCTTCGTCTGCGGCGAGGAGAAGGAGGTGGCGTTCTCCAGCAGCTCGGCGAGCAGGTGCACCAGGTCGTTGACGACCCGGCCGACGACCTCGCTCTTGGGCACGGCGCTCAGCTCGATGCGTTCGTACTGCTCCACCTCGGAGGCGGCGGCGCGCAGCACGTCCACCAGCGGTACCGGGCGGGTCCAGCGGCGGCCCGGCTCCTCGCCGGCCAGGACGAGGAGGTTCTCGCCGTTGCGCCGCATGCGGGTGGCCAGGTGGTCCAGCTTGAACAGCGAGGAGAGCTGGTCGGGGTCGGCCTCCCGGGACTCCAGCTCGGAGATCAGGGAGAGCTGGCGCTGGATCAGGCCCTGGCTGCGGCGGGAGAGGTTGGTGAACATCGCGTTGACGTTGCCCCGTAGCAGCGCCTGCTCGCCCGCGAGGCGCACGGCCTCGCGGTGGACGTCGTCGAAGGCCTGGGCCACCTGGCCGATCTCGTCCCGGGTGTAGACGCCGACCGGCTCGACGGTGGTGTCCACATCCTCGGGCTCGGCCTCGGACATGTGCCGGACAACCTCGGGCAGCCGCTCGCGGGCCACCTCCTGCGCGGTGTCCTGGAGGCGGCGCAGCGAGCGGATCATGGAGCGGGCCACGACGAAGGCTCCGACCACCGAGACGCCGAGCACGAGCAGGACGAGGGCGCCGTTGAGGAACGCGTCGCGCTGGGCGTCGTCGCGCAGGGAGCGGGCCTGCTGCTCCATCTCGTCCAGCAGGGTCCGCTCGATGACGTGCATCGCGTCGATCTTGGTGCGGTCCTCGTCGTACCAGTCCCGGTAGGAGCGCGGGTTCTGGCTCATGCCGTCCGGCGCGCCGAAGACCTGCGTGGCGTACTGGTCGGCGGCCACGATGTTGGCGTCCCCGCCGCCCCGGAGGCGGTCCAGCAGGCGGCGGGCGCCGTCCTCGTCGCCGTAGACCTCGACGAAGCCGTCCAGCTCGCTGTCCTCGGAACGCTGGTGGGTTCCGCCGAAGCGCCAGTCGCTCTCGGAGAGCGCGGCCTCCTCGCCCGGCCGCTCGGCGCGGGCCAGGCCCGCGGTGATGAGGGCTCGCTGGATGGAGGCGTGCTCCTTGGCCGAGGAGAACGCCATCAGCGCGCGGGTGCTGCGGATCATGTCGCTGTTGCTGGTGGCCTGGGCCAGGTCCTGGGAGAGCCGCTGGAGGGCGTCGATGAGGCCGCTGTAGCGGGTGACCGTCTGGGAGAAGTAGGCCGGGTCGCTGTACGCCTCGTCGCGGATGTCGCTCAGCTCGCCGAGGCGGCGGCGGATGTCGATGACGGTGGCCTCGATCCCGGCCAGGTCCTGGTCCTCCCGGGAGGCGTCCAGCGCGTCGTCGAAGGCCTGCACCGCCTCGTCGGTGTCCTCGCGGGCGGAGGCGACCTCGTCGCCGGCCGGGCCCCGGCCGCTGACCAGGGGGCCGGCCGAGCGGTCGCGCTCCTCCTGGAGCGCGGAGCCCAGCAGCGTGGCCTGCTGGGCCATGTCCGTGAGCACCTGCATGTTCTCCAGTTGCTCGACGTTGTCGAGGGAGTTCTGGATGCGCAGGACGCCCAGGACGGTGGCGGCGGCGACCGGGAGGGCGATCAGGGAGACCAGGCGGGTGCTGATGCGCCAGTTGCGCAGGGCCAGACGCGAGCCGCCGCCCGCGCCGGGGCGGGCGGCGGAGGGCAGATCGGCGGGCCTGCGGGGTGCGCGCGAGGGGCCGGGGGTGCGGCGCGTGCCGCGGCGCCCCCGGTCGGCTGCGCCCGGCGCGGGGCTGCCGGGGGTCTCGCGGTCCGACGCGTCGCTCGGCTCCGCGTCTCCCGCGCTGCCTTCCCTCTTGAAACGTCCCTGCACTAGCGTCGCAACCTCTGGACCAGGCGTCCCGCCGCCGCGCGGCGGGACGGTGTCGTAGCCGGGGGCGATCAGCCCCGTTCACGGTCGTCGGGCAGACCGGCGCGTCGGTGATCAGCCGGTGCTGACCGGTGTGCGCCCTCGCACACGGCTCCCTGACTCGCGGCGGTCCGTGGAATTCCAGCACAGTGGCCGATCTCCAACAAGGGCCGGAGGGCCTCGCGTGATCCGGGTGACACTGCGCTGGGCCATGATCACCGCAGGTGTGCGCCCGCGGCCAGGAACCCGGACAACTCCCCCCACGGCCGTCACCCGTTGAGCACGGGCTCCGGGGGGCGCGGGGCCCGGGACGCGGGCCTTTGTCCACGGGTGAGCGTTTCGCCCCCCGCGAGGGGCCGCCCGCGTTGCCCCTTTTGCGGCAACGATGGTGAGCAAACTCACACCCGTCGAACGGCTGAAACCCGCCGGGGAACGGGTATGCGCGTTCCCTTGCGCCCTTGCCCGGCGGGCGGGCCGGGCAGGACAATCCTCTCGCCGGCCCGCGCCGGCCCCAGACAGCCCACGACGCGACGACCCGAGGCAGACCCGTGAAGACGACCCTCCCCCTGCGCTCCCTCGCCAACCCCCGGCGGACCACCCTGGCCCACCTGGCCGACGCCGACGGCCTCGCCCGGGCCACGGTGCCGGGCGCCGCCGAACGGCCCCTGCCGGCCAGCACGGCGAACCCGCGCAGGACGGTGCTCGCCTCGGCGCCGGGCCTCGGTCAGGGCTGAACGCACGCCCGCGCCACGGCCGTTGCGCAGCCGCAGGCGCCCCGGCACGGCCACGAACCCGGCGCGGACACGCACGGGCCGCGGGCATTGCCGACGCGGGCGAGCAGCAGCGCGGGCGGGCCCGCGTGGGCCCGTCGGGCGACTCAACCGGCGGGGAACGCCGGTGGGCGCGGGACCGGCGACCGGTCCCGCGCCCTTGCCCCGCCCGGGGTGGTACTGCCCCGGGACCTCAGCCCTGCCAGCTGTGGGGCGCGTTGTAGGTCCGTGCGCGCTCCAGACGGCGCCAGGGCGCCGCGTTGCGCCCCGCCTCCACGCCGGAGCCCGGCTGGTCGCGGCGGGCCGCGCGGGCGAGCAGCAGCGCGGTGACCGCGGCCAGCTCCTCGTCCGTGGCCCGGCCCTTCTCCACCCGCACCAGGTGCGGGTCGGCGACGGTGGTGGCACTCATGGTGTGCTTCTCCTCGATGGCTGGCCGCCGGGCTACTGCGGCGGGTTCCCGTGCTTGCGGGCGGGCAGGTCGGCGTGCTTGGTGCGCAGCATCTCCAGGGCGCGGATCAGGACCTCGCGGGTCTCGGCCGGCTCGATCACGTCGTCCACCAGGCCGCGCTCGGCCGAGTAGTACGGGTGCATCAGCTCGGCCTTGTACTCCTTGACCATGCGGGCGCGCATGGCCTCGGGGTCCTCGGCGGAGGAGATCTGGCGGCGGAAGATCACGTTGGCGGCGCCCTCGGCGCCCATCACGGCGATCTCGTTCGTCGGCCAGGCGTAGGTGACGTCGGCGCCGATGGACTGGGAGTCCATCACGATGTACGCGCCGCCGTACGCCTTTCGCAGGACGACGGAGATCCGCGGCACGGTGGCGTTGCAGTAGGCGTACAGCAGCTTCGCGCCGTGCCGGATGATGCCGCCGTGCTCCTGGTCCACGCCCGGCAGGAAGCCGGGCACGTCCAGCAGCGTGACGATCGGGATGTTGAAGGCGTCGCACATCTGCACGAAGCGGGCGGCCTTCTCCGAGGCGTGGATGTCCAGCACGCCGGCGAAGGACTGCGGCTGGTTGGCCACCAGGCCCACGACCTGGCCGTCCATCCGGCCCAGGGCGCAGATGATGTTGACCGCCCAGCGCTCGTGGACCTCCAGGAACTCGCCGTCGTCGACCAGCTCCTCGATGACCGAGCGCATGTCGTAGGGGCGGTTGCCGTCCACCGGGACCAGGTCCACCAGCGCGTCGCAGCGCCGGTCGGCGGGGTCCTTGGCCTCGGCGGCCGGGGGGTTCTCGCGGTTGTTCGAGGGGAGGAGGGAGAGCAGGAAGCGGACCTCCTCGATGCAGGACTCCTCGTCGTCGTAGGCGAAGTGCGCCACGCCCGAGGTCTCCGCGTGCACGTCCGCGCCGCCCAGGCCGTTCTGTGTCACCTCCGCCCCGGTGACGGCCTGCACGACGTCCGGCCCCGTGATGAACATCTGGGCGGTCTCCCGCACCATGAACACGAAGTCGGTCAGGGCCGGCGAATAGGCGGCGCCGCCCGCGCAGGGGCCGAGCATCACGGAGATCTGCGGGATGACCCCGGAGGCCCTGGTGTTGCGCTGGAAGATGCCGCCGTAGCCGGCGAGGGCCGAGACGCCCTCCTGGATGCGCGCCCCGGCCCCGTCGTTCAGGGAGACCAGGGGGGCGCCGGCCGCGATGGCCATGTCCATGATCTTGTGGATCTTCGCGGCGTGCGCCTCCCCGAGGGCGCCGCCGAAGATCCGGAAGTCGTGGGCGTAGACGAACACCGTCCGCCCGTGCACGGTCCCCCAGCCCGTGATCACCCCGTCCGTGTAGGGGCGCTTCGCCTCGAGCCCGAACCCGGAGGCCCGGTGCCGGCGCAGCATTCCCACCTCGCGGAACGAGCCGGGGTCGAGCAGCAGGCCGATCCTCTCCCGAGCGGTCAGCTTCCCCTTGGCGTGCTGCGCCTCCGTCGCCCGCTCGGACGGCCCCCGGAACGCCTCCTCACGCATCGCCAGCAGCTCCGCGACCCGCCCCCGCGCGTCGAGGGCGGGTGCCGCGGAGGAGTCGAGTGAGTCGATCTCAGCCTGATCGGTCATGTATAGACCCTACGAAATACGGCCCCCGTCCGCTCTCGTCAGTTCCGTACAGTCTCCCGAGCCGTTTCATGGTCGCGCTGCACAGAACGGCAGTACAGAGCGCTCTCCGCTGCACGCTCACCACAGCGGGACTGGAGCCGGACTGTTGAATCTCTACAGGGGCGCCCCGGTGTCACTCGGCCGATACCCACCGGACGCCGGGCGTTCGCCCGCGGCTGCTCACGCGCCGGGGCGCAGGCCGGCGCGCAGCAGGCCGAAGGTGTACGCGTCGTCCAGCGCCTGCCAGGAGGCGGCGATGACGTTGTCGGCGACGCCGACCGTGGCCCACTCGGCCGTGCCGTCGCTGGTGGTGATCAGCACGCGGGTGGTGGACTGCGTGCCGTGGCGGCCCTCCAGGATGCGGACCTTGTAGTCCACCAGCGTCAGCCGGGCCAGCTCGGGGAAGAGCCGCTCCAGGCCCGCGCGCAGCGCCCGGTCCAGGGCGTGCACGGGGCCGTTGCCCTCTCCCGCGGCCAGGATGCGCTCGCCCTTGGCCCAGATCTTGACGGTGGCCTCGTTCTCCAGCCGGCCGTCCGCCCCCTGGTCGGTGATCGTGCGCCAGGACTCCAGGCGGAAGAAGCGGTGCGGGCCCTCGGTGACGGCCTCGCGCAGCAGCAGCTCGAAGGAGGCGTCGGCGGCCTCGTAGGAGAAGCCGCGGGACTCGCGCTCCTTGACCAGCTCCACGACCCGGCCCAGCACCTCGCGGTCGCCCAGGTCGTAGCCCAGCTCCTTGCCCTTCAGCTCCACGGAGGCGCGCCCGGCCATGTCGGAGACCAGCATCCGCATGGAGTTGCCGACCAGCTCGGGGTCGATGTGCTGGTAGAGGTCGGGGTCCACCTTGATCGCGGAGGCGTGCAGGCCGGCCTTGTGGGCGAAGGCGGACAGGCCGACGTAGGGCTGGTGGGTGGCGGGGACGAGGTTGACCACCTCGGCGATGGCGTGGGAGATCCGGGTCATCTCGGCCAGGGCGCCGGGGGGCAGCACGCGGCGGTCGTACTTCAGCTCCAGGGCGGCGACGACGGGGAAGAGGTTGGCGTTGCCCACGCGCTCGCCGTAGCCGTTGGCGGTGCACTGCACGTGGGTGGCTCCGGCGTCCACGGCCGCGAGGGTGTTGGCCACGGCGCAGCCGCTGTCGTCCTGGGCGTGGATGCCGATCCGCGCGCCGGTGTCGTTCACCACGGTGCGAACGACCGCCTGCACCTGCGCGGGGAGCATCCCGCCGTTGGTGTCGCAGAGCACGACCACGTCGGCCCCGGCGCGGTGGGCGGTGCGGACGACCTCCAGGGCGTAGGCGGGGTTGGCCGCGTAGCCGTCGAAGAAGTGCTCGCAGTCGAGGAAGACCCGCCGGCCGTGCGCCCGCAGGTGGGCGACGGTGTCGCGGATCATGGCCAGGTTCTCCGCCAGGGAGGTGCGCAGCGCCAGCTCCACGTGCCGGTCGTGGGACTTGGCGACGAGGGTGACCACGGGCGCGCCCGAGTCCAGCAGCGCCGTGACCTGCGGGTCCTCGGCCACGTCCACGCCGGCCCTGCGGGTCGCGCCGAACGCCACCAGGCGGGCGTGCCGGAAGTCGATCTCCTCGCGGGCGCGCCGGAAGAACTCCGTGTCCCGGGGGTTGGCGCCCGGCCAGCCGCCCTCGATGAAGCCGACCCCGAACTCGTCCAGGTGCCGCGCGATGGCGAGCTTATCGGCGACGGTCAGGGTGATGCCCTCGCGCTGCGCCCCGTCGCGCAGCGTGGTGTCGAAGACGTGGAACGCGTCGCCCGGGGCGGCCGGGGGCGGTGCGGAGGGTTCCGTGGTCATGGCCGTGAGCTCTCCTGTCCGGGAACTGGGTGGTGAGGGGAAGGGCGCGGGAAAACGAAAAGACCCCTCGCGGGTGCGAGAGGTCTGCGCGCGGGTCGGGAGCGGGGCTGTGGCTACCCGTGACCGGCGCGCTGGTCACCCATAATCGTGGTGATCGAAAGCATGAGGGCAGTGTGGCACAGGTGTGCTCCCGTGCCACACCGCCGTCTCACGATCCGGACGTCACGGCCTTCCCGGTACGGCGGGTCAGGGGATGCGGTGCATCCAGCCGTGCGGGTCGGGGGCCTGGCCGGTCTGGATGCCCAGCAGCTCGCGGCGGAGCCGGGCGGTGACCTCGCCGGTCTGCCCGTCGCCGACGGTCCAGGCGGCGTCGGTGGACTTGACCGAGCCGACCGGGGTGATCACCGCTGCGGTGCCGCAGGCGAAGACCTCGGTGAGGGTGCCGTCCTCGTTGCCCCGCTGCCAGTCCTCGGTGGAGATGCGGACCTCGCCGGTGGCGTAGCCGAGGTCGGCGGCGATGGTCAGCAGCGAGTCGCGGGTGATGCCGGGCAGCAGGGCGCCGGTCAGCTCGGGGGTGACCAGGCGGGCGCTGTCGCCGGAGCCCTCGACGAAGTAGAGGTTCATGCCGCCCATCTCCTCCACCCAGCGGTGCTCGGCGGCGTCCAGCCAGACGACCTGGTCGCAGCCGTTGCGGGTGGCCTCGGCCTGGGCCAGGAAGGAGGCCGCGTAGTTGCCGGCGCACTTGGCCGCGCCGGTGCCGCCGGGGGCGGCGCGGACGTACTCGCGGGAGAGCCAGACCGAGACCGGCTTGATGCCCTTGGCGAAGTACGCCCCGGCCGGGGAGGCGATCAGCATGAACAGGTACTCGTTGGCGGGCCGGTTGATGCCCAGGCCCACCTCGGTGGCGAACATGAACGGCCGCAGGTACAGGGACTGCTCGCCCTCGCCCGGGACCCAGGCGCGGTCCTGGGCGACCAGCAGGTCGATGGCCTCCACGAAGGTCTCGACGGGCAGCTCCGGCATGGCCAGGCGGCGGGCGGAGTCCTGGAAGCGGCGGGCGTTGGCGTCGGGGCGGAAGACCGCGACCGAGCCGTCGGGCTGGCGGTACGCCTTCAGCCCCTCGAAGATCTCCTGGCCGTAGTGGAGCGCCATGGTGGCGGGGTCCATGGAGATCGGCGCGTACGGGGTGAGGCGGGCGTCGTGCCAGCCGCGGCCCTCGGTCCAGCGGATGGTGACCATGTGGTCGGTGAAGTACCGGCCGAAGCCGGGGTTGGCGAGCACGGCCCGGCGCTCCGCGTCGGAGAGCGGCTGGGCGGCGGGCTTGAGGTCGAATGCGATGGCGGGCGTCGTCATGGCTAGCGCGTCCTTCACGTCGGTCGGAGAGGCGGGCCGCCTGCCCCGTCGTCCGATGCCGGTAGTAGGACGTCCGATCAACCGGAGGTGCGTGGGTCCCGCGTCTCGATTATGGCGCGGGGCCCCGCGGCTCGCGCAGGGGGCGGCCCGTGGGAATTCCCAGGGGCGGAAACGTTCCTTGCTGCGGGAGCCCGGGGCGTGCGGAACCGCTCGCCGCCGGGCGCCCGTGGCCCGGCGGAGGAGGGTCTCTCCGTGCGGGCCTAGCCGGCTACTCGCGCCACCAGGGCGTCGCCGATGGCGGAGGTGGAGCGGGCGGTCGCGACGTCGCGGGCGGCCAGGTCCGCGACGACGGCCTCCTCGATGCGCGCGGCCTCGGCGGCGTGGCCGAGGTGGCGCAGCAGCAGGGCGACGGACAGCACGGTGGCGGTGGGGTCGGCCTTGCCCGTGCCGGCGATGTCCGGGGCGGAGCCGTGGACCGGCTCGAACATCGAGGGGAAGGCGCCCGTGGGGTTGATGTTCCCGGAGGCGGCCAGTCCGATGCCGCCGGTGATGGCGGCGGCGAGGTCGGTGAGGATGTCGCCGAAGAGGTTGTCGGTGACGATGACGTCGAAGCGCTGCGGCTGGGTGACCATGAAGATCGTGGCGGCGTCGACGTGCAGGTAGTCGGTGGTGACCTGCGGGTACTCCCGGCCCACGCGGTCCACGGTGTTCTTCCACAGGTGGCCGGCGTGCACCAGGACGTTGTTCTTGTGGACCAGGGTCAGCTTCTTGGCCGGGCGGGCCGCGGCCCGCTCGAAGGCGTCCCGGACCACGCGCTCCACGCCGTAGGCGGTGTTCAGGGAGACCTCGGTGGCGACCTCGGCCGGGGTGCCGGTGCGCATCGAGCCGCCGTTGCCCACGTAGGGGCCCTCGGTGCCCTCCCGGACGACCACGAAGTCGATCTCGGGGCTGCCCGCCAGGGGTGAGGCGGTGTTCGGGAAGAGGCGGCTCGGGCGGAGGTTGACGTAGTGGTCGAAGGCGAACCGCAGCTTCAGCAGCAGGCCGCGCTCCAGGACCCCGGAGGGGACCGACGGGTCGCCGACGGCGCCCAGCAGGATCGCGTCGTGAGCCTTGAGCCGCTCCAGCTCCTCGTCCGGCAGGGTCTCGCCGGTGGCGTGCCAGCGGCGGGCGCCCAGGTCGTACTCGGTGGTCTCCAGCTTCACGTCCGGGGGCAGCACCGCGGAGAGGACCTTCAGCCCCTCCGTCACCACCTCGGGACCGATGCCGTCGCCGGGGATCACTGCGAGATCAAGAGTCCGAGCCATGCGCAGACGATACGCCGCGCCCCCCGGGGCGGCCCGCCGCGTCCACGATGCGGACCGCGGTGTCCCGAGGGGCGGAGGGTCAACGGCCGCCCGCGCCGCCGTTGTCACGGCGGTCGAGGGCTCGCTGGAGGGCCTCGGCGGCCTGCCGCCGGCTCGCCTCGCGGGCGGCTCGGACGGCGGCGCGGACGCGGGCGCGGTGGGTGAGGGTGGCGTCCATAGCGGATCAGCTCCTGCTGCGGGGAGTGGGACCCCGACAAAGCTAGCCGCGATCCGGCGTGCTGTCTCGCCAATTAGCTGGTCGTCCTAGTATCTGAGATGGACGTCACTCTCACTCCCTGTGCGGGACTCAGTCCATGTGCGGGTAGCGGTGGCCGGCGGGCGGAACCAGCGTCTCCTTCAGGGTGCGGGGCGAGACCCAGCGCAGCAGGTTGAGCTTGGAGCCGGCCTTGTCGTTGGTGCCCGAGGCGCGGGCCCCGCCGAAGGGCTGCTGGCCGACCACGGCGCCGGTGGGCTTGTCGTTGAGGTAGAAGTTGCCCGCCGCGTACCGCAGGCCCTCGGCCGCCGAGGCGGCCACCGCCCGGTCCCGGGCGAACAGCGCGCCGGTCAGGGCGTAGTCGGCCACCGACTCCATCTGCGCCAGGGTGGCGTCGAACTTTTCGTCCTCGTAGACGTGAACGGCCAGGATCGGCCCGAAGTACTCGGTGCGGAAGACCTCGTGGCCGGGGTCGGAGCAGGCCACCACGGTGGGCCGGACGAACCAGCCGACGCTGTCGTCGCAGGTGCCGCCGGCCAGGATCTCGCAGGCCGGGTCGGCCGCCAGCCGCTCCAGCACCTCGCGGCAGCGGGCGAAGGCGCGGGCGTCGATGACGGCGGCCAGGAAGTGGGACAGGTCGGCCGGGTCGCCCATCGGCAGGGACTCGGTGGTGGAGACCAGCGCCTCGCGCAGCCCGCCCTCCCACAGCGAGCGCGGCAGGTAGGCGCGGGAGACGGCCGAGCACTTCTGGCCCTGGTACTCGAAGGCGCCGCGGACCAGGGCGGCGCGCAGGGCCTCGGGGTCGGCGCTGGGGTGGGCGAGGACGAAGTCCTTTCCGCCGGTCTCCCCCACGATCCGGGGGTAGTTGCGGTAGCCGTCCAGGTGCTCGGCGACCGAACGCCACAGGTGGCGGAAGGTGGCGGTGGAGCCGGTGAAGTGGATGCCGGCCAGGGCCGGGTGGGGCAGGGCGGCCTCGGAGACGGCCCGCCCGTCCCCGGTGACGAGGTTGATGACGCCGTCGGGCAGGCCGGCCTCGCGCAGCAGCCGCATCAGCAGGACCGCCGCGTGGGTCTGGGTCGGGGAGGGCTTCCAGACCACGACGTTGCCCATCAGGGCCGGGGCGGTGGGGAGGTTGCCGGCGATGGCCGTGAAGTTGAAGGGGGTGATCGCGTAGACGAAGCCCTCCAGCGGGCGGTGGTCCGTGCGGTTCCACACGCCAGGCGACTGCGCGGGGGGCTGCTCGGCCAGGATCTCCCGGGCGAAGTGGACGTTGAAGCGCCAGAAGTCGATCAGCTCGCAGGGGGCGTCGATCTCGGCCTGCTGCGCCGTCTTGGACTGGCCGAGCATGGTGGAGGCGGCGATGGTCTCCCGCCACGGCCCCGACAGCAGTTCGGCGGCGCGCAGGAACACGGCGGCACGCTCGTCGAACGGCAGGGCGCGCCAGACGGGCGCGGCGGCCAGGGCCGCGTCGATGGCGTCGCGGGCGTCCTCGGCCGTGGCGTGGGCGGAGGTGCCCAGGCGGGCGGCGTGGCGGTGGGGCTGGACCACCTCGAAGGGCTCGCCGGCCGCCATCCGCTCCCGGCCGCCGATGGTCATCGGCAGGTCGATGGGGTGGTTCGCCAGTTCCTTCAGCTTCCGCTCCAGGCGGGCGCGCTCCGGCGAGCCGGGGGCGTAGGTGTGGACCGGCTCGTTCGCCGGGGTCGGGACCCGGGTGATGGCGTCCATGGCCGTGACTTCTCCTTCCGGACGGTGCGGGTGCGGTGCGGGTCGGCGGGCAAGGGGGGCGTACGGGGCGGCGGGCGGTCAGCCGCGGGTGGCGGCGGAGCGGAGGAAGAAGGCGAGGTTGGCGGGCCGTTCGGCCAGGCGGCGCATGAAGTACCCGTACCAGTCGGTCCCGTAGGGGATGTAGACCCGCACGCGCCGCCCCGCGGCGGCCAGCCGGCGCTGCTCGTCGGGGCGGATGCCGTAGAGCATCTGGTACTCGTACGCGTCCTCGGCCCGGCCGAGCCGGGCGGCCAGCGCCCCGGCCAGGGCGATCAGCCGCGGGTCGTGGGTGGCCACCATGGGGTACCCGGGCCCGGCCATCAGGATGCGCAGGCAGCGGACGAAGGAACGGTCCACCGCGGCCCGCTCCTGGAAGGCGACGGCCGGCGGCTCCCGGTAGGCGCCCTTGACCAGCCGCACCCTCGCCCCGGCGGCGGCCAGGGCGAGGCAGTCCTCCTCGGTGCGCCGCAGGTAGGACTGCACGGCGACGCCCGTGGCGGGGAAGCGCTCCCGCAGCCGGGCGTGAACGTCGAGGGTCAGGGCGGTCGCGGTGTGGTCCTCCATGTCGAGGGTCAGGGCGGTCCCGGCGGCGCCGGCGGCCTCGGCCACCCGCAGGGCGTGCTCGGCTGCCAGGTCCTCGCCGCCGGGCAGGGCGCGGCCCAGTGCGGAGAGCTTCACCGACAGCTCGGCGCGCTCCCCGAGCCCCGTGGCGGCCAGCGCCTCGGCCAGGGCCAGGCAGGCGTCCCGGCCGCGCAGCGCCTCGGCCCGGCCGGTGACGTTCTCGCCGAGGTGGTCCAGGGTGACGCGCAGGCCGCCGCCGGCGAGGCGGGCGGCCACGGCCAGGGACTCGGGGAGGCGCTCCCCGGCGACGAAACGGCCCACGACGGGCCGGGTGAGCGGGGACGCGGTCACCAGGCGGCGGATGCCGTCGCTGCGGGCCGCGGCGAGAAGGACGGGACCGAGCATTGTCCACCTCCGCGGGCGCGAGGGCCGGGGCCTCTCCCCGGACCTCCTCCTGTACGCGACGGTAGGGAGGGACGGGCCGGGGCGCCATCGACAGATGTCAGGCCGCAGTGGCCCGGATCTCAGACAGATGTCTGAAGAAGGCCGGGGGAACGCCGGGCGGCGGGGGCGGGCGCGGAAGGAGAATGGCGGGGTGCGCGGCGACGAGTATCAGGAGCTGGTGGACGAGATCGGCGCGCTGCTGGGCACGCCCGCGACGCTGGAGGACCGCGACTTCCGGCTGATCGCCTTCGGCGCCCACGAGGGCGCGGCGCCCGAGGCGGCCGTTGACCCGGTGCGGGCGCACTCGATCCTGCGGCGGCGCTCGGAGCCGGCCGTGCGGGAGTGGTTCGAGGGCTTCGGGATCGCTACGGCGGCCGGGCCGGTGCGCGTCCCGGCGCAGCCGGCGGCCGGGGTCCTGACCGGGCGGATCTGCCTGCCCGCGCGGGCCGGCGGGGTGGTGCGCGGGTACGTCTGGGTGCTGGACAACGACCCTCCCGCCCCCCGGCTGGCCGCGTCCATGGCGGTGGCGGGGCGGATCGGGGCGCTGCTGGCCGGGGAGGCGCGGGCGGGCGCCCGGCTGGGCGAGCTGCTGGCCGCCGCGCTGGCCCCTGGCGCCCCCGGGGCCTCGGAGGAGCTGGCGGCGGCGCTGGGGCCGGCCGCCGGGGAGCCGCTGGCGCTGCTGGCCGTCACGCCCTGGGACGCGGAACGGCCGCCGCCGGCGCTGCCGCCGGGAGCCCTGGCCCTGTGCGCCCCCCGGCCCTTGGGGGCCTGGGCGGTGCCTCCTGCCGGGGGCGGGCGGCTGGCGGCGCTGGCCCGCGCCGCCGCCGCGCGGGCTGTGGCCGGGGGGCTGCGCGGGCCCGGGGCGGTGGCCGGGGTCGCGGCGGCGCGGCGCGGGGTCGCGGGGCTGCCCGCGGCCTGGCGGGAGGCGGTGGCGGCGGCGCGCGCGGCCCGCGCGGAGCGGCGCTTCGGCGGGGTCGCGGAGTGGGCGGCGCTCGGGCCGTACCGGCTGCTGACCGCGCTTCCCGGGGGCGCGGCGCCCGACCCGGCGGTGCGGGCGCTGCTGCGGCCGGAGAACGCCCCGCTGGCCCGCACCGCGGAGACCTTCCTCGACCACGCGGGCCACCCGGGCCGGGCCGCCGAGGCCCTGGGCATCCACCGCCAGACGCTCTACTACCGCCTGAACCGGATCGCCCGCCTCACCGGCCTCGACCTCGACCGCGGCCCCGACCGCCTCCTGCTGCACATGTCCCTGAAGGCGGCCCGCCTCGACGACGGCCCGGCCTGAGCGCGGGACCGCTCCCGACAAAAGGCACATATCGCCCGAAAAGCGTACGGTGAGAGGGAGCGGCCAGTCGCCCGCCCGAAGGGAGTCCGTCGGCATGAAGGCAGTGCAGTACCGGGAGATCGGCGCCGCTCCGCAGGTGGTCAGCGTGCCGGACCCGGAGCCGGGGCCCGGGCAGGTGCTGCTGCGGGTGGACGCCGCCGGGGTGTGCCACTCGGACATCGCGGTGATGAGCTGGCCCGCGGAGAGCTTCCCCTACGGGCTGCCGCTGACCCTCGGGCACGAGGGCGCCGGGACGGTCGCGGCCCTCGGCGCGGGCGTCACGGGGCTCGCGGAGGGCGACCCGGTCGCGGTGTACGCGCCCCAGGGGTGCGGGCGTTGCCCCAAGTGCGCGCAGGGCAAGGAGAATTACTGCCTGCGAGCCGCGGAGCTTGGCATCTTCCCGCCGGGTCTCGGCGCGCCGGGCGCGATGGCCGAGTACCTGCTGATCGACGACGCCCGCCACCTGCTGCCGCTCCAGGGCCTCGACCCGGTGACCTCCGTGCCCCTGACGGACGCCGGCCTGACCCCGTACCACGCGATCAAGCGCTCGCTGCCGAAGCTGACGCCGGGGACCACCGCCGTGGTGATCGGCGTCGGCGGCCTGGGGCACGTGGCCGTGCAGCTGCTGCGGGCGCTGACCCCCAGCCGCGTGATCGCGCTGGACGTGGCCGAGGACAAGCTGGCCCTGGCGCGGGCGGTCGGGGCGCACGAGACGGTCGTCTCCGACGAACACGCCGCCGACCGGGTGCGGGAGCTGACCGGCGGTCAGGGAGCCGAGGCGGTCTTCGACTTCGTCGGGGCCCAGCCCACGGTGGCCGCGGCCGGGGCGGTGGCCGCCGTGGAGGCGGACGTGTCGGTGGTCGGCCTGGGCGGCGGGGCGCTGCCCGTGGGCATCGGCACCACCGCCTTCGACGTGGCCGTGGCCGCGCCGTACTGGGGCAGCCGCGGCGAGCTGGGCGAGGTCCTCCAACTGGCCAGGGACGGCGCGGTCGAGGTGCACGTGGAGACCTTCGGCCTGGACGAGGCGCCCCTGGCCTACGAGCGGCTGCACGCCGGCAAGATCAACGGCCGCGCCGTCGTGCTGCCCCACGCGTGAACGGCCGGGCGCGCCCCGGCCGTTCACCGCGCGGACGGCGCGTCGAGCGCGCTCAGTCGGTGAGGTTGACCCCGCGCGCCGAGGTGGCGCCGATCTCGGAGGCGATCTGCGCGAGCACGGGCGCCGGGATGGTGCCGTCCACGGTCAGCGCGATCAGCGCCTCGCCGCCCTCCTCGGCGCGGGCGACCTGCATGCCCGCGATGTTGATCCGCGCCTCGCCCAGCACCCGGCCCAGGGTGCCCACGATGCCGGGCCGGTCGGTGTAGGTGAGGAACGCCATGTGGTCGGCCACGGCCAGGTCCACCGTGTGCGGGCCGACCGCCACGATCTTCTGGAGGTGCTTGGGGCCGGTCAGCGTGCCGGAGACCGAGACCACCTCGCCGCTGGTGAGGGTGCCGCGGACCGTGATCAGGTTGCGGTGGTCGGGCGACTCGGAGGTGGTGGTCAGGCGGACCTCGACGCCACGCTCCTGCGCGAACAGGGGGGCGTTGACGTAGGAGACGGTCTCGGCGACCACGTCCTCGAACACGCCCTTGAGCGCCGAGAGCTCCAGCACCTTCACGTCGTGCTGGGTGATCTCGCCGGAGACCTCGACGTCCAGGCGCTGCGCCACCTCGCCCGCCAGGGCCGTGAAGATCCGGCCCAGCTTCTCGGCCAGCGGAACGCCGGGCCGCACGTCCTCGGCGATGACCCCGCCCTGGACGTTCACCGCGTCGGGGACCAGCTCGCCGGCCAGCGCCAGGCGCACCGAACGGGCCACGGACAGGCCGGCCTTCTCCTGCGCCTCGCCGGTGGAGGCGCCCAGGTGCGGGGTGCCGACCACGGAGTCGAACTCGAACAGCGGCGAGTCGGTACAGGGCTCGCTGGAGTAGACGTCCAGGCCGGCGCCGGCCACGCGGCCCTCCTTGAGGGCGCTGAGCAGGGCGTCCTCGTCCACGATGCCGCCGCGGGCGGCGTTGATGATCCGCACCGAGGGCTTGACCTTGTGCAGCGCCTCGTCGCCGATGAGGCCCAGGGTCTCGGGGGTCTTCGGCAGGTGGACGGTGATGAAGTCGGAGACCTCAAGCAGCTCGTCCAGCGTCAGCAGCTTGGCGCCCATCTGCGCGGCGCGGGCGGGCTGGACGTAGGGGTCGTAGGCGACCACGGACATGCCGAAGGCGGCCATCCGCTGGGCGACCAGCACGCCGATGCGGCCCAGGCCGACCACGCCGAGGGTCTTCTCCGAGAGCTCGACGCCCGTGTACTTGCTGCGCTTCCACTCCCCGCGCTTGAGCGCGGCGTTGGCCTGGGGGATGTTGCGGGCCGTGGCGATGATCAGGCCGCAGGCCAGCTCGGCGGCGGTGATGATGTTGGAGGTGGGGGCGTTGACGACCATCACGCCCGCCTTGGTGGCGGCGGCCACGTCGACGTTGTCCAGGCCCACGCCGGCCCGCGCGACGACCTTGAGGCGGCGGGCGGCTCCGATGGCCTCGGCGTCCACCTTCGTGGCGCTGCGCACCAGGATCGCGTCCACGTCCGCGATGGCGGACAGCAACTGGGCGCGGTCGGCGCCGTCGCAGTGGCGGATGTCGAAGTCGGGGCCCAGGGCGTCGACGGTGGCGGGGGAGAGCTCTTCTGCGATGAGTACGGCGGGCTTGCTCACGGGTCTCACTGGTCCTTTGCGGAAGGCCGCGTCCCGACGGCCTGCGGCGGAGAGGGAGGTAGGCAGCCGCGTGGAGACGCACGACGCTGTGGGCCTGTGACGCGCTTGTGCCAGGCAGTGCCTTGCAGTGTATCGGCGCGGCGCCGGCCCGGCAGGGGTCTGCCGGGCCGGCCGCCCGATCGGGCGAACTCCCGCGGCGGGAATGCGCGGTGGGGACCGCGACGGGGAGGGGTCAGTCCTCCTCGACCCAGCTCATCAGCTTGCGCAGCTCCTTGCCGGTGGTCTCCAGCAGGTGGTCGGCGTCGGCCTTCTTGTACTCGTTGTACTTCGGCAGGCCGGCGTTGTACTCGGCCATCCAGCCCTTGGCGAAGGTGCCGTCCTGGATCTCGCCCAGGATCTTCTTCATCTCGGCCTTGGTGCCCTCGGTGATCACGCGCGGGCCGGAGACGTAGTCGCCCCACTCGGCGGTCTCGGAGACGGACCAGCGCATCTTCTCCAGGCCGCCCTCGTACATGAGGTCCACGATCAGCTTCAGCTCGTGGAGGCACTCGAAGTAGGCGATCTCCGGCTGGTACCCGGCCTCGACCAGGGTCTCGAAGCCGGCCTTCACCAGCGCGGCGGTGCCGCCGCACAGCACCGCCTGCTCGCCGAAGAGGTCGGTCTCGGTCTCCTCGGTGAAGGTGGTCTTGATGACGCCGGCCCGGGTGCCGCCGATGGCCTTGGCGTAGGAGAGGGCCAGCGGGAAGGCGGCGCCGGTGGCGTCCTGCTCGACGGCGGCGATGCAGGGAACGCCGCGGCCCTCCTCGTACTGGCGGCGGACCAGGTGGCCGGGGCCCTTGGGGGCGACCATGCACACGTCCACGCCGGCGGGGGGCTGGATGAAGCCGAAGCGGATGTTGAACCCGTGGCCGAAGAACAGGGCGTTGCCCGGCTGGAGGTTGTCGCGGACGGACTCGGTGTAGACGCGGGCCTGGATCGGGTCAGGGACCAGGATCATGATCACGTCGGCCTCGGCGGCGGCCTCGGCGGGGGTGGTCACGCGCAGGCCCTGCTCCTCGGCCTTGGCCCGGGACTTGGACCCCTCGTGCAGGCCGACCCGGACGTCGACGCCCGAGTCGCGCAGGGACAGGGCGTGGGCGTGGCCCTGGCTGCCGTACCCCAGGACGGCCACCTTGCGGCCCTGGATGATGGACAGATCGGCGTCGTCGTCGTAGAACAGCTCGGCCACTTCGGTTCTTCTCCTTGGATGTGTCGCGTCGCGGTGGTCCGCGGGGACCACCGTATGCCGTGGGGGCGGGTGCGCGCGGGCGGTCTCGCCATCCGGTCCGGGCGCGGGGGCCGGCGCGGGCGGCCGGGGACCGGCACGGGGGCCGGGCCCGGCGCGGGCGGGGCGTTCAGGCCGAGCGCTCCAGGGCGCGCAGCGAGCGGTCGGTGATGGAGCGGGCGCCGCGGCCGATGGCGATGGCGCCGGACTGGACCAGCTCCTTGATGCCGAACGGCTCCAGCATCCGCAGCATCGCCTCCAGCTTGTCGCTGCTGCCGGTGGCCTCGATGGTGACGGCCTCGGGGGCGACGTCGACGGTCTTGGCGCGGAACAGGCGGACGATCTCGACGATCTGGGAGCGGGTGTCGTTGTCCGCGCGGACCTTCACGAGCACCAGCTCGCGGTGGACGGCGGCGGCCGGGTCCAGCTCAACGATCTTGAGGACGTTGACGAGCTTGTTGAGCTGCTTGGTCACCTGCTCCAGCGGGAGGGCCTCGACGCTGACCACGATGGTGATCCGGGAGACCTCGGGGTGCTCGGTGGTGCCGACGGCCAGGGAGTCGATGTTGAAGCCGCGGCGGGAGAACAGGGAGGTGATCCGGGACAGGACGCCGGGCTTGTTCTCCACCAGGACGGAGAGGGTGTGCTTGGACATGGCGCTAGGGTCTGCTTCCTGAAGTCGAGTCGTTCCTCGGCGAGTGCGGCGCGGGCTGCCCGGCGGGTCAGTCGGTGGCGTCGCTGAAGTCGGGGCGGACCCCGCGGGCGGCCATCACCTCGTCGTTGGAGGTGCCGGCGGCGACCATCGGCCAGACCATGGCGTCCTCGTGGACGATGAAGTCGACGACCACGGGGCGGTCGTTGATCGCGTTGGCCTTCTCGATGACGGCGTCGAGCTGGGCCGGGTCCTCGCAGCGCAGGCCGACGCAGCCCATGGCCTCGGCGAGCTTGACGAAGTCGGGAATCCGGGTGCCGGCGGCGGAGCCGTCGTGAAGGGCGGTGTTGGAGTACCGCTGGTTGTAGAAGAGGGTCTGCCACTGGCGGACCATGCCCAGGGCGCCGTTGTTGATGACGGCGACCTTGATGGGGATGCCGTTGAGCGCGGCGGTGGCCAGCTCCTGGTTGGTCATCTGGAAGCAGCCGTCGCCGTCGATGGCCCAGACGGTGGTCTCGGGGCGGCCGGCCTTGGCGCCGAGGGCGGCGGGGACGGCGTACCCCATCGTTCCCAGGCCGCCGGAGTTCAGCCAGGTGCCGGGGCGCTCGAAGGGCAGGTAGTGGGCGGCCCACATCTGGTGCTGGCCGACGCCCGCGGTGTAGATCGTGTCCTGGGGGGCGAGCTGGCCGATGCGCTCGATGACCTGCTGGGGGGAGAGGCTGCCGTTCTCGGGCAGGTCGTAGCCCAGGGGGTAGGTCTCGCGCCAGCGGTTGAGCTGCTGCCACCAGGAGGCGTACCGCTCGCGGGCCTCCTGGCCGGGCTCGCCCTCGCGCAGGGCGGCGGCCAGGTCCGCGATGACCTCCTTGACGTCGCCCACGATCGGGACGTCGGCCAGGCGGTTCTTGCCGATCTCGGCGGGGTCGATGTCGGCGTGGACGATCCGGGCGTGGGGCGCGAAGGAGTCGATGCGGCCGGTGACGCGGTCGTCGAAGCGGGCGCCGAGGGCGACGATCAGGTCGGCCTTCTGCAGGGCGGTGACGGCGGCGACGGAGCCGTGCATGCCGGGCATGCCCAGGTGCTGGGGGTGGCTGTCGGGGAACGCGCCCAGCGCCATCAGGGTGGTCGTGACGGGGGCGCCGGTCAGCTCGGCGAGGGCCAGCAGCTCCTCGGAGGCGCGGCCCTTGATCACGCCGCCGCCGACGTAGAGGACCGGGCGGCGGGCCTCCGCGACGAGGCGGGCGGCCTCGCGGATCTGCTTGGCGTGGGGGCGGCTGACCGGGCGGTAGCCGGGGAGGTCGGTGACCGGGGGCCAGGAGAAGGTGGTCTGGCCCTGGAGGGCGTCCTTGGAGATGTCGACCAGGACGGGGCCGGGGCGGCCGGTGGCCGCGATGTGGAAGGCCTCCGCGATCACCCGCGGGATCTCGTCGGGGTCGGTGACCAGGAAGTTGTGCTTGGTGACCGGCATCGTGATGCCGCAGATGTCGGCTTCCTGGAACGCGTCGGTGCCGATCGTCTTGCTGGCGACCTGGCCGGTGATGGCGACCAGGGGCACCGAGTCCATGTGGGCGTCGGCGATCGGCGTGACGAGGTTGGTGGCGCCCGGGCCCGAAGTGGCCATGCACACGCCGACCCGGCCGGTCGCCTGCGCGTAGCCGGTCGCCGCGTGGCCGGCGCCCTGCTCGTGCCGGACGAGGACGTGCCGCACCTCGGTGGAGTCCATCAGCGGGTCGTAGGCGGGGAGGATCGCGCCGCCGGGGATGCCGAAGACGGTGTCGGCGCCGACGGCCTCCAGCGAGCGGATGAGGGACTGGGCGCCGGTCAGCTGCGCGACGGTGGCAGTGGGCTGCGGGGCTCCGCCTCGGGGGGCTCGCGGCTGCGGCTTGGGCGCCCCGGTGGCCTGTTCGGTCATCGCGATCTCTTCTCGGGGTTAAGAGGGTGGAGGCTGGTGCGGGTGCGGATGGACGGTGCCGTGGCACCAGGTGCTCGTGCAACAAAAAACCCCTCGTGCCGTGAGGCATGCGAGGGGGGACGCGCCGCTGGGGGCCACGGGGTGATCCCGGGTCAGCGGACGCGCCGTCCACGTACGAGAATTCGGGTGCGCATGGCTCTGACACTGCTCTCCCTCGCCGGGGCGTGTCAAGCGAGGGTGAAGGACGTCTCACTATGCGGGCTTACTAGGGAGGCCGAGCACTTGGCCTGCGCAGGTCCCCTTCCGGGCCCCGCCGGGACGAGGCGGGCCCGGCGGGCGGGCTAGCCACGGGGGGCGGGGGCGTCGGGGGCCCGGCCGGGGGCGGCGCGGGCGGCGTGCGGGGCAGGGAGGGCGCGGGGCCTGCCGGCGTCGGCCTGGGGTGGAACGCCCCGGGCGTCGGCTGGGACCGGAAGGCTGCCCTCGCCCAGCACGCGGCGCAGCCGGCCGGCCTCCAGGGGCTCGCAGAACGCCAGCCCCTGGGCCCGGCGGCAGCCCAGCGCGCGCAGCGCCGCGGCCTGGGCGGGCAGGTCGACGCCGCCGGCGAGCGAGTCGATGCCCAGGTCGGCGGCCATCCGCAGCAGGCCGGCCGCGATGGTGCCCAGGGCCGGGGATTCCAGCAGGCCCTCGACCAGCTCGCCGTCCAGCCGCAGCAGGCTGACGGGCAGGCGGTGCAGGGCGGCGGCCGAGGTGCCGCCGCTGCCGAAGCCGCCCAGGGCCAGGCCGACGCCGAGCCGGCCCAGGTCGCTCAGGCGGGCGCGCAGCTCGGCGGAGGCGAGGGCGGCCCCGGCCTCGGGCAGCTCGACGATCAGGCCGCCGGGCGGCAGGCCGTGGCGCCCGAGCAGGGCCTCCAGCCCGACGCCGCCGAGCGCCGGGTCGGCCAGCCGGTCGGCCCGCACGCGGACGCTGACGGGCGCGGTCAGGCCCTCGCGGTGGCGCCGGGCGGCGTCGGCCACGGCCTGCTCCAGCAGCCAGCCGGGGGCCTCCCCCGCGGGCGTCCCGGCGCCGGGGCGGCCGGGGCGGCGGGGCCGGGCGCAGACGGCGGCGACGCGGCCGTCCGCGAGGTCCACGACCGGCTGGTGCAGCAGGGCGTACTCCCCCGGGCCGCGGTCCTCCGCCGCCGGGCGCGGGGCCCGGCGGGCGGGGCCCTCCCGGGGCGGCTGGTGGTGGGGGGCGTACAGCTCGACGCGGCCCTTGCCGGCCTGCTTGGCGCGGTACATCGCGAGGTCGGCGCGGCGGATGAGCGCGGCGGGGGCGGTGCCGGCCTCCGCGAAGGCGACGCCGACGCTGGCGGCCACCCGCAGCCGCCGCCCGTCGACGAGGTAGGGGCGGCTGATGGCCGCCCTGACCCGCTCGGCGATCTCCAGGAAGCGGACGTCGCGGCGCAGCGACTCCCCGCCGGGCTCGCCCACGATGAGGGCGGCGAACTCGTCCCCGCCGAGCCGGGCGGTGGTGTCCCCGGTGCGGACGGAGTCGCGCAGCCGCTGGGCGGCCTGCACCAGCAGCTCGTCGCCCGCCTGGTGCCCGGCGCTGTCGTTGACCGCCTTGAAGCCGTCGAGGTCGATGTAGAGCACGGCGGCGTCGGGGGCGCCGCCGCGCGCGCCGCCGATCGCCATGCGCACCCGCTCGGTGAACAGGGCGCGGTTGGGCAGGTCGGTGAGGGCGTCGTGGGAGGCGCTGTGCTGGAGCTGCGCCTGGAGGCGGACCCGCTCGGTGACGTCCCGGCTGTTGAGGATGAGGCCGTCCTCGTGGCGCTTGACGGTGGACTCGACGTTCAGCCAGTGGCCGGCGCCGTGCCGCACGCGGCACTCGATCCGGGTGGCCTGCTCGGCGGCGGCCGGGGCGGAGAGGAAGCGGCGCAGCTCGGAGCGGACCCGGCCGAGGTCGTCGGGGTGGATCAGCGCGGACAGCTCGGTGCCGGTCAGGAGGGCGGGGTCGCGGCCGTAGACGCCGGTGGCGGCGGGGCTGACGTAGCGCAGGGTCCCACTGGGCGCGGCGATCATGATGACGTCGCTGGAGCCCTGCACGAGGGAGCGGAAGTAGTTCTCCTTGCGGGCGAGCTCGCGGGTGAGGGAGGCGTTGTCCCGCAGGGTGATGCCCTGGCGGACCAGGAGGGCGAGGACCACGGCGCAGGCGGCGAGCACGACGACGCGGTCCACCTTCCGGCCGGCGACCACGGTGACCAGGATGCTCAGGACGCAGACGGCGGCGGCCAGGTACGGGACGAGGCCGGCCAGCGAGCAGGCGATCGGGGCCGCGGGAGCGGTCTGGGCG
>NZ_JAVREN010000020.1:0-101353 GCF_031845405.1 Streptomyces boetiae
CGCCGCCGCCCTGCTGACCGTGCGGGCGGGCGGGCGGGTCGCCGTCTCCTCCGACGGCACCCACCCAGCCGCCGACGTCGAACCCGAGGTGGCGTGCCTGCTCGCCGAGGCCGGTCTCGTGCCCGGCGAGGCCTACCCCAAGCCGCTGACGGACGAGGTCCTGCACGCTGCCGACGTCGTGGTGACGATGGGCTGCGGCGACGCCTGCCCCGTCATCCCCGGCCCGCGCTATCTCGACTGGCCCGTGGCCGACCCCGAGGGCGCCTCCCCCGAGGCCGTCCGCGCCATCCGCGACGGGATCGACGCCCACATCACCGACCTGCTCGCCACCCTTCCCCCGGCCCCCGGCACACAGCCCGCCGGGTGGGCGGCGAGCGCCGCCACCGCACACCACACCGAGGACGATCTCCGATGACCTCCAGCCCTGTCGCATCCGTGCTGTTCGTCTGCGTCCACAACGCGGGCCGCTCCCAGATGGCCGCCGGCTTCCTCACCCACCTCGCCGGGGACCGCGTCGAGGTCCGCTCCGCCGGCTCCCTGCCCGCCGACCAGGTCAACCCCGCGGCCGTGGAGGCCATGCGCGAGGCCGGGATCGACATCTCCGCCGCCCAGCCCAAGGTGCTCACCACCGAGGCCGTCCAGGCGTCCGACTACGTCATCACCATGGGCTGCGGCGACGCCTGCCCCGTCTTCCCCGGCAAGACCTACCTCGACTGGGCCCTGGAGGACCCCGCCGGCCAGGGCCTGGCGGCCGTCCGCCCCATCCGCGACGAGATCAGGAAGCGCGTCGAGGCCCTGATCGCCGAGATCGACGCCAGGCAGGGGGCCTGACCCCCATGACCGGCAACGACGTGCGCGAGGTCGTCGTCATCGGCTCCGGCCCCGCCGGATACACCGCCGCCCTCTCCACCGCCGGCTCGACCTCGACGACGACGGCTGTGTGAGAGTCGACGCCCCCGCCACGCGCACCAGTCTCCCCGGCGTCTTCGCCGCCGGGGACGTCGTCGACCACACCTACCGCCAGGCCGTCACCGCCGCCGCCCTGGACGCCGAGCGGTGCCTCGCCACCGCGGCCGGACGTTCCCCCGCCGTGCCGCCCCGGGCCCGCGCCGCCGAACCGGCGGGCGTCCGGCCGCTCTGACACGGGTCGGGGGCCCCGACGGGCCCCGCTCCACGGGGGCCGGGCCCGTCGGGCAACGTCCGCGGCGGCGCGTCAGGCCAGGGAGTGTCCGCCGTCCAGGGTGAGGACGGAGCCGGTGGCGAAGGGGTTGCTCATCAGGAAGAGGGCCGCGGCGGCGGCCTCGTCCGCCGTGCCGAAGCGGCCCAGGGGGAGGGCGGCGCCGGCGCGGGCCAGGGCCGCCTCGGCCTCCTCGCCCGTCGCGGAGCGGTCGCCCAGCGCGATCTGCCGCAGCAGCGGGGTGTCCGTCGGTCCGGAGCGCAGGACGTTGACCCGGATGCGGCGCGGGGCCAGCTCCACCGCCAGCGACCGGCTCAGCACCTCGACCGCGCCCGCGCCGGCCAGGGAGGCCGCGGCGCCCGGCATGGGGCGCGTCACCAGCGTCCCGGACAGGTAGGTGATCGAGCCGCCCGGCGCGAGCCGCGCGCCCGCCACGCGCGCCGCGGCGTACGCCCCCCACAGGCGGACGGCCATCGCCTTCTCCGCCGCCTCCCGGCCGGTCGTGGCGAGCGGGGAGGGCCCGAAGAAGTCCGTGGCCGTGACCAGCACGTGGTCCACCTCACCGACCGCGTCCCACACCTCGGCCAGCCGCTCCTCGTCGGTGACGTCGGCGGCGAACGTCCGCACCGGCTCGCCCAGGCCCTCCGCCGCCGCCCGCAGGCGGCCCTCGTCCCGGGAGACGAGCACCGGGCGGGCGCCCACCCCCAGCAGGAGCCGCGCGGCGGCCAGGCCGATGCCCGAACTCCCGCCCAGGATCAGGGCCGTGCGGCCGGCGAGCCCGTCGGGCAGCGGCGAGCGGACGGGAATCGGCTCGGCGGACGGGGCGGTATCGGAGGCGGATTCGGAGGCGGTATCGGAGGCGGTATCGGAGGCGGTATCGGAGGCGTCGGCGTCCGAGGCGGCGTCGGCCTCAGTGGCAAAGGCGGAGGCGGCAAAGGCGGGGGCGGCGGGGCTGGCCATGGGCGTTCCCTCTTCGTCCGGGCGATAAATAAACCGTTTGGTTTATTGAGGGAACCCTCGCACGCCCCCGGCCGCGAAGTCAACCGCCTGGTTTAAAATCCGGCCCCATGAGTTACGACGCGGAGGCGACCCGGCGGCGGATCCTGGAGGCGGCGACCGCCGAGTTCGCCGAGTACGGCCTGGCCGGGGCCCGGGTCGACCGGATCGCCACCGCCGCGCGGGCCAATAAGCAGGCCATCTACCTCTACTACGGCGGCAAGGAGAAGCTGTTCGGCGCGGTGGTCCAGGGCACCATCGACGAGCTGTGCCACGCCGTGGACATGGACCCCTCCGACGCCCGCGTCACCGCCGAGCGGATCTTCGACGCCTACCTCACCCGCCCCCGCGCCGTCCGCCTGATGCTGTGGGAGGCGCTGGAGGTGCGCGGCGGCCGGGTCGCGGACGAGGAGGCTCGCCGCGCCCGGTACCAGGAGCTGGTCCGGGAGCTGGCCCCGGACCCGGAGGGCCGCCGGGCCGTTCAGGACTGGCTGTTCACCCTCGTCGGCCTGGTCGCGTGGAACTTCGCCGCCCCCCAGCTGGCCCGCATGATCCTGGACGAGCCGGACGACGCCGCCGCGCTGCGCCGCCGCCGCGCCCGCGTCGCGGAGGCGGCGGCCCGCATGGCCCCGGCCCCCCTCGCCGCCGGCGATCCGCAGAGCCCGGTCAGGGAGCCAGCACGTCCAGCTCCCGCAGCGCGCCCACGGTGATGTCCCGGGTCAGCCGCTCCGCCGCCGCCGCGTCCCGCTCCCGGATCGCCTCCGCGACCCGCACGTGCAGCGTCACCGCCGCCGGGTCCGGGTCCTCGAACATCACCCCGTGCCGCGTCCGCCCCGTCAGGGTCGCCGCCACCACCTCGCCCAGCGGCGCGAACATCTCGTTGCCCGAGGCCGCGAGCACCACCCGGTGGAAGGCCGTGTCGTGCACGAGGTACGCCTCGAGCTGCCGGCCGCGCGAGGTGGCCACCATCCCCAGCGCGTGCTCGGTCAGGGCCGCGCACTGCTCGGGCGTGGCGTTGAGCGCCGCGAGCCGGGCCGCCACCGGCTCGACGGCCGAGCGCAGCACCGTGAGGGAACGGAGCTGCCGCGGGCGGTCGGTCCCCGACAGGCGCCAGCGGATGACCCGCGGGTCGTAGACGTTCCAGCGGTCGGCCGGGAGCACCGTCACGCCGACCCGGCGGCGGGACTCCACCAGCCGCATCGACTCCAGCACGCGCACGGCCTCGCGGACCACCGAGCGGGAGACGCCGTGGGTTTGCGCGATCTCGTCGGCGCGCAGGACACGCCCCGGCGGGTACTCGCCCGCGGTGATCGCGGGGCCGAGGGCGTCCAGCACCCGGGCGTGCAGCCCGCCCTCCTCCGTGGTCATGCGCACAGCTTACGAGGGTCCAAAAAAGATGACCTATAGGTCACAGGCTCTTGAATAAGTCATACATAATGCGGTTCAGTGGCGGGGACGCCGGGAATCGATCGGACACAACGGACAGCAGTCGACGGACAGCGGACAACAGTCAGCGGACACGGACAACAGCGAGGTGGCTCATGCCGGATCTCCCGATCGTCGTCGTCATGGGCGTCTCCGGCACCGGGAAGACGACCATCGGCCGACGGCTCGCGGCCGAGCTCCGGGTCCCCTTCGCCGAGGGCGACGACTTCCACCCCCCGGCCAACGTCGCCAAGATGTCGGCCGGTACCCCCCTGGACGACGCGGACCGCCTCCCCTGGCTCGATGCCCTCGGCGCCTGGGCCCGCGCCCGCGCCGGGTTCGGCGGCGTGATCAGCGCCTCGGCGCTCAAGCGCGCCTACCGCGACCGGCTGCGCGCCGCCGCCCCGCGCTGCGTCTTCCTCCACCTCGACGGCGACCGCGGCCTCATCCAGCGGCGGATGGCCGAGCGCAAGGGCCACTTCATGCCGCCCGCGCTCCTCGACTCCCAGTGCGCGGCGCTGGAACCGCTGGAGCCGGACGAGAAGGGCGCCCCGATCGACATCGCCGGCAGCCCCAAGGAAACGACCGCCCTGGCCCTGGAGGCCCTGCAGCGGATCACCTGAGCCTCCGGCGAACGCCCGGACCGCGGCCGTTGCCCCGTTCCCGCAGTCCCCCGAAGCCCCCACCCGCCCCCGCACGAGAGCACCGCCGCCATGAACCGTCTCAGCGCCGAGACCCTGACCTCCCTGACCCAGCCGCCCCTGTCCCCCCTGGCCGCCGACGCCGCCGAGCCGATCACCTCGGCCGGCGACCTCCGCCTGGGCCTCGCCGTCCTGGCCGGGATCGCCGTGATCGTCCTGCTGATCACCCGCCTGCGCACCCACGCGTTCCTCGCCCTGACCATCGGCTCCCTCGCGCTCGGGGCCTTCGCCGGCGCGCCCCTGGACAAGGTCATCGCCAGCTTCACCACCGGCCTGGGCTCCACGGTCGCCGGGGTCGGCGTGCTGATCGCGCTGGGCGCGATCCTCGGCAAGCTGCTCGCCGACTCCGGCGGCGCCGACCAGATCGTGGACACGATCCTGGCCAGGGCCGGCGGGCGCGCCATGCCCTGGGCGATGGTGCTGATCGCGGGCATCATCGGGCTGCCGCTGTTCTTCGAGGTCGGCATCGTCCTGCTGATTCCCGTCGTGCTGATGGTCGCCCGGCGCGGCGGCTACTCGCTCACCCGCATCGGCATCCCGGCCCTGGCCGGCCTGTCCGTCATGCACGGCCTGGTCCCGCCGCACCCCGGCCCGCTGGCCGCCATCGACGCCCTCGACGCCAACCTCGGCGTCACCCTCGCCCTCGGCGTCCTCGTCGCCGTCCCCACCGCCGTCATCGCGGGGCCGGTCTTCGCCCGGTACGCCGCGCGCTGGGCCGACGTGCCCGTGCCCGAGGGCATGCTGCCCGCCCGCCCCTCCGAGGACCTGGCCCGCCGCCCCGGCTTCGCCGCCACCGTGGCCACGGTGCTGCTGCCGGTCGTTCTCATGCTCAGCCACGCGCTGGTGGAGATCGTCGTGGACGACCCCGCCTCCCGCGTGCAGCGCGTCACCGCCGTGATCGGCGCGCCCGTGATCGCGCTGCTCGCGGCCGTGGTCGTCGGCATGTTCACGCTCGGCCGCGCGGCCGGGTTCACCCGCGAACGCCTCTCCCGGACCGTGGACACGGGCCTGGCCCCCATCGCCGGAATCCTGCTGATCGTGGGCGCGGGCGGCGGGTTCAAGCAGACGCTGATCGACGCGGGCGTGGGCCGCATGATCCTGGACATCTCCGAGGACTGGTCCATCCCCACCCTGCTGCTGGCCTGGCTGATCGCCGTCGCCATCCGCCTGGCCACCGGCTCCGCGACCGTCGCCACGATCTCGGCCGCCGGCCTGGTCGCCCCCCTCGCCGCCGACCTCTCCACGGCCGACAGCGCCCTCCTGGTCCTGGCCATCGGCGCCGGCTCGCTCTTCTTCAGCCACGTCAACGACGCGGGCTTCTGGCTGGTCAAGGAGTACTTCGGCATGTCCGTCGGCCAGACCATCCGCACCTGGTCCCTGATGGAAACGATCGTCTCGGTGACGGCGGGCGGCCTGGTCCTGCTGCTGTCGCTGCTGCTCTAGGCCCGGCGGGGGCGGGGGTTGTGGGTGCGGAGGGCGTAGAGGACGGTGTGGGGCTGGATGACGAGCTGGACGCCGTTGCCGAGGTCCAGGCGTTTGCCGCCGCGTGGCTGGCCGAGGATGTCGATGACGGTGAACGCCTGTCCTCCGACGAGGAGTTGGTCGCCGCGCCGTACGCTCTTGGCGTCCACGGTCACGGCCACGGACACTCCGGGGCTCACCGGGCCGCCTCGGCGTGGCACCAGCAGTCGCACCCCTGGTAGATCACCGGCACGCCGGGTTCGTGCGGCGGGGCAACGCCCTTGGTGCAGGCCGCGTGACGGTTCACGTGGCACTCGCCGCTGCGGAAGCTGTCGAGGGGACGCGGCAGTTCGGACGTCACCTCCGCCAGAGTGACGTGCAACGCCCACGCGTCCCCCGGCCCCGCCGCCGGGTCCACGGCCCAGCGCAGTTTCGCGCCCTCCGGCGTGCGCCGGGGCGGAACGTCCACGGCCCGCCCCGCGCCCAGCAGTTCGACTCCCGGCACGCGCCACCAGTCGGCTGCGCCGGGCTTGACCGGCCACCACACGCGGCGCGCCGCCCTGTCCTCGACGGCCGGCCCACCCCGCTCCCCGAGCCGCGTCAGGGCGCGTTCCCCGTCCCGGATGTGCACGCGCACGACGTCGAAGTGCGCCCCGCAGGCGACGCGCAGCGGCGCGGCGCCGTCCGGCGGAAGGGAGGAGAGAAGCGTTTCGAGGGAGGCCATGTGCCGCTCCGGGTGATGAGGTCGGTACTGAGGGTCATCACCTTCGTGGCGGGCGCGGAACGGCAGTTGCACCGCGCTGTGCAACGCGCGGCGCTCGCGTGGGGCTAGGGCAGGCCGATCCACCCGGCGAGGTCCGCGAGCGGACCGCTGCGCACGCGTTCCTGCTTGCGCAGGTGGACCACGGTCTCGCGGGTGGTGGGGTGGTAGCGCATCAGCTGAGGGGCGGCACGGCGGGCGCGGGCCAGGCAGTCCAGGGCGGCGGCGGCGTCGCCCGCCCAGGCGTGGGCCTTCGCCAGGTCCATCCAGTGGTGCCCGGCCCGCGACTTGGTCCAGCCGCGCGGGATCCGCACGTCCTGCGCCCGGTCCACGGCCTGGCCGAACTCGTACAGATCGACCGCGATGGCCACGCCGTGCACGCCCACGTTGGTGGGCCCGAAGGTCATGCCCCAGTCGGGGACTTCGCCGGTCTGCCGGGCGATGCCCCCGGCCTCGGCGAGGCGGACTTCGGCCAGGTCCGGGTCCGCTGCCCGGCCCGCGATCTCGGCGGCGCGCAGATGCAGCATGCCGCGCATGGCCTGAAGTCCCACCGGGCGGCGGGAATCCACCCGATCGAGGTCACGCAGCGCCCGGTCGACGACGCGCATCCCCAGGTCGTAGCGCCCGGAGCCCATGTTGGTCTGCGAGCGGATGTAGGCGTGGAGGGCCGCGAAGGCGGGTTCGTCGGCCAGCGGAGCGGCCCAGGCCAGGCGGCCGACGGCCACCGTGGCCAGGTCGAGGTATCCGAGCGCCCACGCCAGCGTGAAGACGCAGCGGTAGGTTCCGGCGAGGCACTCGTACGCGATGCGCCGCTCCTCGCCGGTAGTGGTGTGCACGGCGTGCACGCACTCGTCCATGAGGCCGGGCAGACTCTGCGCCATCTCCAGATACTTGGCCTGGCGGCGCTGCTCAAGCGCCTGATCCACGTCCGACCGGATCAGCGCGACCGGTCGCGGCCTCGTCTCCCAGTCCAGCGGAACGTCCCAGTTCTCCATGGCGATGCGGAGGGGCTGTATCACGACTTCCAGCCCCGCCCGGTTCAGCTCGTCCGCGTACGGCTGCCCGAGGAGATCGGCGGGCGTGACGTTCAACGCCCGCGCGCAGGCGGCGATGAGCGCCTTCGAGGCGGGGCGCTGGCCGCACTCGACCTTCGACAGCAGCGACTTGGAGACGTTCGCGCGCATGGCGAGCCCCTGTTGCAGGAGCCCGCGCCGCTTCCGGTAGTAGGCGATGCGCGCCCCGACGTGGGCGCCGTCGTTGTCCGTCATGCTCGTACTCCGTCCTCGGAGGGGGCACTTACGACGGTACCGCCGCGAAGCGGCCTCTCAGCCGCCCGAGTTGCCGCCCGGGCCGCCGCCCAGTTCGCGGCGCAGGGCGCGGGCCTCCGTGCGGAGGGCGCGGGCGAAGGCGCGGGTCGCCTCGTCGGGCTCGGCGTCCGGCTCGGAGGCGGCCGGGTCAGGGCCGCCGTCGGTGAGGCGGCGCGGGCGGCCCCGGGGGCGGTGCCGTTCGCCGTCCGGCAGGGCGGCGGCGAGGGCGTCGAGGAAGTTGGCGACGGTGGCGACCTTTGCGGCGGCGCCGCGGCTCCGCCCCCCGTAGACATCGAGCAGCAGGCTGTCGGCCATGGCCATCGCCTGGCTGAGCTCATCGTCGACGTGTGCGGCCAACTCCGGTGGGAACGAGCCGCGTTCGAGCTGAGCGGTGAGGCGGCGGACGGCGGCGGCCAGGGAGCGGGCCAGGCCGACCTCGCGGCTCGGGCCGAACGAGATGTCCCCGGAGATGGTCCCGGCCTGCACCACCGTGCCGACGTTGCTGTAGCCGGCGATGAGGTTGTGGACCGTGGGGATGACCACCTCGGTCGCGACGGCCGGAGTCGTCGCGTTCAACGCGGGCCGGAAGCACGGGTGGATGTGGAACTCCTGCTCGTGCGGCTGGGCCGGGACCTGCGCGTCCGCCGCGTAGAGGACAGACGCGCCCCGGCGCACGCCCAGGAAGTGGACACCAAAGAGCAGGTCCACGATCCGCTCCGGCGTCAGGGCGTCCGTATACGCGGGGAAGCGCTCGTGCAGCGCCTCGCGGTACGTGCCGAAGCGCTCGGCCACCTCCGCGCGCGTGACGACGTAGCCGCTGCCCTGGAACATCGCCAGCACGCGGGCCAGGTATGGGAAGCTGACGGCGTATTCCCGGGCGATGTCCTGGAGCTTCCACTCGGAGAACTGCCGCGTGGCCTCCAGGATGTGCGCCGGGCCGATCCGGGCCGCGCCGCACTCGGCGGCGCGGTCGCGGCAGAGGTTGAGGAACTGGATGGCGTCGCGCGGGCGCGGCAGGCACTGGGCGAAGAGGTAGTCGGCCGTGGGGCCGACGGGGTAGTCGGCCGTGGGGCCGACGGGCAGCGCGGCCGGGAAGATCTCGCCCCACAGGCGGTCCTCGGTCAGCTCCTCGCCGAGCGAGACCGAGGCCCGCGTCAGCGCCAGCCGCCGAAGCTGCTCCGCCGACCAGGCGATGCGGATCTCGTCGCCCCGGTACTTGTCGCCGTCCGAGAACTCCAGCGCGTCGTAGATGTCCGCGCGCAGGAACAGCACGCAGCGCACCACCCCGCCGTACGCCCCCGGCAGGTGCTTGCCCGCCAGCAGCAGGCCGGTGACCATCGCCATGCTGTCGGGGTCGTCGGACCAGACCTGCTCAAGCTGGTCGACCAGGATCAGCAGCGGCCCGTGCGCCTTCGCCCAGTCCAGGTCCCGAAGCGCCGCGGCCACGCCCGCCTCCAGCACCTCCAACTGGCCCGCCGCGCGGGCGCCTTCGGAGGTCCCGGCCAGGTCGAGCCCGGCGCGGACGCCGAACGCCTCCAGCGACAGGGAGGTCTGGAGGCTGCGCGCGCCCCCGGCCAGGCGGTCGTACAGGCGGGCCTCGCCCTCCTCGCCGTTCTGCCGCAGGAACGTCCGCAGCGCCCGCACCGAGGCCGGGAGCCGCCCGAGCATGCCGCGCCGGGCGTGCGCGATGACGTGCCGGGCGGCGTGCACGGCGAAGACGTAACGCCAGATCAGCGCCTTGGCGCTCTCGCCGGTGAGGCCCTGGAGCTCGAAGCGGCGGATCTCCTCGCCGGCCGCGTCGTCCGGGGTGATCAAGGCCGTTCCGCCGGGCAGGTCCGCGTCGATCGTCAGGCGCATGCAGATGGCGCTCTTCCCGGTCCCCTTCCGGCCGATCACCAGCATCTTGCGGCCCGACATGACCGCGTCCCAGGCCGCCGTGGGCAGGAAGCCGTCGCGCAGCAGGCCCTCGGCGAGGTCGCTCTCCGCGTCGTCGCGCCCGAAGTACAGCCTCCGCACGATCTCGTCGGCGCCCACGGTCAAGTCTCCCAGACGTACAGTTACTTCGGCGGGACCACCGTACCGGCCGCAGGACAGGACGGAAGCGGGACGCCCAGGAGCGCGGCCAGGGCGGCGGGGGTCGCGGCCGGGCCGCCGTCGGCCAGAACCGTGGTGAGGCCCAGCGCGCGGGCCGGGAGCAGGTTGCGGGGGTAGTCGTCCACGAAGACGCAGGCGGAGGCCGGGAGGCCCAGCCGCTCCAGCACCCGGCGGTAGATCTCCGGGTCCGGCTTGGCGATGCCCTCGCGCTCGGAGATGACCGCCACGTCGAACAGGTCCCACACCCCGGCGTGTCCGTAGGGGTCGTACGGGTCGAGCCCGAAGCTGTTCGACAGCATCGCCACGCGGTACCCGGCGGCGCGGGCGGCGCGGGCCAGCGCGATCATGCCGGGGGCCGGCCGGACCTGTGCCCAGGCCCGGCCCATCAGGTTCTCGGGGGGAACGCCGAGCAGCTCGGCCGTTGCCGCGTTCCACTCGGCCTGGGTCATGAGCCCGGCCTCCAGGTCCCGGTACAGCGCCCGCCCGCGCGGGTGGTCCTCCAGCGTCGCGCGCCAGGCGTCCTCGGGAAGGCCCGAGGCCCGGCACCAGGCGCGCAGCGGCTCCCGCACGCCCTGCGTCAGCACCCCCACGAAGTCCAGGATCAGGCCGCGGAACGGCGGCGTGCGCCTCGTCGTCATGGTCGGATGCTGCCCCGCCGCGCGGCCGGACAGCCGCGGCGGGACGGCTGCGACGGGAGGGGCATCGGCGGAACGGCCGCGGCGGGGCCGGTGCGCGCGTCCGCGGAGGGGGCCGGCGGGCGCGCGGTGGCGGAGGCCGGGGCATTCGGCCCTTCCCGCTGGCAGCTACCGCCGGGTAACGTGCGCTGCGCCCGCCTCCGGGCCGTGGGCACCGCCGGTGAGCAGACGGCCCCGGACCTTGGAGAGACGGACGTATGACGAGTGAGCCCCGCACGCCCGCGCGCACCGGGGGGATGGCCGTTCAGCAGTGGCTGGCGTCGAGCCTGCCCCACCTCGCCGAGGAGGTGACCGCGCGCCTGATCGCCTCCATCCCGGTGTACTCCCGGCTCCCCGTGGAGCAGCTGCGCAGCGAGGTCAAGCGGACGGTCGACATCGGCATCCGCGGGTTCGCCGAGGTGCTCAGGACCGGGCAGCTCCCCTCTCCCGAGCGCCTGGAGTACCTGCGGGCCACGGCGGCCAGCCGCGCCGAGGACGGCATCCCGATCAACGCGGTGATCCACGCCCACCACATGGCCGCCCGGATGTGCGTGGACATGCTCGTGCCCCGCGCGGAGGAGCTGGACCTTCCCGACGTGCTGACCACCCAGGGGCTGCTGCTCGACTACCTGGGCCTGATCACCTCCTCGATCTCCGCCGGCTACCTCGACGAGCACACCGCCGAGCAGAACGAGAGCAGCGCCGCGCGGCACGCGCTGCTGACCGCCCTGCTGGCCGGGCACGACCCGGCCGCCGACGCCGCGCGCGCCGAGCTGGCCGTGCCGGCCGGCTACTTCGTGGTGGCCCTGACCGTCGGCCCGCACGCGGACGAGCTGTCGCCCGGCGTCGACGGCCGGATCGCGGCCAGGCGCAAGGTCCGCCGGCTGCGCACCGAGATCGACCGCCGCCTGGGCCAGACGGCGCTGCTGAGGCTGAACGGGGACGAGGGGCTGGTGCTCCTGCCGCACCGCACCGCGCCCGACGCGCTCGGCGCCGAGGACTGGGACTGGCTGGAGCACCTGATCGCCTCGCTGTCCGAGGCCTGCGGCGCCGTCATCGTGGCGGGCGTCCAGCCGGCCGCGCCCGCCGACGTGCCCGAGGCCGCGCGCCTCGCGGAGGAGCTGCGCGAGCTGGCCGTCTCCAGCGGGCGGCCGGGCGGCACCTACCGCCTGGAGGACCTGTCCCTGGAGTACCAGCTCAGCCGCCCCGGCCGGGCCCTGGACCACCTCGCCGGCCTGCTGGCGCCGGTGCGGGAGCGGCCCGACCTGCTGCTGACCCTGCGCACCTTCCTGAACACCGGCTTCAACCGCCGCCGCACCGCCTCGCTGCTGCGGGTGCACCACAACACCGTCGACTACCGGCTGGGGCGGATCGCCGCGCTGACCGGTCTGGACATCGGCAACGCAGCGGACCTCATCACCCTGTACGCCGCACTGCTCGCCGCGGGGGACGAGTCCCGGGCGGCGTGACCGCGTGACCGCGTGACCGCGTGACCGCGTGACCGCGTGACCGACTGCCCGGGCGTCGGCCCGCCCTGCCGAGCGTGCGGCGCCGTGAGCACGCCTTGGACATCTGCACAAGGGTCCGCCCCGGATTTCGGGGAACGACCAGTCCGCAATCCGGCGGAGCGGCGGCAGCATGGCACGTGCAGAGCAGGCGGGCCGCACCGGCTGTCCGGGGGTGACAAGAAACCCCCCTGTGTCTTGCCCCCGGCGCGACCGGCCGGGTCGCGCGGCCCGCCCGCTCCGCTCCCGCCAGACGACCCGTCCGAAGGGCTGGAACGCCGGATGAACCGTTTCCTCGCAGCCGCGTGCACCGTCGCCGTGGCCGCCGCCCTCGCCGTGGCGACGGCGCTGGGAGCCGTGGCGCTGCTCAACCGGACGCCCGACCAGCCCAACACGCCGCTGGTGAGCTACGACACCGCCGACGGGGAGCGCTGAGCGGCGGCCCGCCCCGGCCGTTCGCCCGTACCCCGCGCCTCCCGCCCCCCTTCCCCCCGCCCCCCTACCAGGAGCAACCGGATGCGTCGCACGGCCTCCCCCCTGTCGCTGATTCTGCTCGGCTCGGGGGTGTTCCTGCTGGTCCTGGCCCCGCTGCTCGCCTGGCACGTCGAGCCCCAGGCCCGCCGGACCCCGCTGGACCAGGACACGGAGACGGTGTTCACCGGCACCGGCAGCTACTTCGACACCGGGGCGGTGGAGACCGTCGAGGACGTGCCGCTGACCATCACCCGCCGGGTGCGCGGCGACGTCTCCGAGGGCGAGGAGAGCGGCCACGCCGTGTGGGACGTCTCCACCACGGTGGACACCGAGGAGACGCTGCCCGCCGACGACCCGCGCGACGCCCTCCAGTGGACGACGGAGCGCTGGGTCACCGACCGGGAGACCAACCTCCCGGTGCACTGCTGCGGGGAGACGCCCCGCTTCGGCGGCGAGGCGTACCTGAAGTTCCCCTTCGGCGTGGAACGGCGCGCCTACCGCTGGTGGGACAGCACGCTCGGGGACACGGTCCTCCTGGAGTACAGCGGGACCCGCGAGGTGCGGGGGCACGAGGGACTGCGGTTCACCGCGACCGTCGAGCCGACGCGGTCCGGCACCCGCCAGGTCCCCGGCGTTCTGGTCGGGCTGCCCGAGCAGAGCCAGGTGCTGGCCGAGGAGTACTACGCCAACCACGGCATCGAGCTGATCGTCGACGAGGAGACCGGCCGGATTATCGACGCGGCCACCGGCCCCCGGACGACCCTGCGCGCGCCCGGCTCGGACGAGGACGCGGTCGTGCTGCTGGACAGCGAGCGGCTGGCGTTCACGCCCGAGACCCAGCGGGAGCAGGTGGAACGCGCGGTCTCCGACAACGACCGGCTGCGGCTGGTGGGGCGGACCCTCCCCGCCGGCGGGGCGGGCGCGGGCGCGGCGCTCGCGCTGGCCGGGGGCGTTCTCGTCGTCCGCGGGCGCTCCCCGAAGCCCGGGCGTTCCCCGCAGACGGAGGAGCAGGCCCGATGACCGCGTCCCGCCCTTCCGGACCCCGGCCCTTCGCCCCGCAGCCCTCCGTCCCCCGGCTCCCGGCCGCCCCCGTCCCCGCGGCGCCCCGCCCGCGCCGCGTCGTCTTCCTCGCCCACCGCGACCTCGCCCACCCGGCCGCGGGCGGCTCCGAGGTGCTCATCGACCGGCTGGCCACGGGGCTGGTCCGCCACGGCCACACGGTGACGCTGATCTGCGGCGGCCCGGTGGCGCCGCGGCCCTACCGGGTGATTCCCGCCGGCCGCGGACTGGCCCACTTCGTCCGCGCGCAGGGCGCGTTCGCCCGCGAGGTGGGGGAGTGCGACCTGCTGGTCGAGGTGTGCAACGGCATGCCCTACCTGGCCCCCCTGTGGCACCGGGGGCCGACCCTCTGCCTGGTCAACCACGTGCACTCCGAGCTGTGGACGATGCGCTACGGAGGCCCGCTGGCCCCTGCCGGGCGGCTCGGCCGGCGGCTGGAGCACTGGGCGCTCGGCGCCGCCCAGCGCGGGAACCTGATGGTCGCCGTCTCGGAGTCCACCCGGCAGGCGCTGATCGGCGTCGGGGCGGCGCCCGACCGCATCCGGGTGGTGCACAACGGCGTGGCCGCCGCCGAGCCGGCCGCGCCGAAGTCGCCCGAGCCGCTGTTCCTGGCCGTCGGCCGGCTGGTGGAATACAAGCGCATCGACCTGCTGCTGCGGCTGTGGGAGCGGGTGCGGCCCATCACCGGCGGCCGGCTGGTCGTCGTGGGGGACGGCCCGGAGCGGGCCCGGCTCACGCAACTGGCGGGCCCCGGCGTGGAGTTCACCGGCCATGTGCCGGAGGCGGAGAAGGAGCGGCTGCTCTCCTCCGCCTGGCTGCTGCTGCACCCCTCCGCGGTGGAGGGCTGGGGGCTGGTGGTCACCGAGGCGGCAGTCCGCGGAACGCCCGCGATCGGCTTCGATGTCCCCGGGCTGCGGGACTCCATCACCGACGGGGTCACCGGCGTGCTGGCCCGGGGGGAGAGCTCCTTCGCCGCCGCCTGGTGCGCGCTGGCGCTGAGCGAGTCCCGGCGCGCGGCCATGGGCCGTGCGGCCCGCGCCCGCACCGCGGAGTACAGCTGGGACCGCACCGTCGAGGCCTTCCGCGCGGTGGCCGCCGAGGCGGCCCAGGCCGCCGCCGGGCCGGCCGGAGCCGGGCGGTGAGCGCCGTGGACCGCACCCCGCGCCGGCCGGCCGCCGGCCCCACGCCCCCGCCCGGGCGCCCCCGCTTCCGGGACCCCTCCCCGCGCCGCTCGCTCGCGCTCTTCCGCGCCTTCCTGCGCGAGCAGCAGGACCCCGAGAGCTGCTACCGGCTCCTCGCGCGGGACGCCGCCGACCAACTGGAGGCGTACGGCGGCCCGCTGGCCGGCCGGGTCGTCGTGGACATCGGCGGCGGACCCGGCTGGTTCACCCGGGAGTTCCGCGCCCGGGGCGCCGAGGCCTACCTCTTCGAGCCCGACGCGGCCGAGCTGGGGAACGCCCCCGGGCCGGGGGCCGTGCTCGCCGACGGGTACCTGCTGCCGCTGGCCGACGGCTGCGCCGACATCAGCTTCTCCTCCAACGTCCTGGAGCACGTGGCGGACCCGGCGACCTTCCTCAGCGAGCAGGTCCGGGTCACCCGGCCCGGCGGGCTGATCTACGTGTCGTTCACCAACTGGTACTCCCCCTGGGGCGGGCACGAGTGGGCCCCCTGGCACTACCTCGGGGCGGACCGCGCCCGCGCCCGCTACCAGCGGCGCACCGGCCGCCCGGCCAAGCACCGGCTCGGCGAGAACCTCTTCGCGGTGCACGTCGGCGCGACGCTGCGGCAGGTCCGCGCCCGCGACGACGTCGAGATCCTCGCCGCGCGCTCCCGCTACGCCCCCTTTCTCGCCGGAGCGATCCCCCGGATCCCGCTGCTGCGCGAGGTCATCACCTGGAACCTCCTCCTCATCCTCAGGCGGTGCGCATGACCACCAGCACAGTGCAGGCCCCACCACCGGCCCCGGCCGTACCCGCGACGGGCGCCCCGGAGCCGTCCCGGGCCCCGCGGCCGGTGCGGTGGGTCCTGGGCTTCTGGGCGGCGGCGTTCACCGCCTTCGTCGCGGCCTCGCCAGGACGCCAGACCTTCGACTCCAAGCTGGGCGTGACCACCGACCCCTGGGGGTTCCTGGCCGGCCTCGGCTCGCTGTGGCAGGACGAGGGCGGCTTCGGCGGGCTGACCAACCAGTACACCGGCTACGCCTTCCCGATGCTGCCCTTCCACGCCCTCGCGCACGCCGCGCAGCTCCCGGTGTGGCTGGCCGAACGCCTGTGGCTCTCGCTCGTGGTGACCGCCGCGTTCTGGGGGGCGCTGCGCCTGGCCGAGCGGCTGGGCGTGGGCAGCCCGGCGAGCCGGCTGCTGGGCTCGGCCGCCTACGCCCTGTGGCCCGTCCTCACCATCGTGGTGGGGTCCACCTCGGCCGCCGCGCTGCCCGGCGCGGTGCTGCCCTGGGTGCTGCTGCCGCTGGCCCGCGCCGACCTCGCCCCGCGCACCGCGGCGCTGCGCTCGGCCCTGGTGATCCCGTTCATGGGCGGCGTCAACGCCGTCTCCACGCTGGCCGCCCTGCTGCCCGTCGGCCTGTACGTCCTCTCCCGCCCGGCCGGCCCGCGGCGCCGGGGCCTGATCACCTGGTGGTTCCCCGGCGCGCTGCTGGCCACCCTGTGGTGGATCCTGCCGCTGCTGCTGCTCGGCGCCTACGGCGAGAACTTCCTGGCCTACGTCGAGTCCTCGGACACCACCACCGGGACGATGTCGGCCACCGAGGCGCTGCGCGGCGCCGGGAACTGGGTGGCCTACCTCAACTTCGGCGAGGCGTGGCTGCCCGCCGGCTGGACGGTGGCCTCCGCCTGGCTCGCCGTGCTCGGCTCGGCGCTGGCCGCCGCGCTCGGCCTCGGCGGGCTGGCGCGGCGCGACCTGCCGGAACGCCGCTGGCTGGTGCTGACCGCGCTGACCGTCGCGCTGGTCACGCTGGCGGGTTACGACGGCTCGCTGGGCGGGCCGTTCCACTCGCCCGTGCGGGAATGGCTGGACGGGCCGCTGGCGCCCTTCCGCAACGTCTACAAGTTCCAGCCGGGCCTGGCGCTGGCGCTGGCCCTCGGGCTGGCGCACCTCGTCGCCCGGGCGGCGGCCGGCCGGGCCCCGCGGACCGAAGCCGCGTTCCACGCCGGCGCCACCCCGCACCCCGGCGCCGGACGCGGCCGGGCGGCCCGGCGGTGGCTGCCCGTGGCCGCGGCCCTGCTGGTGCTGCCCGGCCTCGCGCTGCCCTACCTCAACGGCAACGTCCTCCAGCCCGGCTCGTTCTCCTCGCTGCCGCAGTACTGGCGCGCGACGGCCGACTGGCTGGAGGAGAACTCGCCGGAGTCCCGCGCGCTGGTCGTACCGGCCACCTCCCACGGCCTCTACACCTGGGGCTCGCCGATCGACCAGCCGCTGGACGTGCTCGCCGAATCGCCGTGGGCCCAGCGGGACTTCGTCCCCTTCGGCCAGCCCGGCAACCGGCGGGCCATGGACGCCGTCGAGCAGGCGCTCCAGACCGGCAGCCAGGTCCCGGGCCTGCGGGACTACCTGGCCCGCGCGGGCCTGCACTACGTCGTCGTCCGCAACGACCTGGACCCCGACCAGATCGGCCACGTGCCCGCCACCACCGTCACGCGCACCCTGGAGGAGTCCGGCTACGAGCGCGTCACCGGCTTCGGCCCGCTGCTGACGGCGGGGCGCATCGCCGACGACAACCCGCTCCAGGTCGAGGGCCTCTACCCCCGGCAGCGTTCCGTGGAGATCTACGCCCCCGAGGGCGTGCCCCAGCCGGGCCGCGCCCGGCTGCTGCCCGTGGCCGAGACCATGGCCGTCTCCGGCGGTCCCGAGGCCCTGCTGCCGCTGTCCGCGGACCCGGAGCTGGGCGACCGCCCGGCTGTGCTCACCGGCGACGCACACCCCGGCCTCGACACGCCCGCCCTCCAGGTCCTCGGCGACGGCCTGCGCCGCGCCGACACCCGCTTCGGGCTGGTCAACTCGAACACCTCGCACACCTACACGCCCGAGGAGCGCAACGCCCCCGAGGCGGCCCAGGACCCGGGCGAGGAGCCGCACCAGATCCTGCCCACGGACGGCGTCGAGCACCAGACCGTGGCCCGGCTGACCGGGGCCGACTCCGTCACCGCCTCGACCAGCGGCAACTGGCTCTTCCACCTGCCCCAGTACGACCCCGTCAACGCCTTCGACGGCGACCCGGCCACCGCCTGGGCCGAGGGCTCGGCCGCCTCGCCCGCCGGCGAGTGGCTGCGGATCGGCTTCGAGGGGAGGACGGACGTTCCCGGGACCCTCTCCGTCACGCCGCTGCCCGGCGACGCGGCCCGCCCGGCGCCGGTCCGGGTCCGCGTCGAGACGGAGAACGGCGCGGTCACCAGCCACCTGCGGCCCGACGGCAGCACCCAGCAGATCAGGGCCGAGGCCGGCCCGAGCCGCTGGCTGCGGATCACCATCCTGGAGGTGGAGGGCGCCCACGCCGGGGTCGGCGGGGCCGGCTTCGCCGAGGTCGGCATCCCGGGCGTGCGCGTCTCCCGCGTGCTGACGCTGCCGGAGGACGCTGCCGGCTCCGGGGCGGAGAGCGAGACCGTCTCGCTGCACCGCACCTCCACCGCCGGCGGCCTGGCCCCGGCCGACGCCGAGGCGGACCTGTCCCGCGCCTTCACCACCCCGAACGCCGGCCCGCGGACCGTCAGCGCCCAGGCCGTTCCGGTGCCCGGCGAGGAGCTGGACGAACTCCTCTACGCCGTCGCCCCCGACCAGCGGCGCCGCCTCGTGGCGACCGCCGACTCCACCTCGCGGACCGGCGACGTCAGCCCGCGCAACGTCACCGACGGGGACCTGACCACGGCCTGGATCGCGGGCGACCGCCCCGTCATCCACCTGAGCTGGCCCGGCGAGACGGAGATCTCCGAGATCGTGTTCGCCGCGGCCGGCGGGCTGTCGGCCCGGCCCACCGCGGTGGAGGTCAGCTCCCCGGACGGCGCCGCCGTCGCCCAGGTCGACGACAACGGCCTGGCGCGGTTCAACCCGATCACCACCGACCGGCTCGACATCACCATCACCGAGACCGAGCAGCTCACCGTGCACAACCCGCTCGCCGACGAGCGGCTCCAGCTCCCCGCGGGCGTGGCGGAGGTCTACCTCCCCGCCCTGGAGGACCTGCGCACCCCCCAGCCGGAGCCGGACCGCTTCTTCGGCCTGCCCTGCGGCCAGGGCCCCGCCCTCACCGTGGACGGCACCGCCCACCCCACCAGCGTGCGCGGCACCGTCGCCGACCTCATCGAGCGGCGGCCCGTCGAGGTGACCCTCTGCCAGGGCGGCGAGGAGAACCCGGAACTCGCGCTGGCCGCCGGCGAGCACCGCGTCGAGGCCGCCGGAGCCGGACCCCTGGCCCTCACCGACGTTCGCCTCACCCTGGGCAACCCGGACGCGGAGGCCGCCCCGGCCCCCGCCCGCACGGTCGAGGTGACGGACGGCGAGGGCGAGAGCCGCCGCCTCGACGTCGGCGCGGGCGAGGCGTCCTACCTGACCATCTTCGAGAACGCCAACGACGGCTGGCGCGCCGAGCTCGACGGCGAGCCGCTCACCGCGCTGCGGCTGGACGGCTGGCAGCAGGCGTGGCTGATTCCCGAGGGCCAGGGAGGTACGGTCTCCCTCACCTACGAACCCGGCGGCACCTACCGCGCCGGGCTCGCCGCCGGGGCGCTGGCCCTCCTGGTCCTGGCCGCGCTCGCGCTGTGGCGGCCCCGGGCGGGCTCGTCGCAGCCGGAGCAGCCGGAGCCACCGGCGCCGGGCGCGGTCCTCGGCACCCTCGCGCTCACCCTCGTCGGCGTGGCCGTGGCCGGGCCGCTCGCCCTCCTCGTCCCCGCGCTGGCCCTGGTCGCCCGCTGGCGCCCGGCGGTCCTGGCGCCCCTGGCCCTCCTGGCCATGGCCGCCGCCGGGGCGATCGCCCTCACCGGGGCCGGCGACCCGGTGGGCGCCGGCCGGGGCGCCTTCGGCCCGGCCGCCCAACTTCTCGCCTTGACCGCCCTGTTCGCCGCGCTGGTCTCCGTCGGCGGGCGCGGCGGGCCGCGTGGCCGCCGGGCCCGGGGATCGGGGCCGGGGCAGGCGCCGCCGCCCCCGGGGAGCCGGCCGGCGGACACCGCGCCGCTGCCCCGGTACGCCCCCGGCCGGGAGGCGCGATGACCACGGCGCGCCCCGCCTCGTCCCCGGCCGCCGCGCCCGCGGCGGCCGGGGGGCGGCGGCCCTTCCCGCTGGTGGACGAGATCTCCCGGCACGTCCGGGACGAGCGGGAGCCGGAGACGGTGCACATCGAGGTGCACCTGCCCGGCACGCTCGACCCGGAGCGGCTGCGCGCGGCGTTCCACGAGGCGCTGCGGCGGCACCCGGGGGTCCTGGTACGGGAGGCGCCCGGGCCCTGGTACCGGCTGCGGTACGAGTGGGAGCCGGCCGGCGGACCCGACGCCGACCCCCTGGAGTTCCCCGCCTCCCGGGACCTGGCTGAGGCCAGGGCCCGGGCCGTCGCGGAGATTCCGCCGCTGAGCGCCGCGCCGCCCGTGCGGATGGCGGTCGTGCGGCCGGGCGGCGCGGAGCCCGGCACCTCGGAGCCCGGCGCCGTCCTGTTCCTCACGGTGAACCACACCGCCCTGGACGGCCCCGCGTGCCTGCGGATCCTCCAGACCGCCGCGGACCTCTACCGCGGCGGCGACGCGGCGCCGCAGGACGTTGCTTCCTCCGCCCCGGCCGCCCCGGCCGTCCGGGAGTTCGCGCCCGAGCCCCGTCCCCGTCAGGCCGGGCAGGCGGGGAACGCCGGGCCGACCGGGAACACCGGGAATGCCGCCGCCCGTCCGCGCCCGCCCGCCGTCCCGGCCTGGCGGCGGCCGGCCCGCGTCGCCCGCGGCACCCCCGACCCCGCTCCCGGCAGGCCTCGCGGCAACGGCATCCGGATCGCCGAGGTCCCGGTGCCCGGCCGCCCCCCGGGCGCCCCCTGGACGGTCAACGACCAGCTCCTCGTCGCCGCCGCGCGCGCGATCGCGGAGTGGAACGCGGCGCGCGGCGCCCGGCCCCGGCCGTTGCGCGTCACCATGCCGATCGACGACCGCGACCCCGGCCCCGCCATGCCCATCGGCAACGGCACCCGCCTGGTGGAGGTCCCCTTCCGCCCGGAGGAGCTGACGGCCTGGGACACCCCGCGCCTGCTGCGGGCCACGGCCGCCCGCACCCGGGCGCTGAAGGCCCTGGGCCGCCCCCAGCTCGGCCCGGGGACCGCGCTGCTGACGGCCCCCTACGCCCCTGTCGCCTGGCGGGCGGCGCTCACCCGCGGGCTGCGCCGGGCCGCCGCGCCGTGGATCTCCACGGTCCTGGTCAGCAACCTCGGCCGCATTCCCCACCCGCTCGACTTCGGCCCGGCGGGCAGGCCGGGGGCGATCTGGTTCTCCGCCCCCGCCCGCATGCCCCGGGGCCTGGCCCTCACCGCCTCCTCGGTCCGCGGCCGTCTGCACCTGGTCCTGCGCTGGTCGACGGCGCTGCTCGGGGCCCGCGACGGCGCCGAGCTGCTGGACGCGGTCGTCGCGCACCTGGCCGCCCTCGACGCGGCGGCCCTGAACGCCGCCGCCCTGGGCCGGGGGAAGCCGTGAGCGCCGGCCACCGGTCCGGCGCGCCCGGCACCCCCCGCGCGCCGCGTTCCGCCCAGGGCCCGCCGCGCGCCGCGAGGACCTGAGCGGTGTGGTGGGGAGTCGCCGCCGCGCTGCTGGCCAACGCCCTCTACAGCGCCGGCTTCGTCCTGGAGAAGCGGGCGCTGGCCGCCCTGCCCCCGGTGAGCGTCCGCCGCCCGCTGCTCCTGATCCGCCACCTCCTGCGCAGCCCCCAGTGGTGCTGGGGCGCGCTCGCCCTCGGCGCGGGCTTCGCCGCCCAGCTCGTGGTCTACCGCACGCTGCCCGTCGCGGCTGCCCAGGCCGTGCTGGTCTCCGGCCTGGTGCTGCTCCTGCTGGTGTCGCCGGTGCTGCTGGGCGAGCGCGTCAGCGGCCGGGAGCTGCGCGCGACCGGCGGCATCCTGCTCGCCCTGCTGCTGGTCGTCCTCTCCCTGCGCGAGGACGGCACGGAACCCGGCACCACCGCCCCGGCGTCCCTGATCCTGCTGATCTGCGTCCCCTCCCTGGCGGCGGGGCTGTGGACGTTCGGCTCGGCCGAGCGGCGCACCCGCCGCCGCCACCGCCCGCCGACCGAGGGGGTGGGCTTCGCGGCGGGGATCGGCCTGATCTACGGGGTCAGCTCCCTGGCGATCAAGGGCATCTCCGGCCTGCTGCCCGAGCTCGCGGCCGGCCCGGCCGCCGCCCCCGCGCGGCTGCTGACCACCCCGTATCCCTATCTGCTGCTGTGCACCGGCGCGTGCGGGCTCGTCCTGTCGCAGGCCGCGCTGCAACGCTGCCGCGCCACGCTGATCGTCCCCGTCTGCACCACCGTCTCCTCCGTCTTCACGGCCCTCCTCGGCACCCTCGCCTTCCGCGAGTCGCTGCCGGCCCAACCCCTCGCCCTGACCTGCCGGCTGGGCGGCGCGGCCCTCGCCGTGCTCGTCCTGCTCTCCCTGGCCACCCAGGAGCGCCGCCCGGCGGACGCGTCCCCGACCCGACAGGAGCCGACCGCTCGTGAACCCCTCCGACGCCCCGTCCCTGAGCCCTGACGACCCGCGGCTCGGCCTGCTGGTCTGCCCCCTCGACAAGGGCCCGCTGCACCTGGTGACCGAGAACGCCCCCGGTGGCGGCCCCGCAGCCCCCCGGCAGGTCCTCTACAACCCGCGCCTGCGCCGCCGTTACCCCGTGCGCGGCGGCGTTCCCCACCTGCTGCCGTCCGCGGGCGACCAGGTCGGCGCGGGCGAACACGCCGCCCTGCTAAGCCAGTTGACCGGCTGACCGGCTGACCGGCTGACCGGCCCACGCCCGGCAGACGACCGCACCCGCCCCGCGGGACCCCCGGGGCGGGTGAACGGAACGCGGAGCGGCGTCCGGGCGCCCGCGTCAGCCGGCCGTGGCGGCGTCCCACAGGGCGCAGTGGTGGGCGGCCGGCAGGCCGGTCGTCGGCGCGTTGCCGCCCGCGGAGGCGGTGCGCAGGCGCAGGACCTCGCCCGGCCGGGCGCTCTGCTCGGGCATGGCGGGCTGCCCGGCGGCGCGCGGCGGGGAGCCGTGGACGAACGACCCCCAGTAGGCCGTCATCTGCGCGGCGAGCCGGCGCTGCTCGTCGTTGAAGTCCGCCTCCAGGCCGTACGGATTGAACAGGTAGTTCAGCTCGGCGGCGTGCGTGGCGCCGAAGTCGAAGTCGGCGTCCTGGGGGAGCGAGGCGAAGAGCGGCGAGGTGCGGTCGGCGAACTCGTAGGCGTAGACCGGTCCGCGCCCGGCCAGCAGCGGGTTGAGGCGCAGGGCCGGGCAGGCGAAGAGGCGGTCGCCGAAGGCGGCGGCGTAGGCGTAGGCCGGGCGTTCGTAGGCGCTGAGCGGGTACTCCTCCAGGGCGCGGGCGCCGGCCTCCTCGCCGAAGGCGTCGACGAGGGCCCGCGGGTAGCCCTCGGCCGTCAGCGGGCGGCCCCAGCGGTCGAAGCTGTCGTAGGCGAAGACCAGGCCCTCGTCGCTGTTCGCGCCGTTCATGACGGGCACGCGGGAGGCGCGGCCCGAGGCGAAGGCGGCGGCGGGCTGAACGGGCAGCTCCCGGCCGCCGACGGTGTAGTCCCAGCCGCGGCCCTGGGCGTTGAGGATGTCCTCGGCGGGCCTGCGGCGCAGGCAGTCGGCCGCGCGCGCCGGGTCGGTGCAGCCGAGGCGGGCGGCGAAGGCGAGGCCGTCCGCGACGGCCTCCTCGCGGGGGCGGCCCGCGCAGTCGTCGTAGGCGCCGCTCATGACGATCGCCGCGCGGAACAGGCCCCGGCTGCCCGGGGAGGCGAGCTGGTTGCAGACGGCCGAGCCGCCGGCCGACTCCCCGGCGATCGTCACCCGGTCGCGGTCGCCGCCGAAGGCGCGGATGTTCTCCTGGACCCAGCGCAACGCCTGCTGCTGGTCGAGCAGCGCGAAGTTGCCGCTGGTGCCGGGCAGGGTGAGGAACCCCATCGCGCCGAGGCGGTAGTTGAGGGTGACGACGACCGTGTCGGTGCGGCGGGCGAACGCGTCGGGAACGATGTCGCGCCCCGCGCCGCCGACGTTCGCCCCGCCGTGGATCCAGACCAGGACGGGGAGCCGGCCCTGTCCGCGCGCGGCGGCCGGCGGGGTGTAGACGTTGACGTCCAGGCAGTCCTCGGTGGTGCGCTGCTCCTCGTGGCCCGGGGCCCAGTAGGTGTTCTGCGCGCAGGAGTTGCCGTAGGCGGTGGCGTCCCGCACCCCGCGCCAGTCCTGGGCCGGGCGGGGAGCGCGCCAGCGCAGCTCGCCCTCGGCGGGGCGGGCGTAGGGAATGCCCAGGAACTGCCGCCCCTCGGCGGTAGCCTGGCCGCGCACCGGGCCGTTCTCGGTGCGGACGACGAGGGACTGCCCACCGTGGTGCGGCCCGTGGGCCTGGGCGGACAGCGGAGCGAGGAGTGAGGCGGCGAGGGCGAGGGGCAGTGCGAGGCGGCGCGCGAGGCGCCGGGGTCTCGGCAGGAGGGACATGGGGTCTCCCGAGGGGCTGGGGCGTGCCTGGAACCACGCCTGGCCGTCGGAGCATAGGTGACTTGTGTCATAGGTGCCTAGTGCTCTGCACACCCTCGTGTCCCGCGCGGCGAAGCGAGAGGCGGAGATGAGGTTCGAGCACGTGCTGCTCGGTTTCGTGGCGATGCGCCCGTGCACCGGCTACGACCTGAAGCGCTGGCTGGACAGCGAGATGGGCCGGATGATCCGGCTGCGCACGCAGCAGAGCCAGATCTACCGGACGCTGCGGCGGATGTCCGAGGACGGCTGGCTGAGCTGCGCCGTCGAGCGCAACGAGGGCCGTCCCGACGCCAAGGTCTACCGCGTCACCGAGGCCGGCGAGGCGGTCCTGATGGCCCGCCTCGCCGAGCCCTACAGCCCGCCGCCCGACTTCGGCGAGCCCGAGTTCCTGATCCGCTACACCTTCGCGATCTTTCTGCCCCGCGCGGAGCAGATCGCCCTGGTGCGGACCGAACTGGAGGCCCGCCGGGCCCAGGTGGAGCGCTTCCGCGCCCGCGACATCCGCCCGGAGCCCTGGCTGCCGCGCGTGGACCCCGCCCGGATGGGCCGGATCCTGGACCACGTGCACCAGTACAAGGAGCGCGCGCTGGCCACGCACGTCCGCTGGCTGGAGGAGGTCCTGGCCGAGCTGACGGCCTGAGCGCGTGGGCCGCGGGTGGACAGCTCTCCGACCGGCTCGCGCGGCCCGCGGTCGCGCGGCTCGCGCCCGGCGGAAACGACCGCACCCGGGCCGTCATGGACGCCGTGCTCGGCGGCCTGCGGACCGGGTGCGGACAGGACGACTCTGCGGCCAAGGAAGTCGCAGGTCAGACCTCGTGAGGGCGGGTCACGCCTTCTTGGTCTCCCAGAAGATCTTGTCGATCTGGGCGATGTAGTCGAGCGCCTTCTGGCCCGTGGCCGGGTCGGTGGACGCCTTGGCGGCGCTGAGCGCCTTCAGGGTGTCGTTGACCAGCTGGTGCAGCTCGGGGAAGCGCTCGAAGTGCGGGGGCTTGAAGTAGTCGCTCCACAGCACCGAGACGTGGTGCTTGGCGAGCTCGGCCCGCTGCTCCTTGATGGTGGTGGCGCGGGCGCGGTAGTGCGGGTCGTCGTTGGCCTGGTACTTCTCCTGGATGGCCTTGACGGATTCGGCCTCGATGCGGGCCTGGGCGGGGTCGTAGACGCCGCACGGGAGGTCGCAGTGGGCGCTGACCTTCACCTTCGGGGCGAACAGGCGGGAGAGCATGAAGCTGTCCTTCCTCGTGATCGTCTTCTCTGCGGTGACATTACTCCGTGCAGGGCGGGTTTTCTCGGCCGACCCGGGCCCTCCGGCCGGGCTTAGGCCAAAAGTCCAATGCCCCGGTGGGCCCGATGACCGACCATGACGGACGGCGCGCGGACGGTGTGCGGACGGCGCGAGGAGTGCGGAGGAGGCGCTGTGAGGCTGGGCCTGGCGGAGGTGTACAACCCCTCGATGCTGCCCACGCTGCGGCCCGGGGATCAGCTGCTGCTGAGCTACGGGGCGCGGGTGCGGCCCGGGGACGTGGTCGTGGTGCGCCACCCTTTCCAGCACGACCTGCTGATCGTCAAGCGGGCCGCCCGGCGGCGGGCCGGGGGCTGGTGGGTGATCGGGGACAACCCCGGGGTGACGAACGACAGCCGCGAGTTCGGCGTCGTCCCGGACGGCCTCGTGGTGGCGCGGGCCCTGCTGCGGCTGCGGCCGCCGCGCCGGGGGCCTCAGGCGCCGGGACGGCCCGTGGCCTCGGCGGTGGCCTCGGCGCTGGGCTGGGCCGGGTCGGCGGTCCGCCCGCTGAGGGTGCGCTCGCGGCGCTCCTGGCGCTTGCGGGCGCGGTAGGCGGCGACGTTCGCGCGGGTCGCGCAGCGGTCCGAGCAGTACCGCTTGGAGCGATTCGTCGATGTGTCGATATAGGCGTTCCGGCAGGGAGTTGCCTCGCAGACGCCGAGCCGGTCCACGCCCAGGTCGGTGAGCTGGAACGCCAGGCCCATGCAGGCGATGGCGGCGTACCCGGCGGTGGCGGAGGCCGGGTTCTCGGCCAGGTGCAGGTGCCAGCGGGGGCGTCCGCGCTCGTCCAGGTAGTCGTGGCCCGAGATCTGGGGGCTGGCGGGGTATTCGAGCAGCAGCGCGTTGAGCAGGTCCACCGCCCGCAGCTCGTCCCCCTCGGCCGCGGCCGTGAAGACCGCCCGCAGGCGCGTGCGCACGCCCCGCAGGCGCGCCACGTCGGACTCGGCCGCCCGCCGGGCCGCGTGCTGGGCCCCGCCGAACAGCGCGCGGACGGCGTCCACCGAGGTCAGGGCGTCCGTTCCGCGCAGCGGCTCCTCGGTGTTCACCAGACGAACGGCGAAGTCCGAGTAATAGGTGAGTTCCACTGGTGTTCCTTACGCGAGCGGCCTAGAGTACCCAGCGTACTGGTAAGGGGTGCTCTTTACGGGCGTCTCTTACCGCTGGCGTCGGGACGAGGGAGAGACGGCCGTGGCCGAGTGGCAGGAGTGGCAGGAGAGCTGGGACCGGCAGCAGGAGTGGTACATGCCGGACCGCGAGGACCGCTTCCGGGCGATGCTGGACGCGGTGGAGGCGCTGGTCGGGGACAAGCCGCGGGTGCTGGACCTGGCCTGCGGCACGGGCAGCATCACGGCGCGGCTGCTGCGGCGCTTCCCCGGGGCGAGCAGCACGGGCGTGGACCTGGACCCGGCGCTGCTGACGATCGCGCGCGGGACGTTCGCGGGGGACGAGCGGGTGTCCTTCGTGACGGCGGACCTGAAAGACCCGCGCTGGGCGGCGGGCCTGCCGCACCGGGACTACGACGCGGTGCTGACCTCCACGGCGCTGCACTGGCTGGACGAGGAGTCCCTGCGCATCCTCTACGGGACGCTGGCCGGCGTGGTCCGCCCCGGCGGCGTCTTCGTCAACGCCGACCACATGCCGGACGAGCACACCCCGCTGATCAGCTCGGCCGAGCGGGCCTACCAGGAGGCGCGGCGGGCCCGCGAGAAGGCCGCGGGGCGGCAGGACTGGGCGGAGTGGTGGGGCGAGGTGGCCCGCGCGCCGGAGCTGGCGCGGCAGGCGGAGGAGCGCTTCCGCATCTTCGGCGACCCCCGCGCGGCGACGGACCACGGCGACGGCCTGGCCCGCTCCCTCGACTGGCACGTGACCACGCTGCGCGCGGCGGGCTTCACGGAGGCCCGCACGGCGTGGGCCTCGCTGACGGACGCTGCGGTGCTCGCGCTGCGCTAGGCGTTTCGGGCGCGTGTGTGCTCGTCCTCGCCGGGCAGGCGCTGGCCCTCGCCGGGCCGGGCCCGGCCCGCGGCGGCCGTCGCGGGCAGCGTCAACGCGTGGGGGCGATGGCCGGGCGGCATGCCAACGGCCGGGCCGGGTGCTCGGGAGGCCGGCCGCGCCGGGGACGGGCGTTCCCCGGGGCCGAGTCCTGCGGCCCGGGGCATCACGGGCGCGTCCGGGGTCTGGCTGGTCGCGGACCAACGGCCGGGGCGGGCGCGGGCCTGCGGTGGCGGGCCGGCGCAGCTCGACGGCCGTGGCCGGGCGTTCGGGGCGACGGGCACGCCGTGGGCGGCGTTGCCCGACGGCCGGGCGGGTGCGGGCGTTCCGCGACGGCCCGCTCGGGCGGGCGTTGGCCAACGGCGGTGGCCAGGGCGGGCGTTGCCCAACGGCCCCCGCCGGTGGGGCGCCAGGCCCAGTCCGGGGCGCGCCGGAGGGCGTACCCGGAGGTTGCCCGGTCGTGGGGGTGTGCGGCCTCCACGACCGGGCGGTCCCGCGCCGGGGTCAGGCGCGGGCGACTCCCTCGCTGCGGGCCGCCTCCGCGACGGCCGCTGCCACCGTGGGGGCGACGCGCTCGTCGAAGGGGGAGGGGATGACCCGCGACGGGGTCAGCTCGTCGGCCACGACCGCGGCCAGGGCCTCGGCCGCGGCCAGCTTCATGCCCTCGGTGATCCGGGTCGCCCGGACCTGGAGGGCCCCGGCGAAGATGCCGGGGAAGGCCAGGACGTTGTTGATCTGGTTGGGGAAGTCGCTGCGGCCGGTGGCCACCACGGCCGCGTAGCGGGCCGCGACCTCGGGGTGGATCTCCGGGTCGGGGTTGGCCATGGCGAAGATGAACGCGCCGGGCGCCATCTTGGCCACCGCCGGCTCCGGCACCGTGCCGCCGCTGACGCCGACGAACACGTCCGCGCCGTCCAGCGCGCTCTCCAGCGAGCCGGTCAGGCCGCCGCGGTTGGTGATCGTCGCCACCTCGCGCTTGACGTCCGTCAGGTCCTCGCGGTCGGCGGAGACGATGCCCTTGCGGTCGCAGACCACCACGTCGCCGATGCCCGCGCCCAGCAGGATCTTGGCGATGGCCACGCCGGCCGCGCCGGCGCCGGAGATCACCGTGCGCAGGTCGCCCAGCGAACGGCCGGTCAGCCGCGCGGAGTTGCGCAGCGCGGCCAGGGTGACCACGGCCGTTCCGTGCTGGTCGTCGTGGAAGACGGGGATGTTCACGCGCTCCTGGAGCTTGCGCTCGATCTCGAAGCAGCGCGGCGCCGAGATGTCCTCCAGGTTGATCCCGCCGAAGGAGGGGGCGAGGCGCGCGATCGTCTCGACGATCTCGTCGGGGTCGCGGCAGTCCAGCGCCACCGGGACCGCGTCCACGCCGCCGAACTGCTTGAAGAGGATGGCCTTCCCCTCCATGACCGGCAGCGAGGCCTCGGGGCCGATGTCCCCGAGGCCAAGCACCGCGCTGCCGTCCGTGACCACGGCGACGACCTGGGACTTCCAGGTGTACTCGTGGACGAGTTCGGGCTGCTCGGCGATGGCCTCGCAGACGCGGGCCACGCCGGGCGTGTAGGCCAGGGACAGGTCGTCGGCGTCGCGCACGGGCACGGTGGCGCGGACGGCCATCTTGCCTCCGCGGTGCAGCGCGAACGCCGGGTCGAGCCCCGGATCGCTCAGCTCATTACTCGGATTGACGATCTCCGATGACACTTTGGTTGACCCCTTTTTTCGCAGCACTGTCGAGGGTGACCGCTTCCCGGTCGGGAAGCGGGCGGGCACCGCGTCCGCACGGGTGGGCTGCGGACGCCGGACGTGTCGCACACAACGTCCAGGTCCCCGGGTGAGGGGTGTAACGGTTCGTTCTACCTGATCGGGCGCTCCAGCACGAGCGGATTCGGTGGACGGGCGGTGAACGGGCTTCCCGCCCGGCGCCGGTCGCGCACGGGAAGTGGCCTGGAATGGGGCTACCCGACCAGCTCACGGGCTAAGGAGCCCTCCGGTGAGGCGTGACGCATCTCTCAGGCCCCCGGCGCCGGGGGAGCACCGCGCGGGGTGTCCGCTTCGACCCCCTTTCGCCGCACCGCACTTGCGGCGGTCGGCGGCCTCCCCCGGTGATCGGTACCCCGTGTCCGTTATCCGATCTTGACGTTCGGGGCGCTCGATGCTGCGGTACCGGATGGCAGGATGCCGTCCATCGAATCTCTGTCCACACCTCTGAGCCCAGTCGTGACACGGGTCAACGCGCGAAGATGCGCGGCCGGCCCGCTCGGCTTCCCGCCCCCCAGGAGGAGCACGCCATGACCGCCAGGACCACCCGCCGCTCCCGCCGCCTCGCCGCGGCCGGCGCGCTCGCCGCCGCGGCGGCGCTGCTGCTCGGCGCCTGTGGAGACCAGACCGACGAGGGCGGGGAGGGCGGTGGGGGCGGCACTGCCGAGGGCGCCCGCGGCGGCGACCCCTCAGCGCCGCTGTACGACCGGCTGCCCGAGGACATCCAGCGGGCGGGCGAGATCGCCGTCGGCTCGGACATCGCGTACGCGCCGATCGAGTTCTACAACGACCAGGACGAGGTGGACGGGATCGATCCGGCCGTCGCGGAGGCCCTGGGCGAGGTGCTGGGCGTGGAGTTCACCTTCCACAACGGCACCTTCGACCAGCTGATCGTCGGCATGAACAGCGACCGCCACGACATCGTGATGTCCGCGATGACCGACACCGCCGAGCGTCAGCAGGGGGCCAGCGAGGACGCCGGGGGCGGCGGCGCCGACTTCGTCAACTACTTCCGGGCCGGGTCCGCGATCCTCGTCGAGGCGGGAAACCCCGAGGGCATCGAGTCCCTGGACGACCTGTGCGGCCTGACCGTCGCCGCCCAGCAGGGCACCGCCAACGAGACGCTGGTCACCGAGCAGCAGGAGGCGTGCGACGAGCCGATCGAGCCGCTGATCAGCGACGTGGACACCGACTCCATCACCGCCCTCCAGACCGGCCGCGCCCAGGCCGTGATCACCGACTACCCGGTGGCGCTCTACAACGCGGAGACCGCGAGCGGCGGCGACCTGTTCGACGTGACCGGCGACCAGATCGACGCGGCGCCCTACGGGATCGCGGTGCCCAAGGACGAGCCCGAGCTGCGCGACGCGCTGCAGGCGGCCGTTCAGGAGATCATCGACAACGGCACCTACGGCGAGATCCTGGCCGAGTGGGGCGCCGAGGCGGGCGCGATCACCGAGGCCACTGTCAACGCGGGCGAGTGACGGCCGGTGGCTGACCTGGAGAAGACGCCGGGCGGTCCCGCCGGCGCCCCCGCGGCGCCGGGCGGGCCCCCGCCCGAGGCGATCCGCGCCGTCCCGGTGCGGCACTACGGCCGCTGGGTCGGCGCGGCCGTGGTCCTGGCCCTCCTCGGCCTGCTGGTGTGGGCGTTCGCGAACGCCGAGATCTCCTGGGAGGTGGTCGGGGATCACCTCACCTACGACACCATCCTGGAGGGCGCGGGCAAGACCCTGTGGATCACCCTGCTGTCCATGGTGATCGGGGTGGTGCTCGGCCTGACGCTGGCGGTGATGCGGCTCTCGCGCAACCCGGTGCTGGCGGGCACGGCCTGGGGCTACATCTGGTTCTTCCGCGGCACGCCGGTGCTGGTGCAGCTCTTCCTCTGGTACAACCTCGCCCTCGTCTTCGACACCCTCGACGTGGGCTTCTACCGGGACGAGATGAACGACGTGATGACGCCGTTCCTCGCCGCACTGCTGGGCCTGGGGCTGAACGAGGCCGCCTACATGGCGGAGATCGCGCGGGCCGGCATCCTCTCGGTGGACGAGGGCCAGACCGAGGCCGCGCACGCGCTGGGCATGAGCGGCGCGAAGACGATGCGGCGGATCGTGCTGCCGCAGGCGATGCGGGTCATCGTGCCGCCGACCGGCAACGAGTTCATCAACATGCTGAAGACCTCCTCGCTGGTCTACGTCATCAACTACACCGAGCTGTTCCGCGCGCAGGACATCATCAGCTCCCGCAACCTCGCGGTGATGGAGCTGCTGATGGTGGCGACCGCCTGGTACCTGGTCCTGACCACCGTCTTCAGCATCGGCCAGTACTACCTGGAGCGGTACTACGCGCGTGGCTCGCAGCGCGCGCTGCCCCCCACGCCCTGGCAGCGGGTGCGGGCGCAGCTCACCTCGGTCCGGGCCGGGGGGCGGGTGCCCGCCGTCGGCGAGGTGCGGAAGGAGCGTTCGCGATGAGCGAGGACGTGATGGTGCGGGCCGAGCGCGTGCACAAGTCGTTCGGCCTGGTGCCCGTCCTGAAGGGCGTCGACCTGACCGTGCGCACCGGCGAGGTCTTCTGCATCGTGGGGCCCTCGGGCTCGGGGAAGTCGACGTTCCTGCGGTGCATCAACCACCTGGAGAAGATCAACGCCGGGCGCCTGTGGGTGGACGGCCGGCTGGTGGGCTACCGGCAGAAGGGCGCCAAGCTCTACGAGATGAAGGAGCGCGAGGTCGCCGCCCAGCGCCGCGACATCGGGATGGTCTTCCAGCGCTTCAACCTCTTCCCGCACATGACCGCGGCGGAGAACGTCATGGAGGCGCCCGTCCAGGTCAAGGGCGTGCGCCGGGCCGAGGCCCGCGAGCGGGCGCAGGCGCTGCTGGCCCGCGTCGGCCTGGGCGACCGGGCGGAGGCCTATCCCTCGCAGCTCTCCGGCGGGCAGCAGCAGCGGGTGGCCATCGCCCGCGCGCTGGCCATGGAGCCCAAGCTGATGCTCTTCGACGAGCCGACCTCGGCGCTCGACCCCGAGCTGGTGGGCGACGTGCTGGACGTGATGCGGCGGCTCGCCGAGGACGGCATGACCATGATCGTCGTCACCCACGAGATGGGCTTCGCCCGGGAGGCCGGGGACTCCCTCGTCTTCATGGACGGCGGCGTGGTGGTCGAGTCCGGGAACCCGCGCGAGGTGCTGGGCAACCCGCGGCACGAGCGCACCCGGGCGTTTCTGTCCAAGGTGCTCTGAGGCGCATTCGGGGTGGGCCGGGCCCGTCCTAGAGGGCCGCCGCCGAGCGGCGGTAGGCGGCCGGGGTGATGCCGTAGCAGCGGACGAACCAGCGGTGGAGGTGGCTCTGGTCGGCGAAGCCGGCCGTGGCCGCCGCCTCCGAGGGGGGCAGGCCGCGGGCGAGCAGGCGGCGCGCGGTCCGCAGACGCAGCAGCCGCTGGTAGTCGCTGGGCGCCATGCCGTAGGTGGCGCGGAAGGCCCGGTAGAGGGCGAAGCGGCTGCACCCGGCCGCCGCGGCCAGCGCGGCGGCGCTCACCTCCCCGCCGCCCGCGTCCGCGAGCAGGTCCCGGGCCCGCCGGGCCGCGGCGCGGCCGGCCCCCGGGCCGGTGCGGGGCGGGGCGCCGGTGGCGCCGCGGCGGACCAGCGCGGTGACGGCGGCCGACAGCCGCTCGTCGCGGACCAGCGGGCCCGCGCCGTTGGCGAGCGCGTGGTGGAGCCGCAGCACCGCCTCGCGCAGCACCGGGTCGGTGCGCACCGGCACGTCGAAGAGCGGCAGCGGCGCCGCCGAGCCCGGCGCGCCGGCGGCGTCGGCCAGCGCCTCGCGCACGACCGCCGGGCCCAGGTGCACGATCCGGTACCGGAAGCCGTGCGCGGCGGCCGAGCAGCCGTCGTGGGGGTCGTCCGGGTTGAACGCCATCACCATCCCGGCGCCGCTGGTGTGCGCCGCGCCCCGGCAGGTGAACTGCTGGGCGCCGGTCTCGGTGACGGCGAAGGAGTACGCGTCGTGGCTGTGCGGGGCGAAGACGTGCCGGGTGAAGTGGGCGCGCATCGCCTCGACCGGGCGCGCGGGGTCCCGCCAGTACTCCGCCCAGTCCCTGCCGCCCCCATCCCCCGGGTTCCCCTCGCCGTGCCGCACCGTTCCAGTGTGCCCCGCCACCGGCGTTGCCCCGCCCGCACCAGCGTTCAAGACGGCGGGCGGGGACGCGGCGAGGATCACCGCATGCGTTTCGAGAACAAGATCGCCATCGCCGTCCGCGAGGACCTGGCCGCCTGGCAGAAGCTGAACGTCACGGCCTTCCTGGCCTCGGGCCTGGCCCACGCCGCGCCCGGCCTGATGGGGGAGCCCTACCGGGACGCCTCGGACAACGCCTACCTGCCGCTGCTCGGGCAGCCCGTGCTGGTGTACGCGGCCGGTGCCGAGGACCTGGCGCGGGTGCGGGCCCGCGCGCTGGACCGGGGGCTGGCGACGGCCGTGTACACGGAGGAGATGTTCGCAACCGGCCACGACGAGGCCAACCGCGCGGCCGTGCGCGCCGCGGAGGCCGGGAAGCTCGCGCTGGTGGGGCTCGGTCTGTTCGGGCCGCGCAACGCGGTGGACCGGGCGGCCAAGGGGCTGGCGTTGCACGGCTGACGCTCCCGGCGCCGGTGGCCCTCCCGGCGCCGGCGGCCTCTCAGGGCCCGGGGGAGCGCAGCCACGCCTCCAGCGGGGTGTCCTCGCCGCCGCGCGGGGCGAGCTGGCCGGCCTTGGCCCAGCCCCAGGACTGGAGGGCGGCGCGCGCCGGGGCGTTTCCCGGGGGCACCAGGGCCAGCGCGGGGACGGTCCTGACCCGGTCCAGTAGCTGCTGCTGGAGCCGGGTCGCCAGGCCCTCGCGGCGCCGCCGGGGCGCGACGACCAGGCCCGCGACGACGAAGACCTGCCGAGCGGTCTGCTCGGCCACCTCGGTCGGCACCTCGGCGAAACGCTCCCACCACGCCCCGCCCCGGTCCGCGCGGTGCCCCCAGGCGGCCCCGGCCAGGGCCGGGTCCCCGGCCACGACCATCGTGAACTCCGGCTGCTGCGCGTCGCGGTCCACCAGCGCGCGCAGGAACGCCGCGCGGTCCTGGCCCGGCTCTCCCCGGAGCGCCGCCACGTACAGATCGGCGATGTCCTCGCGTTCGGTCTCGGCCTGCCACCTGGTCAGCCGCCGCAGGAATACTGTGCCCATGCCAACCTCCCCACCTCGTGTGTCCATCGTCGCAGCGCGCGGGCGGATCTGGAACGAGCAGGCGGCCGGGACTAGCGTGGACGCATGTTTGCTGCCTATGCCACGCGCTTCGATGCCGAACAGCCGCTGAACGGGCTGGAGCTGGGCGACCGCCCCGAGCCGGTCGTGCCCCCGGACTGGACGGTCGTCGACGTCCGGGCCGCCTCGCTCAACCACCACGACCTGTGGACGCTCCGGGGCGTCGGCCTCGGGCAGGAGGCCCTGCCGATGATCCTGGGCTGCGACGCCGCGGGCGTGGACGCCGACGGCAACGAGGTCGTGGTCCACTCCGTCATCGGCGCGACCGGACACGGCGTCGGCGCGGACGAGCGGCGCACGCTGCTGACCGAGAAGTACCAGGGCACATTCGCCCAGCGGGTGGCCGTGCCGCGCTGGAACGTCCTGCCGAAGCCGAAGGAGCTGTCCTTCGAGGAGGCGGCCTGCCTGCCCACCGCCTGGCTGACGGCCTACCGGATGCTGTTCACCAACGCCGCGGTGCGGCCCGGGGACAGCGTGCTGGTGCAGGGCGCGGGCGGCGGCGTGGCCACGGCCGCCATCGTGCTCGGCGCGGCGGCCGGGCTGCGGGTCTTCGTCACCAGCCGGGACGAGGCCAAGCGCAAGCGGGCCCTGGAGCTGGGCGCGGAGGGCGCCTTCGAGGCGGGCGCGCGCCTGCCGCGGCGGATGGACGCGGTCATCGAGACCGTCGGCGCCGCCACCTGGCAGCACTCGGTGAGGTCCCTGCGGCCGGGCGGGACCCTGGTGATCTCCGGGGCCACCTCGGGCCAGGCCCCGAAGTCGGCCGAGCTGAACCGCATCTTCTTCCTGGAGCTGAGGGTCGTCGGCTCCACCATGGGCAGCAAGGAGGAGCTTGCCTCCCTCCTGAGCTTCTGCACGGCCACCGGCGTGCGCCCCCTGATCGACACGGTCCTGCCCCTGGAGCGGGCCCGCGAGGGCTTCACCCGCCTGGCCCACGGCGACATCTTCGGCAAGATCGTCTTCACCCCCTGAGCGGCCCAGGCGGAACGCCACCGCTGACGGACGCCGGGAACGTCCCGGGCGACGGGCGGCGGGCGGGGCCGTGCACCGGCGCGCTGCCGGGCGTTCAGCCGCGGGAGGTGCGCAGGAGGGAGACGAGGTGGGCCGCCGCCGCCGAGAGGTGGCGGCGGGCCTCGCGCAGGTCGTCCTGGGTGACGCCGTGGTCGCGGGCCGCGTCCCGGACGTCGTCCCGGAAGCGGTCGAGCAGGCGCTCCAGCTCGCGCGCCGGGTCCTCCACGGGCTGCTCCGGCTCGCCCGCCCAGCCCGGCCACGGGGGGGTGGGGATGAAGCGGGAGAAGCCGCCGATCTCGTGGCTGAGGCCGTCGAGGCCCTCGCGGACCGCGCCGGGCCAGTCCCCGGCGTCGGCGCGGCTCTGCACCCGGTCGTGGATGCGCCGGGCCGCCTCCTCCACCCGGTGCCGGGCCGCCTCGCCCTCCTCGCGGGCCTCGCGCGCCTCCCGGCGGGCGCGGCGGCTCTCCTCCTTGGCCCGGCGCGCCTCGGCCGCCCAGGCCGCGCGGCCGGCCGCCGTCGCCGTGGACCCGGCCCGGGCCGCGGCGGCGGCCTCCTTGACCTCCTGGCGCAGGTCGCGGGCCGAGCCGCTGACGTCCTCCCTGATGTCGGCGGCCAGCGCCGCCAGGGAGTCCCGGATCTCCCGCTCCAGCTGGGTCAGCTCCTCCCCGCGGTCGGCCAGCTCCCGCCGGCCGCGCGGGGTGAGGGCGTACACCTTCCGGCCGCCCTCCTCGGACTGGGTGACCAGGCCCTCGGCGGCCAGCTTCGCCAGCCGGGGGTAGACCGTGCCGGCGGAGGGCGCGTACAGGCCGTGGAAGCGCTCCTCCAGCAGGCGGATCACCTCGTACCCGTGGCGGGGGGACTCGGCGAGCAGCTTGAGCAGGTAGAGGCGGAGGCGGCCGTGGCCGAAGACCGGGGGCATGTCAGACGTCCTTCCGCAGAGGGGCGGCGGCCGTGTCGTGCTCGGCGGGGGGCCGGCGCAGCAGGGCGATGCCCCCGGAGACGGTGGAGCACACGACCGCGCCGGAGCCGTCGCCCAGCGTGCCGGTGAGCTGTCGGGCGCCCCAGCCGCCCGAGGCCGACAGCTCGGCGAAGGCCGAGGAGACGGCGCCGCCCGCGGTGTTCGCCTCGACGCGGGCGTCGGCCGGCTCGGGCAGCCGCACCGCGATGTCCCCGGAGACCGTGGACAGGCGCAGGTCGGCCGCGCCCGGGCCCGGGGCCAGGTCCACCACCATGTCGCCGCTGACCGTGTCGCCCTTCAGCAGGCGGCTGCCGCCGTCGATGACCGTGAGGCTGCCGGAGACCGAGCTGAAGCGGAGCTGACCGGCCAGGGACTGGGTCTCCAGGTGCCCCGAGACCGTCTCGGCCCGCACCGCGCCGCTGAGCCCGACCAGGGTGGCGTCCCCGCTCACGCCGCGGATGGCGGTGCGCCCGGCGATCCGGCTGACGACGGCGGAGGCGCCGACCACGCCGACGTTCAGCGCGCTGGCGGCGGGCACCGACACGGAGACGACGGCGGAGCGCCGCCAGCCCTTGCGGTCCAGCCACTTGAGGAAGCCGTGCCAGGGGAGGTCGTCGTAGGCCACCGTCAGCCGGCGGCCCTTGCGGCGCACCAGCAGCGGCGGGCCGGAGACCTGGGAGATCTCGACCCGCGCGTCCGGGCCGGCCGTGCCCACGACGTTGACCGCGCCGTTGACGATCCGGACGTCCAGCTCGTCGATGGGCTCCTCGTCGAACGAGAGCGTCAGCTCGTCCTCGACGGACCACTCGGCCGTACCGGCCCTGCCGGACTTCCCGATCATGGGGACCTCCCCGGATCCACGCGCACACGGAGATATATCGTGTCTCTGGGAGACACGATATATCGCGTGCCGGGGAAGTCAAGGGTGACGTCGGCGGTCGCGACAGCCCCTCGCGACCGCCCGCGGGTCCCCGGCCTCGTCCGGTCCCCTAGCCGTCCTCGTCGTCCTCGTCGTCCTCGTCGTCCAGCCGGGCCAGCCACGTCGCCAGCCGCTCCACGGGCACCTCGAAGTCCGGGTTGAGGTCCACGAACACCCGTAGCTGGTCGGCCAGCCACTCGAGCGTGACCTCCTCCTCGCCCCGCCGCTGGGCGAGTTCCTCGATGCCTCGGTCGGTGAAGTACACGACGCGCTCCCGGTACAGAAACAGAACGGCTACAGATGGGGGATCAGGAAAAGCCCAGGATAGGCAGCCGTCCGCCACGCTCGATAACCTTCCCTCACCACGCAGCGACGGGGGGGTCGGTATGAGCTCGTCCATCACCCGGGTCAGCCTGCCGGACGGCACGCCCGTCTGGGCCCGGATCACAGGCGCCGAGCAGCTCGTGCCCCCCCAGCCGCCCGCCGGCCCCGCCGCCGGGTACACCGACACCGGCTTCGCCTCCCGCGCCGCCCGCCAGGCCGCCGCCGGAGCCACCGCCGGGATGGAGAGCCTGCGCGACCTGATCACGGGCGTCGCCGCCTCCGTCGCCGAGGGGCTGCGCGCCGCGCGGCCCGACGAGGTCAGCGTCACCTTCGGCATCGAGCTGACCGCCCGCGCCGGCAAGGTCGTCGGGATGCTCGCCGACGGCGAGGCCAAGGGTGCCCTCTCGGTCACCCTGACCTGGCACGGCGGCCCGCCCGAGGAGCTGGGGCCCTCCGCATGACCGCCCCGGCCGGCGGGGGCGCGCGGCCCGCGGGCGGCGACCCCTTCGAGACCCTGGCCGTCCTCGTCGAGCCGGCGACCGTACGCATCCACGCGGCGCCGGGCGGGTATGACGGGGGCGGACCGGTTTCGCCACCCTGGGGCAGCGGCTTCCTGGTGGCGCCGGGCTGGGTGCTCACCTGCGCCCACGTGGCACTTCGAGGGGAGACGGACGCGGAAGGAAGGCGCGAGGTGGGCGTGAGCCTGAAGGGATCCGAGCGCCCGGTCCCCGGCCGGGTCGAGTGGGCCGAGCCGTCCCGGAGCCCGGCCGGCGGCATCTGGCGCGCCCCCGACCTCGCCCTCATCCGCCTCCTGGACCCCGTCCCCCACCCCTGCGTCTGGCTCACCGAGCGCACCGCCAAGGTCTTCACCCGCGGCGAGGTCGCCTACTTCGGCGTCCTCGACACCGGCGACGGCCCCGGTTACTACAGCGGCCGGTGCACCGTCCGCGGCGAGCTGGGCAGCGACGGCCAGCTGAAGCTGGGCAACGAGGACGAGATCCCCGAGGGCGTCTCCGGCGGGCCGCTGGTCGACCTGGAGCGCGGCGAGGTCATCGGCGTGGTCAAGGCCGCCCGCACCGGCCGCGACGGCGGCCTGGCGGTCTCCGTCGTCCAGCTTCGCCGCCTGGCCGCCCGGCACGGCGGCGGCTGGGACGACTCCGCCACGGCCTCCTGCGCGAGCGACGGCCCCGCCCCGGACGTCGCCCCCGACGCCTCGGGCGACCCGGCCGAGGACAAGGCCGCCGATCTCTACCAGCGCGTCCTGCGCGGCCACGACCGGCACCACGCCGAGCGCCACCGGGACGTCACCGGCCACCCCGGGCTGACCTGGACCGACGCGCAGAGCCGCCTGGGGGCCAGCGCCGGCCGCGCCCTGACGGCCGGTCAGCGGGTGCGGCTGCTGGGCCTGCTGGCCGAGCTGCCCCCGCCCGTCTCCGCCCGCCGCCTCGACGAGATCGTCACCCGCCTGCGCGGCTGGCCCTACGAGGGCTCCCTGCCCGCCCCCCGAGGCTGGCGCGACGGCCTCGGCCTGCTCTACGACGTCTGGCAGGGCCCCGGCGAGCTGGAGGCCGTGCTGCGGTACGCCTCCCACGCCGCCACCGCCGAACGCCCCTTCCCCGCCGCGCCCGGCGCCGAGGCCGCCCTGCTGGACTGGGTCGAGACCACCGCCGCGGGCGCCGAGCTGCCCCGGCACTGGCGTGCCGAGCTGCGCGCCGAGCAGGACGCCAGAATCCGCGAACGCGAGGCAGCCGCCCGGCGCGCGCTCCTCGGGCGCGCCCCCGGCCACGACCCCGCCGCGCCCGCCGGGGACCCGCAGCCGCACGTCCTGCTGGAGCTGACCCCGCACGGCTGGGAGCGCGGCCGGTACGACTGGCGGGTGTGCGTGGCGCTGCCCTCCGGCGACATCGCCTCGCTGGACGAGGACTTCCGGGCCGTCGGCCCCGGCGAGCCGCCCGAGCGGCTGCGGGCGGCGCTGACCGAGGCGTTCCGCCGCGGCGACGAGCCCGGCGTTCCCGTCACCCTGGAGGCCGCCCTGCCCTACCGGCTGCTCGGCTTCCCCGTCGAGGAGTGGCGGCTGACCCCCGGCGGCCCGCGCCTCGGCGAGCAGCGCCCGGTCGTCGTCCGCTGCACCGACCCGGTCCCCGGCGCCGAGGACAACGACGAGCTGCGCGAGCTGCGGCTGGCCCGCTGGACCCGCGTGCACGCCGGGCGGATGGAGCCCGACATCCTCGACTGCCTGGCCGGGCGCCCCCAGTCGCTGCCGCAGCCCGCCGTCCTCATCGCCCGGCACCAGGCGGCCGTTCCCGTCCTGTGCCACACCCCGGCCACCGGCGGCGAGCCGGCCGCCCTGCACCGGGTGATGGCCAGCGGCTACAACGTCTTCCTCTGGCGCCGCGAGACCGAGGAGCGCGAGGCCGCCTGCGACGGCTTCCACAGCGGCGTGACCCGCACCGTCGCGGGGGCCGGCCACGGCGGGCGGCTGCCCGCCGAGGTGTGGCGGCTGCGGACCCGGCTCGGCGCGGGCCTGCCCGGCACCGGCTGGGCGCGGGGCCTGGCCCTGTTCTACGCGGACCCCGGCCGCGCCCTGCCCGGCGCCGACGACCCGCTGGAGACGCCGTGAGGCCGGGCGGCGCGGGCGCAGACGGGCCGGCCCTTTCCGGGCAGGCCCTTTCCGGATCCGACGACGAGGAGCATGCTGTGGCCGTGTCAGAACCCACCCCGGAGCCGGCCGCGGGCGAGTGGCTCATCTACCGCGGCGCGGGCGAGCCGCACGACGGGATCCGCGCGCTGCCGGGGCCGCCGCCCTGGCGCGACTTCGACGGCGGCCCGCTGGTGGCCCCCGGCCCCGAGGCGGACAGCGCCACCACCCGCCGCCTCGGCGCCTACCGGCACCTGGCCGAGATGCACCGGCCCAGCGCCGAGGAGCTGGAGATCATCAACGCCGCGCTCTACCTGCGCCGCCCCCTGCTGGTCACCGGCAGCCCCGGCACCGGGAAGAGCACCCTCGCCCACGCCGTGGCCCACGAGCTGGGCCTGGGCCGGGTGCTCCACTGGCCCATCGTCAGCCGCACGGCCCTGGGCGACGGCCTTTACCACTACGACGCGATCGCCCGCCTCCAGGACACGCAGATCGCCGCCGGAGGCTCCGGGGCCGCGGCCCCCGGCGGCATCGGCAGCTACCTGCGCCTGGGCCCGCTGGGCACCGCGCTGCTGCCCACCGCCCGCCCCCGCGTCCTGCTCATCGACGAGCTGGACAAGAGCGACATCGACCTGCCCAACGACCTGCTGAACGTCCTGGAGGAGGGCGAGTTCACCCTTCCGGAACTGGAGCGGATCGCCGAGCGCGAGCCCGAGGTGGAGGTCCTCACCGACGACGGCGCCAAGGTCACCGTCCGGGACGGCCGCGTCCGCTGCCACGCCTTCCCCTTCGTCGTCCTCACCAGCAATGGCGAGCGGGACTTCCCCGCCCCGCTGCTGCGCCGCTGCATCCACCTGGAGATGGACAAGCCCGACGCCGAGCGCCTCGCCACCGTGGTGCGCGCCCACCTGGGCGACGAACTCGCCCGCGTCGGGGAGGACCTGATAAACCGGTTCCTTGAGCGTTCCCGCACCGAGGAGCTGGCCACCGATCAGCTCCTGAACGCCATCTACCTCACCCATCACGCCGAGCCGCCGACCCGCGACAGACTGGCCGACATGCTCATCCAGCGCCTGGACCGCCCGAGGTAGGCCGACGATGCCAGAACCGGCCGCCAGGCCCAGCCCCGACCGCCTCGCCGCGCTGATCCGTGCCCTGCGCGGCGCCGGCCTCGACCCGGACCTGGGCAACCTCGCGGACGCGCTCTGGCTCGCCCAGTACTCGCGCCCCACGGGCGCCCCCGCCGAGCCCGGGCCCCGGCCGCTGCCCGGATCCGGGCCGGACGCCGTGCCCGGCTACCAGCCCGGCCCCGGCGACCCCGCGCGGCCCGACGTGACGGAGGAGCCGCGCGGGCCGTCCCGCCCCGGCCGCGCCCCCCGGCGCCAGGACGAGGTGGTCGGACTGCACGCCGAGACGGCCGAGATGCCCCGCGAGGCGCTGCGGGTGGGCGTTCCCGAGGCGCGCTCGCTGCCCGGCCTGCTCGAACTCGAGCGCGCGCTGCGGCCGTTACAGCGCTACCGCCCGCCCGCCGCGCCCCCCGCCCGCTCCGGCCGCTCGGCGCCCGCGCCCGCGCTGGACGAGCGCGAGACGGTGGAGCTGACGGCCCGCGCCGGGGGCCTGCTCACGCCCGCCTTCCGCGAGGACACCCGCGGCCACTCCGAGGTCCAGCTACTGATGGACGCCTCCCCGGCGATGCGGGTGTGGCAGCGGATGGTCGGCGAGCTGGCCGAGGTCTTCGCCCGGCTGGGTGCGTTCCGCGACCTGAACGTCCGCTACCTGCACGCCCTGCCCGGCGGCGAGCCCGCCGTCAGCCGCCGCTTCGACCCCGCCGAGGCGCCGCTGAACCCCGCCCTCCGCCTGGCCGACCCCACCGGGCGGCGGCTGACCGTGCTGGTCAGCGACTGCACCGGCCCGCTGTGGCGCTCCGGCGAGGCGCACCGGCTGCTGCACGCCCTGGGGCGGTACGGCCCCGTGGCCGTGGTCCAGCCCCTGCCCGGGCGGCTGTGGGCGCGCACCCGGCTGCCGGTCACGCACGGGACGCTGCTGCGGGACGAGGGGCCGGCCGGCGCGGCCAGGCCCCGGTTCGCCGCCGAGGACGGGCCCGCGCCGCCTCCGCACCCGGAGGCCGTGCCCGTTCCCGTGCTGCCGCCCACGCCCGCCGCCCTGGGCGCCTGGGCCCGGCTGCTCGCCGGCCCCGGGCCCGGCTCGGTGCCCGCCGCGGTCGGCTGGGTCCGCGCCGACCAGCCCGCCGCGCCCGCCCGCCGCGCCGCCGGGCCCCCGCCGCGCCCCGAGGCGCGGGTCTCGCGCTTCCGCGCCGCGGCCTCCCCGGCCGCCGGGCAGCTCGCCGTCTACCTGGCCGCCGCGCCGCTGTTCCTGCCGGTGATGCAGCTCGTGCAGCGCACCATGCTGCCCGACTCGGGCCCGGCCGAGCTGTCGGAGGTGCTGCTCAGCGGCCTGCTGCGGCGCGGCACCGAGGGGGGCGCGGGCGACGGCCTGTGGTACGCGTTCGCGCCCGGCGTGCACGAGGAGCTGCTGCGCCGCCTGGGCCACGACGAGGCGCTGCTCGTCCTCAAGCACTGCTCGGGGTACGTCGAGCAGCGCTTCGGCCGGTCCGGTCCCAACTTCCCCGCCCTGGCCCTGGCCCAGCTCTCCGGGGAGGCCGCCCCGGGCGCGGCGGCCGAGGCGGCGCGGGCGGACACCGGCGCGCGGCGGGTGCCGCGGCCGTTCGCCGAGGTGGCCGCCAAGGTGCTGCGCCGCTTCCTGCCCGAGCCGCCCCGGCCCGTCGCCGCCGCGGCCGGGCCCGCCGCGCACCCGCCCGCGGCGGCGGTCGAGGAGGCCAGGGCGCTGGCCTCCAGGTTCGACGCCGAGGGCAAGGTCCAGCACCAGCTCGACGCCGTGCGGCTGCTGCGGCAGGCCGCCGCGGAGCAGCGGGAGGCGGGCCGGGGCACCGACCCGGAGCTGTGGAGCGAGCTGGCCGAGCAACTGCTGCGGCTGTGGCGGGCCCAGCGCGACGGCGAGCTGCTCACCGAGGCGCGGCAGGCCGCGGACGTGGCCGCCGGGCACGTCGGCGCGCTGCCCGCGCGCATCGCGCAGGCCCGGGTGCTGCACGCCCTGGCCGGGGAGCGCCGGGACGCCGGGGACGCGCGGGGCGCGCTGGAGCTGTGGCGGCGCGCGGACCGGGAGTTCGCGGCCGTCTGCGCCACGCCGGGCCTGGAGCGGGACGCCGCGCTGGAGCTGACGCTGGAGCGGATCGAGGTGCTGGAGGAGCAGTGGCGCCTGGGCGGGGACACCGCGCTGCTCCAGGAGAGCGTGGGCATGGTGGAGGCGATGGCCGACGCCTGGCCGGCCGGGGAGCGCCGCCCCAGCGGCCTGCCGCTGGCCCACGGCCGGGCCCTGCTGCGGCTGGCGGGCACCGCCCCGGACGCCGAGCGGCTGCGGGTCTACGCCGCGCAGGCCGCCGAGTCGCTGCGCCTGGGCTGCTGGGCGCTGGACGCGGAGAACGCCCCCGCCGCGGGCCGCGCCCTGGCCCTGCTCGACCTGGCCGACGCCCTGCTGCTGACGGGGAGCGAGTGGGCACGGGCCGGTCTGGACGTCGAACGCGCCCTGCTGCTGGCCGCCGACGTGCCCGAGCTGCGGGCCGCCTGCCGGGCGCGGCTGGGGCGGCTGGCCGTGCGCTCCTTCGAGGCGGGGGGCGACCCGGAACGACTGGAGGAGGCGGCCGGCCAGTTCGAGGAGGCCGGGCGGCTGCTCTCCCGCGACGACCCGGACTACGGCGGGCTGATCGAGGAGTGGGGCCGGGCGCTGCTGCGGCGGGCGGGGCTGCGGGACGGGGCGCCGTTCATCTCCCGGGCGGTGCGGGTGCTGCGGGAGGCGCGGATGGCCACGCCCGCGGGCGACCCGCGGATGCCCGGGCGGCTGCTGCTCCTGGGCCGGGCCCTGATGGTGCGGTACCGGGAGACGGAGGAGCTGGTCGATCTGCGGGAGGCCGAGCACCTGTTCACGCTGGCCGCCCGGGACGCGCCCACGCCGCTGGCCGCGGCCCGGGCCTGGTACGAGCTGGGCGAGACGCTGCGCCGGGCCTACCGGCACCGGCTGCGGCGGGAGCTGCTGGAGCGGGCGGCGGACGCGTACCGCCGCACGGCCGCGGCGGCGCGGGACGCCGAGCCGGAGGTGACCGACCCCGAGGAGCCGGTGCGGCTGGCCGCCGCCGCGCTGCACCAGCGGGGCGTGGTCTCGCAGGAGGCCCGCCGCCCGCTGGCCGCCCGCGATGCGTACGAGGCCTCCCTCGCGCTGTGGCACAGCCTCCCGGACGGCGAGGAGTTGGGGGCGGCCACGGCGGCCCGTCTGGCGGCCCTGCGCCGCGAGCGGTAGGCCCCGGCCGGGCGTCGCGGCGTGCGCCCCCGGCGCGGGGTGGTGCTCCGGGTGCGCCGTGGTTGCTTCCGGGGCGCTTTCCGGCATGGGCCGGGGGCGGCGTTTCCCCTTTGGGCCGGGCGGGAATCCTCGACTGGCGCCGAAAGGCCGAAGAGCCGCGAGGGGAGGGGGAGATGCACGTGGGCGACGGACGGGAGCCGCTGCCGGATCTGCTCGGGTTCAGCCTGACCGAGCTGCGCGATCTGGACCATCCGGTGCTCAGCGAGGTGCTGGCCGAGTTGCGCGAGAGGGTGACGGAGCCGGCCGGCGGGGGCGGAGGCGGCGCGCCGATCGGCACTCTCATGGGTTTCAACCAGTTCGACCAGTACAACGAGAGCCCGCCCGGCAACGCCCCGAGGCTGTAAGTCACTTCAGGACCCTTTTATGTCTCTTACTGGTCAAACAATGACCGCTGTCGTTTGCGGGGCGGCGGTGCCGGAAGGCTTCCCGTCGTGGAGACGGTAGGGGGCGCGCAGCCGTTCCGGCAGTTCGTCATCAAGGTCAACAGCCGCTGCAACCTGGCCTGCCGCTACTGCTACATGTACTTCGCGGCCGACGACGGCTGGCGCCGCCAGCCCCGGGCCGCCTCCCCGGCGATGCTGGAGCAAACGGCCCGCCGCATCGCCGAGCACGCCGCGGAGCACCGCCTGCCCGCCGTCTCCGTGGTCCTGCACGGCGGCGAGCCGCTGCTCAGCGACCCGGCCGAGCTGGGGGCGTTCGTCCGCCGCGTCCGCGCGCTGCTGCCCGAGGGCTGCGCGCTGTACCCCGCCCTCCAGACCAACGGCACGCTGCTGACCGAGGAACGCCTGCTCGCCCTCGCCGCGCACGGCATCCGCGTCGGCCTCAGCCTGGACGGCGGCACCGCCGCGCACAACCGGCTGCGCGTGGACCACGCCGGGCGCCCCGCCTGGCCCGGCCTGCTGCGCGCCGCCCGCCTGCTGGGCCAGGAGCGGCACCGCGCCTCCTGGGCCGGCGTGCTGTGCGTCATCGACCCGGCCACCGACCCCGCCGAGGTCTACGCCTCCCTCCTCACGCTGAGCCCCCCGTCCGTCGACTTCCTCCTTCCGCACGGCAATTGGACGGCCCCGCCGCCCGGCCTGACCCCCGGCTCCTCCGCCACGCCCTACGGCGACTGGCTGTGCGCCGTCTTCGACGCCTGGTGGCACGCCGACCGGCGCCGCACCCGGGTGCGGCTGTTCCAGGAGTGCATCGCCCTCCTCCTCGGCCTGCCCGCCGGGACCGAGGCGCTGGGGCTCCAGCCGTTCACCGCCGTGGTCATCGAGACCGACGGCAGCATCGAGCAGGTCGACTCCCTCAAGTCGGCCTACCCCGGCGCCGCCCTCACCGGCCTGGACGTCTTCCGCAACGCCCTCGACGAGGCCCTGGACCACCCCGGCGTCGCTGCCCGCCAGGCCGGGGCCGAGGCCCTGGCCGCGGACTGCCGCGCCTGCCCCGTGCTGCACGTCTGCGGCGGCGGCCACTACGCCCACCGCTACCGCCACGGCCACGGCTTCCGCAACCGGTCCGTCTACTGCCGCGACCTGCAACGCCTCATCCACCACGTCGCCGCCGCCCTGCGCCGGGCCCGCGACCCCGAGGCGGCGGCGACGCCATGAGCGGCGCGCCGGCGGCCCCCGCCGCCCCCCTCACCGACGAGGAGGTCCGCGCTCTGGGCGGCACCGAGGGCGGCGGCGACACCCTCGCCCGCCTCGCCGCCGGGCAGCACACCCGGCGCCTGCTCCTGCTGCGCGCCCTCCTGGACGCCGTGGACGCCGCCCCCGCTGCCGGGGCCGCCCGCGACCACGCCGCCCTGCTGGAGGAGACCGAGCGCGCCGCCCCCGCCGCCGCCCGCGGCGTGCTGTTCTACTCCCTCACCGGCCCCTGGGCCGAACGCTGCCTCGCCCGCCTCGCCGGACCCCCGGGCCCCGGGCCCGGAGCCGCCCGCGACCTCGCCGGCCTCGGCGCCCTGGCCGCCGCCGCCGCGGTCCGCTCCGGCACCGGCTTCACCGCCCGCGTCCCCGTCCACGGCGGTCGTGTCACCCTGCCCACCCTCGGCGCCCTGCACTGCCCCGTACCCGACGGAACGCCCGCCGAACTCGGCGGGGAGGGCGGCCGTTTCACCGTCCGCGCCGCCGGGGCCCCGGCCGCCGAGGTAGCCCCCGAGGAGGCCGGCTGGCGCTCCCGCGACCCCCGCTGGCTGCCGCTGCGCACCCTCCCCGGCGGGCCCCGGCCCGTGCTGCTGGACGACCTCGACCCCGGCCCCTTCCGCACCGCCGCCCCCGCCGCCCTCCCGCCGGGCGAACGCGCCCGCTGGGCCCGCCTGTGGGAGGAGGCCCTGCCGCTGACCGGCCTCGGCGGCGCCGCCCGCGCCGCCGAACTCGCCCTGCTGGACTGCATCGTCCCCACCCTGCGCCCCGGCGGCGGCCACACCAGCGGCACCACCTCCACCGCCTTCGGCGCCGTGATGGCCTCCACCCCGCCCAGCGCCGCCGACCTCGCCGCCGGCCTGGCCCACGAGCTCCAGCACGCCAAGCTCACCGCCCTCGCCGCCCTCGTTCCCCTGCACACCGCCGGGCCCGAGCCCCGCCACTGGGCCCCCTGGCGGCCCGGGCCCCGGCCGTTCGACGGCCTCCTGCACGGCACTTACGCCCACCTCGCCCTGGCCGGGTTCTGGCAGCGCCTGGCCCTGGCCCTGCCCGACCCCACCGCCCGGGACGCCGCCTGGGCCGCCCACGCCCGCTGCTGGACCCAGGTCGGCGCCGTCCTGCCGGCGCTGCGCGAGGCGCGCGCCCTCACCGACGCCGGGCGGCTGTTCACCGGCGCCATGGCCGAACGCCACGAGCGGCTGCGCGCCCCCGCGCCCCCCTCCGGGCACCTGATCCGCGCCGCCGCCTACGTCGAGACCGCGCGCACCCTGTGGCTGCGCCAGCACGGCAGGTAGCGCGCATACCTGTCGGACCCGAGGTGTATGTTTCCTGCCAGGGGGACATCTGACGGGCCATCGGCCCGCCGGTCGCCCGCCAGCGGAAGCGGAGAGGTACCAGGGAGCACGAGGAGACGCACGCCATGCCCGCACAGGACGTCCCGCCGGCCACCCCCCGGGTCACCATCAGCTACGCGGGCTTCAACCGCGCCTGGGCCGCGTGGATCGGCGACCGGCTGGAGCGGCAGGGCTGGCAGGTCGTCTTCCAGCTGTGGAACCCGCCCGTCGAGGTTCCCCTGGAAGTGGCCCTGCGCGACCTGCTCTTCTCCGACGGCCGCATCCTCGTCGTCCTCAGCGACTGGTACTTCAAGCTCGGCCCCCGCACCGACGCCGAGTGGAACGCCGCGCTGCGCTCCGTCGTCGCCCCCAACTCCGCGCGCTTCGCCGCCGTCTCCGTCTCGCCCGAGCCCAAGCCCGCCGCCGCGCCCGCCTTCGGCGGCACCACCGAGCTGTGGGGCATCGGCGCCCGCGAAGCCGAGCGGCGCCTGGCCGGGCTGCTGGGCACCAGCCCCGCCCTCATCAGCGACTCCAGCTCCACCCTCGGCCGCGGCACCGCCCCCCGCTACCCCCACGACCCGCCCCGCGTCTGGGGCGGCGTCCCCCGCCGCAAGGTCACCTTCACCGGCCGCGAGATCACCCTCCAGCGGCTCTACGACCTCCTCCAGCGCTCCGCTCCCGGCGCCGGCGTCGTCACGCTGCTGGGACTCTCCGGCGTCGGCAAGACCCAGGCCGCCGCCGAGTACGTCTACCGCTTCGGCTCCGAGTACGACGTCGTCTGGTGGGTCCCCGCCGACCAGCGCAGCACCCTGCGCCAGCGCCTGGCCGAGCTGGCCCCCGCCCTCGGCCTGCCCACCGGGCACGAGTACGGCGAGCGCCTGCGCGCCGTCCGCGACGCCCTGCGCCGCGGAGACCCCTGGGCCCGCTGGCTCGTCGTCCTGGACGGCGCCGACGACCCCGGCCCCATCGCGGACCTCATCCCCACCGGCACCGGGCACACCCTCATCACCTCGCGCAACCACGCCTGGGGCGAGCACAATACCGCCCTCCTCCAGGTCCCCGTCTTCGACCGCGACGAGTCCGTGGCCTTCGTCCGCCGCCGCGCCCCCCGCATCGGCGCCCAGGACGCCGCCCTGCTGGCCGACGCCCTGGGCGACCTGCCGCTGGCCCTGGACCAGACCGCCGGCTGGCTCAGCGACTCCACCATGTCCGTGGCCGAGTACATCTCCCTGCTGGAGAGCGACGCCGAGGTCGAGCTGGGCCTGCGCGTGGCACCCGACTTCCCGATGAGCTACGTCACCACCTTCTCGATACTGCTCAACCGGCTGCGCGAGACCGTTCCCGAGGCCGTCGAGCTGCTGCGGCTGTGCGCCTTCTTCGCGCCCGGCGCCATCCCCGCCCAGCTCGTCCGCGGCGTCCCGGCCCAGGACCTCCCCGAGGAGCTGGCCGACCTGATGGACGACTCCCTGCGGTGGAACGCCGCGATCAGCCGCCTCGTCCAGTACTCCGTCATCCGCTGGGACGCCCCCGACGCCGAGACCGACCCGGAGAACAGCGGCACCATCCACCTGCACCGGATGGTCCACCAGACGGTCCGCGGCAGCATGTCCAAGCAGGACCAGGAGCGGTATTCCCGCGCCGTGCGCCGCGCCCTGTCCGCCGCCAACCCCGGCCGCCCAGCGGACACCCGCCGCTGGTCGCGCTACGCCAAGCTCGTCCCGCACCTGGACGCCTCCCGCGCCCTCACCAGCCGCAACGCCGACATGCACGCCCTCATCTTCAACTGCCTCAACTACCTCTACCTCGCGGGCGAGTACCAGATCGGCATCCAGCTCGCGGAGCGCACCCGCACCGCCTGGGAGAGCGCCTTCGGCGCGGACGACCCGCTGGTGTGGGACCTCGTCTCCCAGTACGCCACACTGCTGCGCCCCACCGGCGACTACGCCCGTACCGAGCGGCTCGACCGCCAGGTCATCGAGCGCCTCGGCGCCCACCGCGGCACCGACGACCTCACCGTCCTGCGCGCCGAGGAGGGTCTGGGCGCCGACCTCAGCGGCCTCGCCCGGTACGAGGAGTCCCTGCAGGTCTCCGAGCGGGTCCTGCGCCGGTACCTGGCGCTGGTCGGAGAGCAGGACCCGCGCACGCTCAACGCCCGCCACAACCTCGCCGCCTCCCTGCGGCTGCTGGGCCGCTTCGCCGACGCCTACGAGGCCGACCGGGTCAATCTCCAGGCCCGCCGCCAGCTCCACCGCCCCCGGCACAACCTCTCCCTCTCCTCCGAGGACGCTTACGCCCTCGACCTGCGCCTGCTGGGCCGGTACGACGAGGCCCTGTCCGTCATCGAGCCCAGCGTCGAGACCCACCGCCGCGTCATGGGCCCGGACAACCCCCAGACCCTCACCGCCGAGCTGAACCTCGCCCTGTGCGTACTGCGCTCGGGAGACCGGGCCGCCGCGCACGCCCGTCTGGCCGGGCTGCTGGAGCGGGCCGAGCGGGTGCTGGGCGACGCCTCCCCGCTGACCCTGCGGATCGCCACCTGCTGCTCCTTCGTTCAACGCGCCCACGGCAGCCTGGACCAGGCCCGTGCGCTGGGCGAGCGCACCATGGAGCGCTACCGCGTCTCCCTCGGCGCCCGGCACCCCTTCAGCATCGGCACCCGGGTCAACCACGCGCTCGTCCTGCGCGCCGCCGGGGAGCGGCAGTCCTCGCGCAAGCTGCTGGAGGAGTGCCTGAGCGAGATGACGGCCGCGCTCGGCCCGGACCACCCCTGGACCCTGGGCGTCGCGATGAACGCCACCGCCGCGCGCAACCTCGACGGCGACGTGGAGGGCGCCGCGGCCCTCAGCCGGGACACCGTCCGCCGCGCCGGATCCGTGCTCGGCCCCCGGCACCCCCTGAGCCTGTCCGCGCAGGTCGCGCTCGCCACCGACCTGCGCGGCCTGCGGCTGCGCGAGGAGGCCGACCGGGTGGAGGAGGAGGCGCTGGCCGGGCTGATCGCCACCCTCGGCTCCCAGCACGTCCACACCGTCAGCGCCCGCTCCCGGGTGCGCCCGTACTGGGACTTCGAGCCCCTGCTCAGCTGAGACCCGGGCCGAGCCCGCCCCCCGCGGTCCTCCCGCGGTCCTTCTCGCGACCGCGGGAGCGCGGAACGCCGGACGGCCGGCGCCCCCCGCCCGGGGAGCGCCGGCCGTCCGGCGTTCGTGGCCGTGCTCCTCAGAGGTCGAAGACCTCGGAGACCAGCGCCTGCTGCTCGGCCTGGTGCCGCTTGGCCGAGCCCACCGCCGGCGAGGAGGACGCCGGGCGGGAGACCCGCCGCAGGCCGCGGGCGCGTTCTACCGCCTCCGGCAGGGAGAGCGCCATGAACGGCCAGGCGCCCTGGTTCGCCGGCTCCTCCTGCGCCCAGATCACCGTCTCGGCGCTGCCGAAGCGGTCCAGCTCCGCCTTGATCTCGTCGGCGGGCAGCGGGTACAGCCGCTCGACGCGGACCAGCGCGACGTCCGTGGCGCCCCGCTTCTCCCGCTCCGCGGCCAGGTCGTAGTAGACCTTGCCCGCCGAGAGGACCACCTTGCGCACCGCCTTCGGGTCGGCCGTGGCGTCCCCGATCACCGGGCGGAAGCCGCCGGAGGTGAACTCCTCCGCGGTGGAGGAGGCCGCCTTCAGCCGGAGCATCGACTTCGGCGTGAAGACGATCAGCGGCTTGTGGTGCGGGTTGTGCACCTGCCAGCGCAGGAGATGGAAGTAGTTCGACGGCAGGGTCGGCACCGCCACCGTCATGTTCTTCTGCGCGCACAGCTGGAGGAAGCGCTCGATGCGGCCCGAGGAGTGGTCCGGGCCCTGGCCCTCGTACCCGTGCGGGAGCAGCAGTGTGACGCCGGAGGTCTGACCCCACTTCTGCTCGGCCGAGGAGATGAACTCGTCGATGACGGTGGACGCGCCGTTGGCGAAGTCGCCGAACTGCGCCTCCCACATCACCAGCGCCTCGGGCCGGGCCAGCGAGTACCCGTACTCGAAGCCCATCGCCGCGTACTCGCTGAGGAAGGAGTCGTAGACGTTGAACCGCGCCTGGTCCTCGGTCAGGTAGAGCAGCGGGGTGTAGTCCTCGCCGGTCCTGCGGTCGATCAGCACCGCGTGCCGCTGCCCGAAGGTGCCGCGCCGCGTGTCCTGGCCGGCCAGCCGCACCGGGGTGCCCTCCATCAGCAGGGAGCCGATGGCCAGCAGCTCGCCCATCGCCCAGTCGATCGAGCCCTCCTCGACCATCGCCGCGCGCCGCTGGAGCTGCGGCAGCAGCCGGGGGTGCACGGTGATCCGCTCGGGGGTGTTCACCTGGGACTCGGCGATCCGCTTGACCACCTCGGTGGAGACGCCGGTCTCCACCGCCACGGGGAACTCCGGCCGCGGCGCGTTGCTCTCCGGCGGAGCGGGGGTGACCGTGGCCTCCCTGACCTCCTTGAAGACCTTCTCGAGCTGGCCCTGGAAGTCCTGGAGCGCCTGCTCGGCCTCCTCCAGCGTGATGTCGCCCCGGCCGATCAGCGACTCGGTGTAGAGCTTGCGCACCGAGCGCTTCTTGTCGATCAGGTCGTACATCAGCGGCTGGGTGAAGGACGGGTTGTCCGTCTCGTTGTGGCCGCGGCGGCGGTAGCAGACGAGGTCGATCACGACGTCCTTGTTGAACGCCTGCCGGTACTCGAACGCCAGCCGCGCGACCCGGCACACGGCCTCGGGGTCGTCGCCGTTGACGTGGAAGATGGGGGCCTCGATCATCCGGGCCACGTCGGTGCAGTACGTGGAGGAACGCGCGGCGGCGGCCGTCGCGGTGTACCCCACCTGGTTGTTGATGACCACGTGCACGGTGCCGCCGGTGCGGTACCCGCGCAGCTGCGACATGTTGAGCGTCTCGGCCACCACGCCCTGGCCCGCGAAGGCCGCGTCGCCGTGGATGAGGATCGGCAGCACCGTGAAGTCCTGGCCGCCGCGCCCGATGATGTCCTGCTTGGCGCGGGCCACGCCCTCCACGACCGGGTCCACGGCCTCCAGGTGCGAGGGGTTGGCCGTCAGCGACACCTTGATGGTGCGCCCCGACAGGCCGGTGAACGTCCCCTCGGTCCCCAGGTGGTACTTCACGTCGCCGGAGCCGTGCATCGACTTCGGGTCGAGGTTGCCCTCGAACTCGCGGAAGATCTGGGCGTAGGACTTGCCCACGACGTTGGCCAGGACGTTCAGCCGGCCACGGTGCGCCATGCCGATGACGACCTCGTCGAGCTGGTCCTCGGCGGCCTCGTCCAGCACCGAGTCCAGCAGCGGGATGACCGTTTCGCCGCCCTCCAGCGAGAACCGCTTCTGGCCGACGTACTTCGTCTGGAGGAAGGTCTCGAACGCCTCCGAGGCGTTCAGCCGGCGCAGGATCCGTAGCTGCTCCTCGCGCTCCGGCGGGGTGTGCGGGCGCTCCACGCGGTCCTGGATCCACTTGCGTTCCTTGGGATCCTGGATGTGCATGTACTCGATGCCGGTGGTGCGGCAGTACGAGTCGCGCAGCACGCCGAGGATGTCGCGGAGCTTGAGCATCGACTTGCCGGCGAAGCCGCCGACCGCGAACTCCCGCTCCAGGTCCCACAGGGTGAGGCCGTGCTCCTTGATGTCCAGGTCGGGGTGGCGGCGCTGGCGGTACTCCAGCGGGTCGGTGTCGGCCATCAGGTGGCCCCGGACCCGGTAGGAGTGGATCAGCTCGAACACCCGGGCGGCCTTGGTGACCTCGTCGTCGTGGTTGACGTCGATGTCCCGGTGCCAGCGGACCGGCTCGTAGGGGATGCGCAGGGCCTCGAAGATGTCGTCGTAGAAGCCGTCGTCGCCCAGCAGCAACTGGCTGATGACGCGCAGGAACTCGCCCGAGGTGGCGCCCTGGATGACCCGGTGGTCGTAGGTGGAGGTCAGGGTCATCACCTTGGAGATGCCCAGGCGGTTCAGCGTCTCCTGCGAGGAGCCCTGGAACTCGGCCGGGTACTCCATGGCGCCCACGCCCAGGATCACGCCCTGGCCGGGCATCAGGCGGGGCACGGAGTGCACGGTGCCGATGCCGCCGGGGTTGGTGAGCGAGGCGGTGACGCCGGAGAAGTCCTCCATCGTCAGCTTGCCGGTGCGGGCCCGGCGCACGATGTCCTCGTACGCCTGCCAGAACTCGAAGAAGCTCAGGGTCTCGGCGCGCTTGATGCCGGCCACCACCAGTTGCCGGTCGCCGTTGTCCTTCACCAGGTCGATGGCCAGGCCCAGGCTGATGTGGTCCGGCTTGACCAGCGTCGGCTTGCCCTCCCGCTCCGCGTAGGAGTGGTTCATCTCCGGCATGGCCTTCAGCGCCTGCACCATCGCGTAGCCGATGAGGTGGGTGAAGGACACCTTGCCGCCGCGGGCGCGCTTGAGGTGGTTGTTGATGACGATCCGGTTGTCGAACAGCAGCTTCACCGGGACCGCGCGGACCGAGGTGGCCGTGGGCAGGTCGCGGGAGGCGTTCATGTTCTTGGCGACGGCGGCGGCCGGGCCGCGCAGCTGCACGTACTCCGGTCCCGTCCCGTCCGCCTGAGCCGCGGGCTTCGCGGTCGGCCTGGCGGTGGGCTCCTTCGGGGTGGCCGGGGCCGCAGGGCGCGCGGGCTGCGCCGCCTGCCCGGCCGCCGCGCCCGCCTTCGCCGGGGCCGCGGGGGCCTGGGCGGCGGGCGCGGCGGGCCGCGCGGGCGGCGCGGGCCGCTGGGCCTGGGGCGCCGGGGTCTGCGTCGTCGGGGGAGTGGCCGGCGCGGCGGTGGCCGCGGCCTCGCCGCCGTCCGGCTTCTTGTAGTCGGCGAAGAAGTCCCACCAGGCCCGGTCCACGGAGTTCGGGTCCTGGAGGTACTGCTGGTAGATCTCGTCGACGAGCCATTCATTGGCACCGAAGCCCGCGGCAGGGTTCTTCTCTGCGCTGGGGCCGGTTTCGACACGCGATGTGTTCGGGGACTGTGACGACACGGCGGCAACCGCCCTCTTCCGCTTCACAAGGTCATGGGACAGCGGACATCAAGGCTACGCCTCCCGGAGCGCCCGGCGCAGTCCCGGGCCCTCAGACGTGGCCCACGCCACATTCCGCTGGGGGTTTCAGTCACAGAGCAGCCGGGAACTGCATGAGGTTTGGCCCGATGACGGCACGAACTGATAACGACCTGGCAACATCGAAAGCTTGGGGTGGCGCCAGGCGCGCCCACCCGCGCCCAGCAGCACGGACGCGCCGGGGCGGCCGGGCGGCGCTCGCGGACGCGCCGGGGCACCGGCCGGGGACGGGAGGGCGCGCCGGGCCGCCGGAGCGGCCCGCGGCCGGCCCCTTGTCAGGCCCTTGTCAGATATTTGCCTTGGCGTTACCCGGCAGGGTGAGGCGGATGCGGCAGCCCCGGCGGGACTCCTCCACCCCGATCGTCCCGCCGTGCAGGTCCACCGCCCAGCGGGCGATGGCCAGGCCGAGGCCCGTCCCGCCGTCACGCGGCGTGACGCCGTTGGTGGTGCCGCGCCCGAAGCGTTCGAAGACCAGCTGCCGCTGGGACTGCGGGATGCCGGGCCCCTCGTCGAGGACTTCGAGGACCAGCCCGCCGGGCTGCTGCCCGGGGCGGGCCACGACGGTCACCTGGCCGCCCTGGGGGCTGTGCTTGACGGCGTTGTCCACCAGGTTGGTCACCACCTGGTCGAGCCGCTCGGGGTCGGCGTGCGCGTGAAGGGTGCCCGGCGTCACGTCCAGCCGGAAGCGGACGTCGTTGCGGGCGTGGCCGCGCCGCAGCGCGACGTTCGCGTCGTTGAGCACGGCCGACAGGTACGGCTCCACGTCGAAGCGGCGCGGGTGCAGCGGCACCACGCCGTTCTCCAGCCGGGAGAGGTCGAGGAGCTGCTCGACCAGGCGGCCCAGGCGCTCGGTCTGCCGCAGCGCGGTGGCCATCGTCGCGGGGTCGGCGTCGCACACGCCGTCCACGACGTTCTCCAGCACGGCGCGCAGCCCGGCGATGGGTGTGCGCAGCTCGTGCGAGACGTTGGCGATCAGCTCCTTGCGGTGGCGGTCCACCGCCTGGAGATCGGCCGCCATCCGGTTGAACGCCAGCGCCAGGTCGCCCAGCTCATCGCGCCGGGTGACCCGCACGCGGCGCCCGTAGTCGCCGCGCGCCATGCCCCGGGCGGCGTCCGTCATCTCCAGGACGGGGGCCGCCAGGGACTGCGCCACGAACTGGGTGACCAGCAGCGAGGCGATGATCGCGATGATCGCGATCACCTGTAGCTCTATGTCGGAGCGGTAGGCCAGCAGCGTCAGCAGGGTGGTGATCCCGATGGAGACGATCACCAGCCAGCCGAGAGCGGCCTTGACCGACCGGAAGGGGTCGAGAGGTCGCAGCACGCGCCACATCATGGGCCACGCCCGCCGCCACGCGGAATGCCCGATCGTCTCCGACATGACGATCAGACCTCGCGGGCCGCCTGGCTCCGTCCGGCGGGCTCGCCGGCGAAGCCGGGGGGCGTCTCCAGGGCGTACCCCACACCGTGGACGGTGCGGATGCGCTCGGCGCCGATCTTCCTGCGCAGCGCCTTCACATGGCTGTCCACGGTCCGGGTGCCGGAGGCGTCCGCCCAGTCCCACACCTCGGCGAGCAACTGCTCGCGGGTGAGCACCGCGCGCGGGGAGCGCGCCAGGCACATCAGCAGGTCGAACTCGGTGGGCGTGAGGTGGATGTCCTTCCCGCCCGCCCGCACCCGCCGCTGGGTCCGGTCGATCTCCAGGTCCCCGAGCCGCACGCTCCCGGGCCGGGGCGTGGTGGCGGCCACCGCGGCGCGCTCGACTCGTCTGAGCAGCACGTGCGATCTGGCGACGAGCTCGCGCAGCGAGAAGGGCTTGGTCATGTAGTCGTCGGCGCCGACGCCCAGGCCCACCAGCATGTCGGTCTCGTCGTCCCGGGCGGTGAGCATCAGCACCGGCACCGGCCGCTGGGCCTGCACGCGGCGGCAGACCTCAAGCCCGTCGAAGCCGGGCAGCATCACGTCCAGGATCAGCAGGTCGGGGTGCCAGGCGGCGGCGGTCTCCACCGCGGCCGGGCCGTCCGCCGCCGTCTGGACCAGGAAGCCCTCGGCGCGCAGCCGCGTGGCGATGGCCTCCACAATCGTGGAGTCGTCCTCCACGACCAGCACACGCCGTTGGGCTCCCGGGGTGGTGACGGGGGCGGTGTGGTGGCCGGTGCGGTCCTGGGCGGCGGCCGTGGCCGGCTCGGAGGCGGGCGCGTGGGGTGGCGAAGTCTTCTCCTGATGGGTGCGTTCCATCGGTGCTGTCCTGATTTCTGTCGAAGTCATCTGTCCCGCCCCCGGGATCGTCCTGGGCACCAGTCGGCTGGTTCTGGCTGTCGAATGTGCAGATGAGCACTGCACAGCAGCGTAAGGCGCTGCGACATCTCCCGGCTACGAGTCCTGCCTGGCGAGATGATGGCTGGCGAGAAACAGCACGTCGGGAACGCCTCGGGCGACGGGTACTTCTCTGGTGCGAACGCGCGTGAACCCGGCATTCCGCAGATCCCGCTCGAAACCGGGGGACGGATGCGCCGACCAGACGGCCAGCACGCCGCCCTCCGTCAGCCGTTCCGCGCAAACGGCCAGGCCCGCGGGGGAGTAGAGGCCGCCGTTGTCCTCGGTGACCGTCCAGCCCGGGCCGTTGTCAATGTCCAGGCAGAGCGCGTCCCAGCGGGTGGGGGTGCTGCGCAGGTACTGCGTCAGATCCGTGCCCGTCAGCCGCACGCGCGGGTCGGCGAGCGCCTCGGCGGTCAACGCCCGCAGCGGGCCGTCGCGGTGCCAGTCCAGGACGGCCGCCTCCCGCTCGGCCACCTCGATGCGCCCCCAGCGCGGCTCGGCCGCGGCCTCGGCCAGGGAGAAGCCGACGCCCAGGCCGCCGATGAGGACGGCGGGGGAGGGGCGTTCGTCCAGTTCCTCCAGGGCCGCCGTGACCAGCAGCCGCTCGGAGCGGCCGTCCGAGGTGTCCATCAGGAAGCAGCCGTTGGCGATGATCTGCAGCAGGTCCCCATGGCGCCGCAGCACCACCTCGCCGTGCGGGCCGCGGCGGCGGTCCAGGACCTCGGGGGCGGAGTCCGGGGCGCGTGCGGGGACGGTGGAGGGGCCGTGTGTGGGGGTGGGGGCCATGCGCCCATTGTCGCGCATGGCCCCCTGTGGGGCTCCGGGGGTGCCGGTGCCCCGGTGTCCTCCGGTGTGCCGCCCGGCCTTTGCCCTAGCCGTTGGCGAGCGCCTGGAGCCGGTCGTAGGCGCCGTTGAAACGGTTGTGGTCGCCGACGGTGGGGCCCGTGGAGGTGTACTGCCAGAAGGTGTGGAAGCCCCAGCCGGCCGGGAGCGTTCCGGGGGAGGAGGCGTACCGGGCTATCCACAGCGGGTGGTTGGCGCCGAAGCCGCCGTAGTTGCCCGTGCAGGTCGTCCACCAGTTGGTGGTGGTGTAGATGACCGCCCAACGGCCGGTGCGCGCCTGGTAGGTGGTGAGGAAGTCGCGGATCCAGTTGACCATCGCCGCCTGGCTCAGGCCGTAGCAGGTGGAGCCGTAGGGGTTGTACTCGATGTCCAGCACCCCGGGCAGGGTCCTGCCGTCGCGGGACCAGCCGCCGCCGTTGGAGGCGAAGAAGTTGGCCTGGGTGGCGCCGCTGGAGACGTTGGGCAGCGCGAAGTGGTAGGCCCCGCGGATCATTCCGACGTTGTAGGAGCCGTTGTACTGCTGGGCGAAGTAGGGGTTGCGGTAGCTGGTGCCCTCGGTGGCCTTGACGTAGGCGAAGCGGTTGCCCGCGTTCCACAGGGTGCTCCAGGCGACGTTGCCCTGGTGGCTGGAGACGTCCACGCCCTCGACGGTGGCGTAGGGGACGGGGCCGGGCTCGCCGGAGCGGCGGCCACCGCCCTCGTGCTCGGGGACGGTCATGCCCATCCAGGCCGTGCCGGGCTGGGGGCGGGGCTCCTCGGCCGGGGCGGATGAGCGCGTCGCGGCGGCGCGGCCGTCCGCGGTGGCGGTGGCGGGGGAGGCGAGGAGCAGCGCGCCGGTGGCCAGGAGCGCGCCGAGGAGGGCGGTCAGGCGCCGCCGGGCGGGCCTCGCGCCGGTTCTTGGGGTTCTGGGGGTGGTGCCGGGCTTTCCGATTCCGCGCATGGGCAGGGGCTGCCTTTCGGGAACAGAGTGCGTGGGGGGACGAGACCTGCTCGCCGGCCGTCCACCGGAGCATTGCTGAAGTGGACATGCCATCCGCAAGGTAATGCGCGTAGACCTCCGGGCGGAAGGGGTTCCCGGGAATGCCGTTGGTCCACCCCACTGGCGCCGCCGAACGCGGGTGCGTACACGCTACCCACCGGTTCGGCTTTCACCGGTGAAACCGCGTGAGGAGCCCTCACCCACCCGGTGCCCACCGGGCGTTCACAGCGTGACGAGAATCCCCGACGCGTCGTCGTGCGCCTTGGCGCGCGGGAACGCCACCCCCGCCGGATCCGCCGCCTCCTCCGCCCGGACCCGGGCGATGACCGCCTCCGGCCCGGCCACGGCCAGCTCCCCGAACAACTCCGCCCAGCCGCCCAGGCGGAAGGTCTCCACCCAGCGGCCCAGGCCGTCCGTCACCGCCGCCAGCGAGCGCACGGCCGCGCGCGGCACCGAACCCGTCACCGCCCGTGCCGCCACCGCCGGGTCGGCCGCCGCGGTGAAGAAACCGCCCGCGGCGTTCCGCGAGCCCTCCACGAACTCCGCCCGCCGCTCCCGGGGAAGCCGCCGGGCCGCCGCCCACACCTCGTCGAGACGGGTGTCGAGCACCGGCGCGACGGCCCCGTCCGGCCCCTCGACCAGCAGCGCCGAGTCCCCGATCACCAGGTGGTCGACGGCCCTCTCGTCCCACCGGGTACAGACCACGGTGGCCTGCGGCGTGCGCGGGTGAGAAAGTTCACACGTCTCACGGTGAGCATCGGCGGTGCGGGAGATGGCACCGGCGAGACACTCCGCCAGCGGCATATGCCGCTCGGCCACGGCCCGTTCGAGGAGGGCCCCGCCCAGCCGCGCCGCGAACCACGCGACCGAGTGCCGGCACCCGTCCCCACCCGGGGGCGGGGTCACGCCGTCGAGGAGGACCAGCGCCCCGCCCCGGCCGCCGGCGGGCGCGGCGGCCACCGCGAAGTCCTCGTTGGCGCGGCCCGGGGTGCCCGGCTCGGTGGCCGTCTGGATGCGCATGGTGATCAGTCTGCCGTAGGCTTGGATTTGTCAGCGAATGCGGGAGTAACTCCCCATCGGCAGCGGGCCGGAGCGGATATTGCCAGGACATGGTGCGGAATTCCAGTCCCGGCGGCCTTCCGTGACGGTTTCGGAGCGTCATGTTCCGCCGGTGGCTTGTCCGGCCAACTCCGACTGTTGTTCACTCCTTCGGATGGAGGGTCAGGCGGAGCCCGTGCCCGCCGCGCCGACGCCGGCAAGGTCGGTGCCCACGTGACGAGAATGCGAGCGCAGGTGCGGAACTCAGTGCGGAAGAAGTCGTCGCACCAATCCGCCGACCCCTCGCCCTCCGCGCCCCAGGGCCGCGCCGCCGCGGGCCGCGCCCGCGCCGCCCGCCGCCGCCGGGCCCGGGTGCGCAGCCGCCTCCTCGCCGGCCTCCTCCTCACCGGCTTCGCGGTCGCCGCGGCCGGCACCCCCGCCGTCTACGCCGCCGTCACCGAGCTGGGCGACTCCCGTGAGTACGCCGCCGACGCCCGCCTGGCCCGCCGCGTCGCCGGCCTCTCGCACACCGTCGCCGACGAGCGCGACGCCCTCGTCGTGGCCGTCGCCCAGGGCACCCCCGAGGCCCTGTCCGGCGCCCTGGACGACGAGGAGCGCTCCCGCGCCGACCGCGCCGCCGCCGACCTGGGCGACGAGGCCGGGACGGAGGTCCGCCGCGCCCTGGACGCCCTGCCCCGCGTCCGCGAGGAGGCGCTGGCCGGCGGCTCCACGCCCGCCGCGACGTTCGAGGCGTACTCCGAGGTCATCACCGGGCTCGACCGGGCCTTCCGCGTCCTGACCCGCGGCGTCCCCGACGACCCCACCGGCGGCTCCCTGCCCGATCTCGCGCGCGCCGTCCAGTCCTCCGCCGCCACCCGCGGCCTGCTGCTCGCCGCGCTCGCCGGGGAGGGGGACCAGGGCGAGCTGATCACCCTGGCCCAGCGCGAGACGGCCCGCGAGCAGGCCGCCCTGGCCGACTTCGCGGCCACCGCGCCCGCCGACGCCGCCGCCTTCGCGGAGGAGGCCGTCGCCGGGGAGGCCGTCGAGGCCGCGGAGAACTTCCGCGCCGCCCTCACCGACGCCCCCTACCTCTCCGCCGAGGACCGCGCCCTGGACCCCGAGGGCGTGGGCGACGCCCTCGCCTCCCGCACCGGCCTCCAGCGCGGCGCCCTCTCCGCACTGGCCGCCGAGCGCGCCGAGGCCATGGACGCCGCGCGCGGGGAGAACGTCCGCGAGCTGGCAGCCGTGGCCGGCGTGGCCCTGGGCGCGCTGCTGCTGGCGTTCCTCGTCAGCGTCCGCACCGCGCACTCCCTGACCCGGCCGCTGGCCGCCGTCCGCCTGGGCACCCGCCGCGTCGCCGCCGACCCCACGGGTCAGGAGCCGGTGCGGTACACCGGCCGCAACGACGAGTTCGCCGAGGTCGTCGCCTCCGTCAACGCGCTGCGCGCCCGGGCCGTCGCCCTTCAGGAGGACGCCGCGCGCGCCTCCCGGGAGGCCGCCGAGGCCGCCCGCGACACCGGCGGCCTGCGCGCGGAACGCGACCGGCTGCTCGCCGAGCACGGGGAGCTGAACGCCCGGCTGGCCGCTCTGCACGGCGCGGTGCACGGCATGTTCGCCCACCACGCCCAGCGGCTGCTGGCCCTGGTCGGCGAGCAACTTTCCATCATCGAGGGCCTGGAGGAGCCGGAGACCGACCCCGACCGGCTGGCCGTGCTGTTCACCCTCGACCACCTCGCCGCCCGGATGCGGCGGCACGGCGAGAACCTCCTCCTCCTGGCCGGGGCCGAGCCCGTCAAGCGGCACGGCGAGCCCATGCCCCTGATCGACGTGGCCCGGGCGGCGGTCAGCGAGATAGAGCGGTACGAGCTGGTCGAGACGACCCCGCCGCCCCCGCCCGCCCGGATCACCGGCGGCGCGGCCCGCGACGTCAGCCACCTGCTCGCCGAACTCCTCGACAACGCGACGGCGTTCTCCCCGGCCGGGGCCCGGGTGCGCCTGACCGCCCGCTGGACGGACGCCGAGCTGCTGTTCACCGTCGAGGACGAGGGCGTGGGCCTGTCCGCCGGCCGCGTCGCCGAGCTGAACGCCCGCCTGGCCGACCCGGTCACGCCCCCGCCCGGCGCGGACGGCCCCGACCGCCCCGACGGCCCGCCCGCGGGCGTCGGCATCGGCATGGGCCTGTACACCGTCGCCCGCCTGGCCGCCCGGCACGGCCTGCGCTGCTGGCTCAGCCCCCGCCCCGGGGGTGGCACCCTGGCGCAGGTGATCCTGCCCGGCGCCCTGGTCGAGCCGACCGACCCCGCGGCCCTGCCCCCCGCCCCGCCCGCCGCCCCCGCGGCGGCCCCCGCTCCCGCGCCCGCGGCGCCAGCCGCCGCCCCGCACGTCCCCCGGCAGCCCGATCAGCACGCCCGGGCCGCCGACACCGCCCCCCGCCCGCACGCCGTCACCGACAGCGGCCTTCCGCTGCGCAACCCAGCCGCCCAGCCCGCCCCCGCCCCGCCGCAGGACCGCACGCGCGCCCGCGCCTCCGTGGACGCCGACGACCTGCGCCGCCGTCTCGGCGGCTTCCAGCGCGGGGCCCGGGAGGGACACCGGGACGCCGCCGGCCGGCCGGCCGGTCCGCTTCCCGGCGAGAGAGGAGAGGAGAGGCCGTCATGACCTCACACATGGCCTCGCACGCGACGTCCTACCCCCAGCACCACCTGGCGCCGCTCGCCCCGGACGGCCAGGACCTGCGCTGGCTGCTGTCCCGGCTGGTGGACGAGGTGCCCGGCGTCCTGTCGGTCGCCGTCGTCTCCGCCGACGGGCTGCCGCTGCTGTCCACCTCCCAGCCCACCTACTCCCCGGCCTCCGTCACCGGCCCCCTGGGCGCGGCGGCCGACCTGGCCACCGTCGTCTCCGGCCTGGGCAGCCTCACCGTCGGCGCGGCCTCGCTGATGGACGGCGGCCTGGTGCGCCAGACCCTGGTGGCCATGGAGGGCGGGAACCTCCTGGTGATGTCCATCAGCGACGGCTCGCTGCTGGGCGTCTACACCGAGCCGGAGGCGGACATGGGGGTCGTGACGTACCACATGGCCCTCTTCGTCGGCCGCGCCGGACACCTGCTCACTCCCGAACTCCGGGCCCACCTGCGCCAGTCCACGCCCCGGCCGGGGGTGTAGGAGCAACCGCGAGCCGCCGCCCGGGCGTTCGGGACCTTCGACGGGCACCGTGCGGGCGGGCCCCGGCGCGGGCGGTCAGCCGCCGGGCGGGGCGGAGGCCGCGCGGGCGTCCTCAAGCTCGCCGAGGGCGGCGGCCTGTCCCGCCGTCAGGCCGGCCAGCAGGCCGGCGAGTTCGTCCAGGCGGCGGTGGGCCGCGTCCCTCTCCCAGGCCCTGGGGGCCTGGGAGGTACCCCCTGGCGGCGGCGCTCCTCCGCGCGGGCGCGCTCGGCCGTCAGCTCGGCGCGGGCCTCCTCGGCCTCGCGCGCGGCCCGGCGCTCGGCGCGGGCCTGGCGGGCGATCCGGGCGACCTGGGCGCGCTCGGCCCCCGCGCGACCGCCTCCTCGTGCGGGGAGGCGCCGCCGAGCAGCAGCCGCAGCCCGGCGGGCAGGCGCGGACCCGCGCGGTACTGGGCGCGGGCCAGGGCGCCCGCCGGCTCGCGGGCGCGGTCCAGCTCGCGGCGGGCGCGGGCCAGGCGCGCGTCGCGGGACTCCGCCCGGGCGTGCAGGGCACGCAGGCGCCCGCCGGCCTCGTCGTACGCGGCCGAGGCGTCGGCCGTCTCGGCGTACCGGGTCCGAAGCTCCGTCACCAGCTCCTGGAGGCCGGGCGGTTCCGGCGCCGGGGCCGCGGCGGCCGGGGGCGCGAGCAGCGGAGGGGCAGGGACAGCAGGGCGGCGGCCGTTCGCGTCATGCGGCGATGCTCGCCGCCCGCGCCCGTCCCCGCACGCCCGGCGCGGCCATGGGGGTACCTCCCGGGGCCGCAGGGGAGGGGCCCGCGCCGCGGCGCATCCGGCCCGGACGCCCCGTCAGAGGGGCCCGGGCGGCGGCTGGTAGACGTAGCGGAAGCCGCGTGGCAGGCGCAGCCGGGGCGTGTGCCCGGCCGGTTCGAGCCGGTAGACGTGGACCGTCTCCGGCTCGCCGGGGTCGCCCGGCACCGGCACCCGGTAGACCCGCGGCGGACGGCCGGTCGGCCCGACGAGGACCGGCAGCACCATGCCGTCCAGCGGCCCGCCCACGAACGGCGTCTCCTCGCTGCGCACGCTCCCGCTCCCGGGGCTCAGGCGGAGGGCCGGGGCGAGACCAGGGGCATCATCATGCGCAGCCGCTCGATCAGAGAGTCGACGCGCCCGCCCACCGGCTCCAGCTCGGCGGCCCGCAGCAGCACCCGGGCCGTTTCCCCGTCCTGGAGGGCCGTCACCGTGATCTGAAGGAGCAACTGCTCCACCAGCCAGTCCCGCAGCTCCTCCACCGGCGGCTGCCGGTCCTCGTCCAGCCAGATCAGCGAGGCCGCCTCCACGGCGGTGATCCAGGTGCGCAGCGTCATGCCCAGCCGCCGGCCCGGCTGCTCCACCTCCAGGTGGATCAGGACCTGCTGTGCGGCGGCCCGGCGCACCCCGTCCACGATGGCCGAGGTCCGCGAGGTCTCCACGACGCTGCCGCCCTTCAGCAGCGCGGTGAAGCCCTCGGCGTGCTCGTCCACGAAGGCCAGGTAGCGGTCGACGCCGCTGGCCAGCCGCTCGCTCAGGGGCCCGGCGGGCGGGACCGCGAAGCAGTCGCGCAGGTCGTCGGCCGCGTGCTGGAGCGCGGCCTCGTAGAGCTGCTGCTTACCGCCGGGGAAGTACCGGTAGACCAGGGGGCGGGAGACGCCGGCGGCCCGCGCCACGTCGTCCAGGGAGACGTCCTCGGGGACGTTCCGCGCGAACAGCCGCTGCGCGGTGAGGATCAGCTGCTCGCGGCGCTGGGCGACGCTCAGTCTTCGGTAGGCCGGGCCGGGGGGCGCGGGGCGGCTGCTCATGCCGGAAGCGTATCCGTCCGGGCCCCCGGCGGGAGGACCCGGGAGTCGGCGAACGCACGCGGTGACCGCCGCCGCGCGCCCCCGGGTCCCGGGCCCGCCCGCCCGGGCGCCGGTGCCCCCGGCCTCAGGCGAGGAGCCCGGAGCGTCGCCACATCCGCCGGCCGGGGCCGTTGAGGACGCCGATCTCGTCGAGGAAGGTGGTCAGCCGCCGCGCGCCCTCCTGCATCACGCCGCGCCGGTGCGCGCTGGCCCGGACCTGGGCCACGGCCTCGGCGCGGTCCAGGCCGACGTTGGTGTAGACGCGGGGGTTGACGAAGGCCACCGCGAAGATGCGGGCGAAGTTCCCCGAGGTCAGGCGGGTGGCCTCGCGCTCCCAGCGGGGCGCGGTGAGCATCTGGCGGCGCAGCTCCTCGCGGGCGTAGCGCACGTGCCGGGCCTCCTCCACGACGTGGATGCGGGTGACGCCCCGGATCAGCGGCTGGACGCGCTCGTCGGGGAACGTCAGGCGCTGCATCCAGTCGAGCACCTCCTCGCCGAGCAGGGTGGCGGTGAAGGAACCGGGCGTGGTGGAGATCGCCTTGAAGACGCGGGAGAGGTTGTGGTGCAGGGCGTTGGGCCGGTACTCGGGCGTTCCGGCCTTCTTGACGGCGCGGGCGAACATCATCGAGTGGCGGCACTCGTCGGCGATCTCGGTGAGCGCGTAGCGCACGTGGGCGCTGGTCATGGGCTTGTCGTAGATGTGCCGGACGAGAAGCTGCATCAGGATCATCTCGAACCAGATGCCCAGCGAGGCGAGCGCCGCGGCCTCGTGCCGGGACAGCTCCATCCGCTGCCGCTCCGACATCTGGTACCACAGCGGGGTGTCGTAGAGGGAGAGCAGCTCCGGCGGCCAGAACCACTTGCCCTCGGCGAGCGGGGCGTCCCAGTCCAGCTCCTCGTCGGGGTCGAAGGAGTGCCGGGCCGAGGCGGCGAGCAGCCGCTCGGCCACCTCCTCGCGGTCCCTGAGCGCGCCCAGGGCGTCCCGCAGCGCCGCGAAGTCCGGGTCCCGTTCCGCTTCCGAGTCGAGGAGGGCCGTCCGTGCGGCCGGGGCAGACGGTGTCATAGCCCCCTATGAGACTACCTGTCAATAGTGCGCGTCAATCCCCGGGACACGTCCGGTTCACGCCCGCGTTTACCGGGGCGTTCCCCGCGTCGTTCCCCTGTGTTCTTCTACCTGTTCACCTTCCAGCCATGGCCTCCCGGCCCTGAGGTAACCGCGTTCCGGTCTGCTGGGTGACCATGACGCGACGACGGACGGGGCTGTTCCCGCACTGGGGCACCATCCGGGGCCGGGTGGCCATCGTGCTCGCCGTGCCCACCTGCCTTCTGCTCGCGCTGGCCGGGGCCGGCGTGGCCGACCGGGCCGCGGACTGGTCCGCGGCCCGCGAGAGCCGTGACCGGGTCCAGCTCGCGCTCGACGTCCAGGACCTGGTCCGCGAACTCCAGCGAGAACACGGCCTCACCAGCGGCCTCCTCGTCGGCGCGGGCAGCTACCGGCCCGAACTCGCGGACACCAGGCGGCGGGTGGACGCCATCCGCGGCGGCCTGGCCCGGCGGGTGGACGAGGGCGAGGCGCCCGCCTTCGAGCAGGCCCTGGCCTCCCTCTCCCGGCTCACCGAGGTGCGCGGCGCCGTGGACGAGGAGACCGTCGACGCCGCGGGCCTGGCGTTCTTCTCCGAGGCCATCGACGCGCTGAACGACGCCCAGCTCGCCGAGGGCCCCGGGCACGGCGACGCCCGCCTCGCCGACGGCATCAGCGCCCTGCAGGCACTCTCCGGCGCCACCTCGGCGATGGCCGAGGAGCGCGGCGTCCTCAACGGCGTGTTCGTCTCCGGCCGCTTCACCGGCGAGCAGTACCTGGCCTTCGCCTCCGCCCTCGCGGACCGGCAAACCGCGCTGGACATCTACCAGCAGTTCGCCACCCCGGACCAGCGCGCGGCGCTGCGCGAGGCGTTCGAGACCGAAGAGGCCCAGCGCGTCGGGGAGTTCGAGGAGCGAGCGACGGCCGGGTCCGGCGGCGACCGCCTCGGCGTGGACCCGCAGGAGTGGTGGGAGGCCGCCACCGCCCTCACCGACGCCCTGCACGACGTGCAGCAGCGCGTCGGCCCCGACATCGAGAACCGCGCCGCCGAGCTGCGCTCCGCCGCCACCCGCGAGCTGGCCGGCCTGGTCGCGCTCGGCCTGGTCATCCTCGGCGTCGCCATCGCCCTGGCCCTGCTCGCCTCGCGCTCCATCACCCGCCCGCTGGACGAGCTGACCAGCCAGGCCGAGGCCGTGGCCGGCCGCCGCCTGCCCGACACCGTCCGCGCCATCCAGGAGGCCGAGCCCGAGGAGGCCGACCGCCTGGAGCCCCCCGAGCCCGACCCGCGCCTGGGCGGCGGGGCCGAGGAGGTCAGCCGCCTGGCCGCCGCCCTCCACGATGTGGAGCGCGCGGCCGTGTCGCTGGCCGCCCAGCAGACCGTGCTGCGCCGCAACGGCACCGAGTCCCTGGCCAACCTCGGCCACCGCAACCAGGCCCTGGTCCGCCGCCAGCTCCGCCTGATCACCGCCCTGGAGAGCAAGGAGCTGGACCCGGACGCGCTGGCCGAGCTGTTCGAGCTGGACCACCTGGCCACGCGCATGCGCCGCAACGCCGACTCGCTGCTCATCCTTACCGGCCAGCAGCTCCCGCCGCGGGTGTGGACGGGCACGGCCGAGGTCGCGGAGGTCGTCCGGTCGGCCGTCTCCGAGGTGGAGGACTACCGGCGGGTGGCGCTGGTGGAGTCCGAGCCCTGCCAGATCCACGGCCGGGCCGTCTACGAGCTGTCCCACCTGCTCGCGGAGCTGATCGAGAACGCCCTCACCGCCTCGCCGCCCGGACGGCCGGTCGAGGTCTACGGCTGGTGGGACGGGCACGAGTACTGCCTGGCCGTGGTCGACCGCGGCACCGGCATGACGGAGGAGGAGCTGGCGCGCGCCAACGCCCGGATGGCGGGCGAGGAGAACTTCCTGGTCGCGCCCACCCGCTTCCTGGGCCACTACGTGGTCGGCACGATCGCCGCCCGCCTCGGCGTGCAGGTCGAGGTCCGCCACACCCAGTCCGCCCCCGCCACGCCCACCGGCCGCGGCGCGGGCGTCTCCGCCTACGTGGCCCTGCCGGCGCGGCTGCTCAGCGGCGGCTCGGCCCAGCAGCGCCCCTCCTCGGCCTCCACCTCCACGTCCGTCCCGGCCTGAGACGGCGCCCCGGCACGAGGAGGCGCGGGCCGGTGTCCCGGGCCCGCGCCCCGACTCCCGGCCCGCGGCGGGGCGTTCGCCCGCGCTCAGGCGCAGCGGCGGCCCGGCAGGGGCAGGGTCCAGCCGTCCGGCCGGTCCAGCCACAGGGTGTGGCCGCCGTCCGCGGCCACCGTCAGGCCGTAGCGCTCCGGCTCCGGCCGCCCGGCCCGGTCCCACTCCGCCAGCAGCGGCGCCCGCTCGGCCCACAGGTCGCGCGGGCCGTCGTACTGCACCAGGGCCGTGCCGTCCCCCTGCGGCGCCAGCCGCGCGCAGGAGCCGCTGTCCGGGTGCACCAGGCCGTAGACCACCCGCCCGTCCGCGTCCCGCATCACCAGCGTGGCAACGTCCGGGTGCAGCAGCGCGCCCAGGAACCGCGGCACCGCCGCGCCCAGGTCCACCGGCATCGGCACGGGCACCTGCGGGCCGAGGGGGACCAGCAGCGCGGGGATGTAGCTGTTGGCCGGGGCCGTCACCGAGGCGGGCAGCTCGCAGGCCAGCACGGGCAGGAAGCGGCCCGCGGCCGAGCCGTCCTCACCGGCCGTCAGCACCGCCACCCCGTACCCCAGGCCCGCCACCACCCGGCCGCCAGGCACCGTCTGCCGGGCCCAGGCGGGGGAGAGGCGCGCGCACCCCCAGACGTGGGCGGCAACCGCGCCGAACGGCGCCCGCTCCGGACACCCGGCCGCCGCCTTCGCCGCCACCAGGGTGGGCGCCTGCCCGGCGCGCCGCAGCCGCTCCAGCGCCTCCCGCACCGCCCTGCGATCCCCGTGCCCGTCCACGGAGACCACCCGTCCCTCGCCGAAGCGGTGGGCCAGCAGGGCCGTCGCGTACCCCGGGCCGGTGACCACCTCCAGGACCGGGCGCCCGGCCGGGGGCTCACCGACCGCCTCCAGGAGCGCGGCCGTGGCCGCCAGCCGGTCCGCCGCGCAGGCCGTCTCCAGGTGACCCGGCTCCCGCTCCTGGCGGCGGTCGAGGAAGACCTCGCAGGGCACGGAGGCGAACGCGGCCCGCCACCGGGGATCGCGCAGGACGCCCCGGGCGGCGAGCGTCTCGGCGAGCTGCCGGCGCAGCTCGGCGGGCGGGCGGGTCGCGATGGTCATGGCGCTTCCTCCTGGGCGACGGAAGGGAGAAGAGGGAGGTGCGCGATGCCCAACGAGCGTCCCCCGTTCGACGTAGCTGCCTGGGGGACTTTCCTGGCCGACTGGAAACAGCGGCCCCGGTCGGTCTCCCGCCCCTGCCGTGCCCGGACAGGCCCTAGCACCAGGGCGGGGCGGCGTCCTCCGGAAGGGCGACCTCGCGGGCCGAGGCCCAGGCGTAGTGATCGGCGGCGTGCACGAGGTACCACGCGCCCTGGGCCGCGCCCTCCGCGACGCACAGCACCGGCACCTCCTCCTCCCCGGCCACGGCGGCCAGCCGGGCCGACTCGGGATCGGGGGCCTGGCGCAGCGCCGTGCCCTCGGGGGCGACAGTGCCGGGCCAGTCCTCGGTCAGGTCGCCGGCGGCGACGGCGGGCCCGGTGGCCAGGGCGGCGACCGCCACGCCCGCGGCGGCCAGCAGGGCGATGGGGGCGAGCACGATGGGCAGCTTCGCGGGCAGCTTGATCGGCAGCTTCCTGGGCATGCGACCACTCCTCACTCTCCGTAGTCAACCCCAGGCTATGCGTAGCCGTCGACCCCCGCAAATCCTCCGCCGTCGCCCCTGCCCGCCATCAGACCGCCCCCCGGGCCCTCGGGCCCGGGTGGGGTACCTCCCAGCCGTCAGGCCGGGGGCGTACCCCCATGGTGCTGCGGCGGCGCCGGGTGGGCCGCCATCTCCCGCACGGTCCGGTTCACGTCCGAGGGCGCCACGATGCCCGCCGGGCGCCCGTCGCCGGCCAGCACCAGCACGCGGCGCTCCGAGCCGGGCTCCAGCCGGGGCACCAGGTCCGCCAGCGGCTCGTCCGGCTCCGCCGTCCTGGCCTCCGCCAGCGGCACCATCACCGCGCCCACCGTCGTCCCCGGCCGATCGCCCGGCGGCACGCGCAGCGCCCGCTCCAGCGGCAGCAGCCCGACCGCGACTCCGTCCCGCCCGGTCACCGGGAACGACGCGTGCCGGCCGGGACCCCGCGTCACCTCGGGGGCACCGCCCAGGCCCCCAGGGCCTGAAGGAGGGCCGGCCAGCACCTCCGCGACCGTCCGCTCCTCCGGCACCGTCACCGGGTCCGGCGTCATCGTCTCGCGCACCGGAACGCCCGACAGGGCCTCCCGCAGCCGCGCCTGCCGACCCTCTTGCGTCGCCGCCGCCACCAGGAACCAGCCGATCAGCGCCAGCCACAGCCCGCCCAGCGCCGCGCCGAACAGGAAGCCCCACAGGCCCAGGCCCACCAGCACCCAGCCGAACGCCCGCCCGGCCGTCGTCGCCCCGGCCGTGGCCCGCAGCCGGTCCCCGGTGCGCCACCACAGGAACGCCCGCAGCAGCCGCCCGCCGTCCAGCGGCGCGGCGGGGACGACGTTGAACAGGGCCAGCAGGACGTTGATCGCCGCCAGCCAGGCCGTGGCCTCCACCAGCAGGGGCGAGCCGCCCACCGCCTCGAAGGCCCAGGCCGCCGCCGTGAACAGCCCGCCCAGCAGCAGGCTGACCAGCGGCCCGGCCCCCGCGATCCGCAGCTCGGCGCCCGGGGAGGGCGCCTCGGCCCGCATCCGGGTCGCGCCGCCCAGCAGCCACAGCACGATGTCGTCCACGCCGACGCCGTTGCGCCGGGCCACGACCGCGTGCGCCAGCTCGTGGGCCAGCAGCGAGGCGAAGAAGACCACGGCCGTGGCCAGCCCCGCGGCGGCGTACAGGGCCGCGCCGCGGCCCGGGTGCGCCTCGGGCAGCCGCCCGGCCGCCAGGCCCAGCGCGATCAGGCCGAAGATCAGCAGAACGCTCCAGTTGACGCCGATCCGGATGCCCGCGATCCGGCCGAGCGCGATCGACGCCCGCACGTCCCTCACCCCTTCCGCTTGTCGCCGCCCTTGCGCGGCGTGACGAGGTCCCGCCCGGGTACCCGCGCCGCCCGCCGGGCATGCGCCCGCCGGTCCGCGCCCCCGCCGCGCTCCGGGTGCCGCCCCGGCGCGCCCTTCCTAGACTGGCCGCATGGCCCGGCCGAACGACGAGGTCGCGGCGCTGCTGCGCGAGTACGCCGACCTCCTGGCGATCACCGGCAAGGACGCGTTCAAGCAGCGCGCCTACGAGCGAGCCGCCCGCGCCATCGGCGGCCACCCCGCCGACGTCTCCCGCCTGGACGCGGGGGAGCTGCGCGCCATTCCCGGCGTGGGCCGGTCCATCGCGGACAAGGTCGAGGAGTACCTGCGCACCGGCCGCGTCGCCGCCGTGGAGGCCGCCCGGGGCGAGCTGCCGCCGGGCGTGCGCGAGCTGACGGCCGTGCCGGGCCTGGGACCCAAGAAGGCGCTGACCCTGTGCCGGGAGCGCGGCATCGCCTCCGTGGACGACCTGGCCGCCGCGCTGCGCGAGGGCCGCCTGGCCGGCCTGCGCGGCTTCGGGCCCAGGACGGTGGAGAACCTGCTGCGCGGCGTGGAACTGCTGCGCGCCTCCGGCGGCCGGGTGCTGCTGGACGCCGCGACGGCCCTGGCCGAGGAGGCCGTCGCCGCCCTGGAGGCCGCCCCCGGCTGCGAACGCGCCGCGCCCGCCGGGTCGTTGCGCCGGATGCGCGAGACGGTCGGGGACCTCGACCTGCTGGCCGCCGCCCGCGAGGCCGGGCCGGTGATGGACGCGTTCGCCGCGCTGCCCTTCGCCGCCGAGGTGATCGCGCGCGGGGAGACGGCGATGGCCGTGCGCACCCCCGGCGGCCTGCGGATCGACCTGCGCGTCCTGCCGCCCGACGCCTGGGGCGCCGGGCTGCTGCACTTCACCGGCTCCCGCGAACACGCCGCTCGCATCCGGGAGTTGGCTGCCAGGCGCGGCCTGCGGCTGTCCGAGTACGGCCTGTTCGACGCGGAGACCGGGCGGCGCCGCGCCGCCCGGACCGAGGCCGGGGTCTACCGCCGCCTCGGCCTGCCGTGGATCCCGCCCGTCCTGCGCGAGGACCGCGGCGAGATCGAGGCCGCCCGCCGCGGCGAACTCCCGCGCCTGGTCACGGAGGAGGACCTGCGCGGGGACCTGCACACCCACACCAGCCTGACCGACGGCCTCGCCCCGCTGTCCGAGATGGCCGCCGTGGCGACGGAGCGCGGCTACGAGTGGTTCGCCGTCACCGACCACGCGCCCGACCTGCGGATGCAGCGGATGACGAAGGAGAAGATCCTCGCCCAGCGCGAGGAACTCCGGGCGCTCCAGGGCTCGTTCGGCGGGATGCGGCTGCTGCACGGCACCGAGCTGAACATCGGGCCCGAGGGCGGCGTCGACTGGCCGGGGGACTTCCTGGCCGGGTTCGACGTGTGCGTGGCCTCCATCCACTCGCACTTCGGCCTGGACCGCGCCGCCCAGACCCGCCGCCTCATCCGCGCCTGCGAGAACCCTCACGTCCACGTCATCGGCCACCCCACCACCCGCAAGCTCGGCTCGCGCGGCCCCATCGACGCCGACCTGGACGCGGTCTTCGCGGCCTGCGCCCGCACCGGCACGGCCCTGGAGATCAACGGCCACCCCAACCGCCTCGACCTGCGCGACGAGCACGTCCTGCGCGCCCGCGCCCACGGCGTCCTCTTCGCCGTCGACAGCGACGCCCACACGCCCGGCGAACTCGCCCACACCCGCTACGGCATCGGCACGGCCCAGCGCGGCTGGCTCACCCCCGCCGAGGTCGTCACGACCTGGCCCCTGGACCGTCTGCGCCGCTTCCTCGCCGAGCGGGGGCGCTGACGGCAACGGCCGTACCCTGGAACGGGTGACGACGGACCTGTCCGTGCCCCCGGGCGCCCCGGGCTCCGCTCCCGCCCCGCGCGCCTCGCCCACCGCCTGCGCGCACCGACCCGGCCGCCTGCTGGCCGGTCTTCCTCCTGTTCGGCGCGCTCACCCTCGCCGGCCGGACGGGGTCCGGCATGGCCGCGGCCGAGTTCGACGAGCGGTGCAGCCACCGCCTCGCGGACGGCGGGGGCGACCTGCTGGAGACGCGCAGGCGGGCCTTCCCGCCCGCCGCCTTCTGCGAGTTCGAGGGCGGCCAGGTCACCGCGGGCGCCACCGGGTGGGGCGCCGTGGCCCTGTGGGCCGTCCTCGCCGGGGCGGCCCCGAGCGCCGCCACCGGCCTGCCGGCCGCCTTCCTCGGACCGCCCCCGGACACCGAGAACGCCCGGGGCATCCGGATACGCCGCGGCCTGCTCCTCCTGCTGATCTCCGGCGCCACCCTCGCAACCGCCTACGCGCCGGCCGCGGACCCGATGCCCGGCGCGCTCGTCGCCGTCCTGGCCCTTCCCGTGGTGCTCTGTGCCGTCGGTCTCGTGCTGGCGTTGTGCGCGCGGCGGCGGTCCGTGCGGCGTTCCCCTTGACCGGCGTCCCCGTGGGTGCGGACGATGTGGCCCCCGCGACGGATGAGGAAAGGGCTTCGATATGGCGGTTGTCGTGGAGCCACAGCAGCGGGTCTCGCTCGTGCACCGCGGGGAGGTGCGGGGCGTTCCGTGGGTCGCGGTCCGGCCGGAGGCGGGGGAGCCGCCGTCCCGGCAGTCCGTGCGGTGTGCGGTCTGCGACCGGACGCTGATCTTCACCGTGCACGGGGTCGCGGCCACCCGGCGGCGGCGCGTGCAGCGACTGGCCGCCGCCTGGGCGGGGTTCGCCCTCGCGCTCAGCGGCCTCATCGGGGCCTGCACCGCCGACCCCGACCGCTCCGGCGACCTCACCGGCGCGCTGGCGCTGCTGCTGTTCGGCGTGCTGCTGGGCTACGTCTCGGCCGTGGCCGCCGCCGAGGAGGCCGGCATCACCGGCCACGGCACGGGCCGGCCGTTCCCCGCCCGCCACACCGTCGCCGTGCTTCCGCCGCGCCCCGCCGACATGCCCGAACTCGTCTGCCCCCGCTGCGGGCACCACGAGGACTCGCCCTGGGGCAGCCACCTGCGCGACTCCTATGTCCGCGAGGAGTACGAGGCCGCCCGCGAACGCCTGGCCGAGCACCGCTGCGGCGAGCCCGGGCCGGAGTAGGCGGGGGCTCAGGCGGCCTCGGCGGCCGGGGCCGCGCCCGCCAGGTGGGTCAGGAACCAGTCGCGGGCCAGCTCCGCGACCTCCGAGAGCGCGCCCGGCTCCGGGAAGAGGTGCGTGGCGCCCGGGACGACGGACAGGCGGGTGCCGGGCGCGGCGCGCATCGCCTGCTGGGCCTCGCGGTTGAGCTCCAGCACCTGCGGGTCGCCGCCGCCGACGATCAGCAGCGTCGGGGCGGTGACCTCCGGCAGCCGCTGGTCGGCCAGGTCGGGGCGCCCGCCGCGGGAGACGACCGCGCCGATCCGCGCGCCCGGCTCGGCCGCCGCCCACAGCGCCGCCGCAGCGCCCGTGCTGGCGCCGAAGTAGCCCAGCGGCAGGGGTGTGTCCAGCCAGGCTGTGGCGTCGGTCAGGCGGGCGGCGAGCAGGCCGACGTCGAAGACGTTGGCCCGGTCCTCTGCCTCCTCCTCGGTGAGCAGGTCGAACAGCAGGGTGCCCAGGCCGACCGCGTTGAGGGAGTCCGCGACGAAGCGGTTGCGCGGGCTGAGCCGGCCGCTGCCCGCGCCGTGCGCGAAGAGCACCACGCCCGACGCGCCCTCGGGCAGCGTGAGTTCGCCCGGCAGCAGCGTGGAGCCGTCGCCGACGGGGACGGTCACCTCGCGCGTCGAGCCGTGCCTGAGGCGTTCCACCACCTCTGCGTCCGAGGTCTGCGGGAAGTCCCGGTAGAACTGGCCCACCGCCATGAACTCCGGCGGCGTCTCCGGGCAGACGAACGCGTCCGCGTCCGTGCCCACGCGCCCCTCCCAGCCGGGCGGGGCCACCGGCACGGCCAGAACGATCCGCCGCGCGCCGCGGGTCCGCGCGGCCCGGCAGGCGGCGCGGGCCGTGGCGCCCGTGGCGATCCCGTCGTCCACGATCACGGCCGTGCGGCCGGCGACCGCGACCGGGCTGCGCCCGCCCCGGTACTCCCGGGCGCGGCGGTCCAGTTCGGCCCGCTCGGCGGCCTCCACGGCGGCCAGCCGGTCCTCGTCCACCCCGGCGGTGCGCAGCACGTCCTCGTTGAGCACGCGGGCGCCGTCCTCCGCGATCGCGCCCATGGCCACCTCGGGCCGGTAGGGAACGCCCAGCTTGCGGACCACGGTCACGTCCAGCGGGGCGCGCAGGGCGCTCGCCACCTCGGCGGCCACCGGGACGCCTCCCCGGGGCAGGCCCAGGACGACGACGTCCCGGCCGCGCAGCTCGTGCAGTTCGGCGGCCAGCCGGCGGCCGGCCTCGACGCGGTTGGCGAAGATCATCGGAAACTGCCTCCTTCGGGCCGGGGTGCACCCGGGGTCGGGGCGCGCGAGGGCGTCAGCGCACCTCCACGGAGAGGTCGTTGTCCACCGTGTAGTAGGGGCGGGCGGTGGCCTCGCCCGCGGGCACGGCCGGGTAGACGAACAGCGGCTTCTTGTCGGCCACGTCGTCCAGCAGGCGCCCCACCCGCACCCGCGGCCCCCCGGCCGCGGGACGGACGTGGACGTCCCAGAAGCCGGGTTCGGGCGGCAGCGCGGAGAGGCCGAAGGAGAAGGCGAACGTCCCGCTCCCGCCCGGCTCCACGGCCAGCGGCGCGCGGAGCACCGGGCCGTCCTTGCCGCCGCCGCGCAGCTTCAGCAGCGCCTCGGCGCCCTCGCCCGGCTCGGCGCCGATCAGGCGGGCCTCCACCGTCATCGTTCCGCCCTCCAGCGTCAGGTCCCCGGCCTCGGCGTGGACGCGGCGGCGCCAGGCGCGCACGGCGAGGTAGCGGTCCTTGGTGGCGTAGGGCAGGCGCACGGCCAGCGGCGCCGCGGCGGTGGCCGCGTAGCCGGGGGAGAGGGCGCGCAGGTCGCGCAGCCCGGGCAGCAGCCGCAGCCGCTCCTCCCCGGCGGGCAGGGCGAAGACGTCCCAGCGGCCCTCCTCCAGCGCCGGGGTGTCGGGGGCCAGTTCGGTGCGCCAGCGCCCGGGGCGGCCCGGGGCGGGGGCCAGCGGCAGGCGGTGGGTGACCGTCTCGGGCTCGCCCTTCTTCGGGCGCAGGACGAGCAGCAGCGCCGGCTCCGCGGGCTCGCCCGGCAGCGGGACCTCCAGCGTCAGGCGGCCCTCCGGGTCGGCCGAGGCGTCGGCGTGCGGCAGCGAGGCCTTGTCGGGGGCCGCGCCGGGGGCGGCGTCGGGTCCCGGTGCCGGGGTGGTGTCCGTGGTCATCGCTGTCCCTTCCTGAACGTGCGCAGCGTGCTCGCGGCGAGGGCGAACGCCGCGTCCTTGAGCGTGTGGCCGCCCCCGGCCAGGGCGCCGCCCAGCCGCCGGGCCAGCGGCGTCCGGGCCCGCGCCAGCCGCGCGTGCCGGGCCTCCAGCAGTCCCGTGAACAGGGCCTCCGCCTGCTCCACCACCGGAACCGGGTCGTAGCGGCGGGAGTTGGCCAGGGCCGCCGCGCCCATCGTGCGCCGCAGCTCGTCGTCCCGGATCAGGTCCAGCAGCGCGGCGGCCAGCGCGTCCCGGTCGCCCACGGGCACCAGCCGGCCGTCCTCGCCGTCGCGGATGATCTCGGCCGGGCCGTAGCGGCAGTCGGTGGAGACCACGGGCAGCCCGCAGCGCATCGCCTCCACGATGGTCATCCCGAAGGGCTCGAAGCTGGAGGTGACGGCAGCGATCGAGCCCTTGACCCACTCGTTCTCGATGGGCGAGGCCGCGCCCATGAGGAAGACGTTGTTGTACAGGCCGAGTTCGTGGATCAGCGCGCGCAGCCGCTCCTCCTCCTCGCCCTTGCCGTAGATCCGCGCCTGCCAGTCCGGCCGTTCCGCGACGACCTTGGCGAACGCCCGGATCAGCAGCTCGTGCCGCTTGGAGCGCACCAGCCGCCCGGCCGCGACGACGATCCGCGCGCTGGTGTCGGCGGGCGGGATCGCGGGCTCGGGAACGCTGTTGGGCAGGGCCGTGACCCGCACGCCCGGCAGCCGCATCTTCCGCCGGTACGCCTCCGCGTCGGCGTTGGTCGTGGTGGTGAGGGCGTCCAGGCGCGGGTAGACGCGGCGCAGCTCGTTGCGCAGGGCCGGGGGGTGGTTGTCCAGGGTCAGGTGCTCCTGGCCGACGCGGACGGCCGTTTCGGGACCCTGGAGGGCGAGGTGGACGTTGAGCCCGGGGCGGGTGCCGATGATCACGTCCGCGTCCAGCTCCGCCAGGCATTCCCCGATGCGGCGGTCGGTCAGCTCGTTGTACTGCCCGTAGCGGTACTCGGAGGCGGGGAAGATCTTCGCGGGCCGCTGGAAGGCCGGGTCCCCGGTCTCGGTGCGCAGGTCCACCAGGTGGCGCATCCGCACGCGCGGGTCCAGCGCGAAGTTGGGGGCCTTGCGGTGCCGCAGGACGGAGACGATCTCCACGTCGTGCCGCTCGGCGAGGGCCCCGGCCAGGTTGAAGGTCGTCTTGATGGTCCCCCCGATCCCGTATCCGTTGTGGAGGAGGAAGGAAATCTTCATCTCGGGCTGGACCTCGGCATTTCGGGCGTGCGCGGCGACGGCGCGGAGTGCTGATGGTGAGGAAGGTAGCGCAGAGGTGAACGCCGCGCGTTCCCGCCGTGACCCCCGGGGCCCCGGGGGCGGCCCGGGGCGGCCCGCCTCACAGCATCGGACGGTCGGTGCCCCACCTCCACTCGGCCACCTCGGGCAGGTCCCTCCCGTGCTCGCGGATCCAGCCCTCGTGGCGGTAGCGGGCGTCGGCGAGCCGCTGCCGCAGCCGGGCGGCGCGCACCGCCAGGCCCGGGACGCGGTCGATGACGTCCATGGCCAGCCGGTACCGGTCCAGGTCGTTGCGCACCACCATGTCGAAGGGCGTGGTGGTGCTGCCCTCCTCCATGTAGCCGCGCACGTGCAGGTCGTCGTGGCCCGCGCGGCGGTAGGTCAGGCGGTGGATCAGCCACGGATAGCCGTGGTAGGCGAAGATCACCGGCCTGTCGCGGGTGAACAGCGCGTCGTAGTCCCGGTCGGACATGCCGTGCGGGTGGGCGTCCGAGGGCATCAGCCGGGCGATGTCCACGACGTTGACGACCCGGACGGCGACCTCGGGCAGGTGGCGGCGCAACAGGTCGGCCGCGGCCAGCACCTCCTGGGTGGGAACGTCCCCGGCGCAGGCCAGCACCACGTCCGGCTCCCGGTCCGTGGACTCCGGCTCGGTGCCGGCCCACTCCCAGATCCCGGCGCCGCGGGCGCAGTGCGCGCGGGCGTCCTCGATGCCCAGCCAGTCGAAGCAGGGCTGCTTCCCGGCGATGACCACGTTGACGTAGTCGCGGCTGCGGAGGGTGTGATCGGCCACCGCCAGCAGGGTGTTGGTGTCCGGCGGCAGGTAGACGCGCACGGCCTCGGGGCTCTTGTTGAGCACGTGGTCCACGAAGCCGGGGTCCTGGTGGGAGAAGCCGTTGTGGTCCTGCCGCCACACGTGCGAGGTCAGCAGGTAGGTCAGCGAGGCGATGGGCCGCCTCCAGGGCAGCCGGCGGGAGGTGCGCAGCCACTTGATGTGCTGGTTCGCCATCGAGTCCACGACGTGGACGAACGCCTCGTAGCTGGAGAACAGCCCGTGACGGCCCGTCAGCAGGTAGCCCTCCAGCCAGCCCTGGCAGAGGTGTTCGGAGAGCACCTCCATCACCCGGCCGCCGCGCTCCAGGTGCTCGTCCACCGGCAGCGTCCGCTCCTGCCAGGCCTTGCCGGTCGAACGGTAGACGTCCTGAAGGCGGTTGGAGGCGGTCTCGTCGGGGCCGACGAGGCGGAAGTCCCGCCGGTCGCGGGTGGCCTCCATGACGCGGGCCAGCAACCCGCCCAGGGCCTGGGTGGGTTCGTGCGTGGTGGTCCCCGGCTCCTCCACCGGCACCGCGCAGTCGGCGAGCGGCGGCAGCGGCAGGTCCCGCAGCAGCAGGCCGCCGTTGGCGTGCGGATTGGCGCCCAGGCGGCGCGGGCCCGAGGGGTTGACGGCCCGCACCAGGGCGACGGGGGCGCCGTTCTCGTCGAACAGCTCCGAGGGCCGGTACGAGCGCAGCCAGCGCTCCAGCTCCCGCAGGTGCGCGGGGTCGCTCCGCGCGCCGGAGACCGGGATCTGGTGCGCGCGCCAGGTGCCCTCCACCGGCTTGCCGTCCACCTCGCGCGGGCCGGTCCACCCCTTCGGGGTGCGCAGCGTGATGACGGGCCACCGCGGGCGGGCCGGTCCGTCGGAGCCGTCGTACCGCCCGGCGCGGGCCTCGCGCTGGAGGGCGGCGATCCGGTCCAGGGCGGTGTCCATGGCCCGCGCGAGGTCCTGGTGCACGGCGGCGGGGTCGTCGCCCGCCACGCGCAGCGGCTCGTACCCGTAGCCGCGCAGCAGGCCGTCGAGCTGGCTCTCGGGGAGCCGGGCGAGGACGGTGGGGTTGGCGATCTTCCAGCCGTTGAGGTGCAGGATCGGCAGCACCGCGCCGTCGTGCACGGGGTCCAGGAAGGTGTGCGAGAACCAGGACGCGGCCAGCGGCCCGGTCTCCGCCTCGCCGTCCCCGATCACGCAGGCGACGACCAGGTCCGGGTTGTCGAAGGCCGCCCCGTAGGCGTGGGCCAGGGAGTAGCCCAGCTCGCCGCCCTCGTGGATCGAACCCGGGGTCTCGGGCGAGGCGTGGCTGGGCACCCCGCCCGGAAAGGAGAACTGCTTGAACAGCCGGCGCAGGCCCGCCTCGTCCCGCGTCACGTCCGGGTAGGCGGCCGTGTAGCTGCCGTCCAGCCAGGAGTTGGCGAGCACGGCCGGCGCGCCGTGGCCGGGGCCCCAGACGCACAGCAGGTCCAGGTCGCGGGCCATGATCACCCGGTTCAGGTGCGTGTGCACGAGGTTGAGGCCCGGGTCGGTGCCCCAGTGGCCCAGCAGGCGCGGCTTGACGTGCTCGGGGCGCAGCGGCTCGCGCAGCAGCGGGTTGTCCAGCAGGTAGATCTGGCCGGCGGAGAGGTAGTTCGCGGCCCGCCAGTGGGCGTCGAGGGCGGCCAGCTCCTCCGCCCCCAGCGGTCCGCGCCCCGCCCCGGCAGGCGTCGGCGGTGCGGTCGGTGCGACGGTGACGGGTGCTGCCTCGGGCATGGACGGGCCTCCTGCGCGCCGCGCTGCGGCGCTCGCTCGGACGTTCACCTTGGGGGGACCGGCAGGCCCGCTCGGGCCTGGTCGGGACGCCGGGAGGTACCTCCCGGCGTCCCCCGGACTTCGTCTCGGGGAGGCCATCGCCGGGGGAGTGTCCCCGCCGGACCTGGGGCCTGGGGAGGCCCCGGGGCCCCGGGAGGTACCCCGCCCCGGGGTACCGGGGGGCGGGGAGCGGTGCGAGCCGCCCGCGAGGGGGGTGCGCTCAGCGCGAACCCGAGCGGGCCTTGCTCCTCGTCCGCGACCTCGTGCCCGAGGTCGCGGAACGCTTCGACGACGGCTTGGAAGAACGCTGCGACGAGGGGCGGGACTTCGCCGTACTGCGGCGGTTCGCCTTGCGCACGGCGGCCAGCAGCTCGGAGCGGTTCATGGACGAGCGGCCCGGGATGTCCAGCCGCCGGGCGATCCCGTACAGGTGCTCCTTGGTGGCCTGCTCGTCGACGCCCTGGCCGCTGCGCCCGCCCTGCTGGCGGGGCTTGGCCGACTGGGGGTCGGAGGGCGCCTTGCGGCCCTTCTCCTTGCGCTCCCAGTGGTCGCCCACCTTCTCGTGCGTGTGCTTCAGCGCCCCGTACGCGACCCGCTGCGCCCGCTGGCCCCGGCCGTACTCCCTGATCGCCGAGTCGTGGGCCTTGACCCAGGTGCGCTGGGCACTGGCGTCCGAGCGCTCCAGCGTGGACGGCATGTCCTTACGTCCGGGCACGGTGTTCACCTCCATAGACGGTGGGTGCGCCCCGGGTACCCCGGCGTCGGCGGGGCAAACCGGACGTCCCGGGCGGGCGCGCGGCCGTGCGCGGGGGGCGCGCGGGCGGACGGGGGCGCCCTGACCAGGCGCGTCGGGGACGCCTGGGGGAAACGTCAGGGTGTCCGGGGGGTGGCCCCCATCACCCGCGCACAGCCGGGCTTTGTAGCGTCTGCGGTGTGACCCCTATCTCCGCACCCCTTGCTCACCTGGCCGAGCCGGCCGGGGACCCCGGCGGCATCACCGGCTGGGCCACCGACCTGATGGACACCATGGGCGCCCCCGGCGCCGGCGCGGCCATCGCCCTGGAGAACCTCTTCCCCCCGCTCCCCAGCGAGGTGATCCTCCCGCTGGCCGGCTTCACGGCCAGCCAGGGCGAGATGAGCCTGTGGGCGGCCCTGGTGTGGACCACGCTCGGCTCGGTCGTCGGCGCCCTCGCGCTCTACGGGGTGGGGGCCCTCTTCGGCCGCGAGCGGCTGATCGCGGTCGCGGAGCGGCTGCCGCTGGTGAAGGTCGCGGACATCGAGAAGACGGAGGCGTGGTTCGCCAAGCACGGCACCAAGGCCGTCTTCTTCGGCCGGATGATCCCGCTCTTCCGCAGCCTGATCTCCGTGCCCGCGGGCGTGGAACGCATGTCCCTGCCGCTGTTCCTCCTGCTGACCACCGTCGGCTCCGCGATCTGGAACACCCTCTTCGTCCTGGCCGGTTACCGGCTCGGCGAGGACTGGGAGCGGGTCTCGGACTGGGTCTCGGTCTACTCCCGGGTGGTCATCGTCGCAGTCGCCCTGGCGGTGGTCGCCTTCGTGGTCTACCGGGCCCTGCGGCCGGGCCGGGGCAAGCGCCGCGCGTCGTCCTAGCCCGCGCCTCGACGCCCGCGCCCGCCCCGGCCGTTGATCCGGCTCCGCTTGCCCCGGCCGTTGCTCCGGCTCCGCCCGCCCCGGCCGTTGATCCGGCTCTCCGGCGCGGGATCAGACCAGGTGAACCCCGGGCCGCCCGTCCTCCACCCGCAGCCGTGCCTGCGTCCGGGCGGCGGCCCCGGGCGTGCGCACGGTCTCCACCACCCGCACCCGCGCGTCCACGCCCTCCGGCGTGATGTCGAAGAGGTGGTAGCCGCGGTGGGCGTCCACCAGCTTCCAGTGCGGGTTGTCCCCCATCCGCGGGTCCCACTCGGCGTGGAAGGCCGCCTGGTCCTGGTCCCCGTTGGAGCTGATCGAGCAGCCGACGAACTCCGCCCCGACCACCGCCGAGCCCGGGTCCGCGAAGTCCCGCTTCAGGTCCGAGATCATCGTCAGGTGCCGGTCCCCGGTGAGCACCACCGGGTTACGGGTGGCGGCCAACTCGCCCAGCAGGGCGTTGCGTTCCACCTGGTAGCCGTCCCAGGCGTCGTAGTACCAGCGCTTGCCGGTGCCCGGCAGCAGGTCCGTCTCGGCCATCATGATCTGCGAGCCGATGAGGTTCCACCGGGCCGGCGAGCGGCGCAGGCCCGCCACCAGCCAGTCGCGCTGCTCCGCGCCCAGCATCGTCATCAGCGGGCTCTGCGCGCCCTCCTGCGTGGTCGCCTGGTCGCTGCGGTACTGGCGGGTGTCCAGCACCGACAGGCGCGCCAGCCGCCCGAACTCCAGCCGCCGGTGCATCCGGATGTGCGGGCCGCTGGGCACGGCCGTCGCCCGCACCGGCATGTGCTCGTAGTACGCCTGGTAGGCCGCGGTCAGCCGGGCGGCGAACGTCTCGGGCGACTGCCGGTCCGGGTCCTGCGGGATCGCCCCGGCGAAGTCGTTGTCCACCTCGTGGTCGTCGAAGGTGACGATCCAGGGCGCGGAGGCGTGCATCCGCGCCAGGTCCGGGTCGGTGCGGTACTGCGCGTGCCGGTTGCGGTACTGCTCCAGCGCGACCGGCTCGCCCGCGCCCTCGTGGGGGCGCAGCGCGGTGGCCGAGGGGGCGGCCTCGTAGATGTAGTCGCCGGTGAAGAGCACGGCGTCGGGGTCCTGCGCCGCCATGTCGGCGTAGGCGGTGAAGAACCCCTGCTGCCAGTTCTGGCAGGAGGCCAGCGCCAGGCGCAGCCGCCCGCCCGCCGCCAGCGGGTGCGGCGCGGTCCGGGTGCGGCCGGTGGGGGAGAGCTGCCCGTCGGCGCGGAAGCGGTACCAGTAGTCCCGGTGCGGGGCCAGGCCGCGCACGTCCACGTGCACGCTGTGCCCGTACGCGGGAACGGCCCGCGTGCGGCCGGAGCGCACCACCGAGCGGAACCGAGCGTCGAGGGCCACCTGCCACTCGACGTCCACGGGGCGGTCGGGCATCCCGCCGCCGCCCAGCGGGTCGGGTGCGAGGCGGGTCCACAGCACCACGCCGTCGGGGAGCGGGTCGCCCGAGGCGACCCCGAGGGTGAACAGGCCGGAGGGCAGGGTCCGGGCCACGGGCCGGGCGGCGGTGCTCCGCCCGGCGGCGGGGGCGCCGGCCGCGGGAGCGCCGACCGCGGCGACGCTCACCGCGGCGGCTCCGGCGGTAAGGAAACGACGTCGGGCAGTTCCGGGAGACATGAGGGACCTCTCGTCGAACGCACGATGGTCACTGCGACCGGAAGGTGACGGTGACAGCCGCTTTGGGCGCCGCCCTGAACGCCCGGGAGCGAACACATGGCGCCCGCATGAGCCTTGGTCGCCCCCGGACCGCGCCGGTGACCCGCGCGCCCCCTCACGGCGTTGACAAGGGGCGGCCCCCGCCTGATCGTTCGCATGGCAAAAACGCGGCCCATCGCGCTCCCCGGCTTCCGCCCCGCCCGCCGCCCCCGACAGACTCGGGGCCCCACGGTGGGGGACGTCCGTCTTGGGGAAACCTCCCGGCCCGCCCGCGGCCCGGGGAGAGGAGCGCAGCCGCATGCCGCACCGCAGCACGAGCACCACCCGAGGTCACGGAAGACGGTGGCGCGTCGGCGCCGCCCTGGGGGCGGCCTCCGCGCTGCTCCTCGGCGGCGGCCTGCTGGCCGGCGTCGCGGGCCCGGCCGGAGCGTCCGGCGCGACGGCCGCCGCGGTCGCCGCGGAGGACCAGGAGTTCCGCGTCGGTCCCGACCCGACGCCGCAGAGCGTGCAGAGCACGCAGGGCCCCTTCGACACCGAGCGCATCGTCGTGCCCCGCGGCAACGGCTTCGGCGGCGGCACCATCCACTACCCGACGGACGCCGACGCCGAGCGCCTGGGCGGCATCGCCGTCACTCCCGGCTTCCTCTCCCCGCAGGGGACGATCAGCTGGTACGGCTCGATGCTCGCCTCGCACGGCTTCGTGGTCATCACCATCGACACCAACGGCCCGTTCGACTTCCCCGACAGCCGCTCGGACCAGATGATGGCCGCCCTCGACTTCCTCACCGAGCGCAGCGAGGTCCGCGAGATGGTCGACCCCGACCGCCTGGCCGTGGCCGGGTGGTCGATGGGCGGCGGCGGCTCGCTCCTCTCCGCCCAGGAGCACCCCGAGCTCCAGGCCGCCATCGGGCTCACCCCCTGGAACCTGTCGAGCGACTGGCGCGACGTGACCGTCCCGAGCCTGATCATCGGCGCCGAGAACGACATCATCGCGCCGGTGTTCATGCACGCCGAGCCGTTCTACACGAACCTCACCTCGGCCCAGGAGCGCGCCTACGTGGAGTTCGAGTCCGCGGACCACTTCCTGCCCACCCGGGCCAACCCGCTGCTCACGCAGTACGTCCTCTCCTGGGCCAAGCGGTTCGTGGACAACGACACCCGCTACGACCGCTTCCTCTGCCCCGGCCCCACCCCCGGTCCCGTCGTGTCCGAGTTCCGCGGGACCTGCCCGGTCGACTGACCGGCCCCTCTCGTCCCCGGGGCCGGAGCGAGGCCGGTCGCCCGGCCCCGGGGACCCCGAACGGCCCTTCCGCGCCCGCCCGTCCGCCCTCGCCCATCCCCGGCCCCGCCGCCTTCCGCGTCCGCACCCGGGAGGCGGCGCGCGGCCCCGAGTGTGACAGGCGGCCCCCCATGCTGTGACTCAGGTCATTCCGGCGGGGGCGGGCTTTCCCGCGCCGCCGCGCTCCGGCCGGTCAGCGGCCAGACGGCGAGCGTCTCGTACCGGGGCCGTCCGCCCGGCTCCCCGCCCCCCGGCAGCCGGCTGCGGTACAGCCCGAAGCAGGCCGCCGTCCACGGCCCGCCGTCGAAGCCGGCCAGCCCCGAGGTGAACGGCGCCAGGTCCGCGCCCACGCGCCCCCGCCCGCGCGCCAGGGTCAGATGCGGCTCGAACGCCCGCCGCGGGCGTTGCTCCTCCGCGTCCCGTTCATCGCCAGGGCCCTCGGCCGGGCCCGCCGCCACCGCCGAGGCCGCCAGCCGCCCCAGCAGCGCCGTGCCCTCCCCGGTCACCCCCGCCCACAGCACCCGCCGCCCGAACCGCCCGCCCCCCGCCAGCCGCAGCCCGTGCGGCGGCACCCCCGCGGCGGCGGCGCCCAGCCGTTCGCACAGCGCGGGCACCGCGCCGGCCGGCACGTCCCCGTAGAACGCCAGCGCCACGTGCCACCCCGCCGGGTCCGCCCAGCGCAGCCGCCCGGCCCCGGGCAGCCCGTGCAGCCCGGCGACCGCCTCGCGCAGCTCGGCCAGCGCCGCGTCCGGAGGCCGGAGGGCCGCGAACAGCCGCATCCGCTCCACCCCTCCATCCTGGCCCCGACCGCCCCGGACTGCGCGCCGCGCGCCCCGGCCCCCGGAGGGAGGGGTGAACGACCGCGGCCACCGCAGCGTGGAACACACCGCCGGCCTGCGCGTCGAGGCGTGGGTGCCCGGCCGCGAGGACTGCCTGGCCGAGGCCGTGCGCGGCGTGGTGGAGGCGTTCACCGAACGGCGCGCGGCGGCGCGCGGCGGCCGGGAGCGGCGGGCCTGGGCGGGTCGTTCGACGTCACGGCCGCGATCAACGACCGCGGTCAGGTCGCGGGCGCCTCCCGCACCCCCGCCGCCCTCGCGCACGCCGTCCGCCGGGAGGCCGACGGCACCCCCACCGACCACGGGCCACGCCTCCCTGTGGCGGGACGGGCGGATGACCGGCCTGGGCGTGCCCGCGGGGTTCACCTTCAGCCAGGCCACGGCGGTCACCGAGCGCGGCGAGGTCATCGGCACCGCCTCCCGCGAGGACGGCTCCCGGGCCGTCTTCCGCGGGACCGTGGACCGACCGCGCACCCGCCGTCGCCCCGGGAGGCACCGGCGCGCATGGCGCATCATGGGGACCATGCCCGAAGGAGACACCGTGCTGCAGGCCGCGCGGCGGCTGCACGCGGCGCTCGCCGGGAGGGTGCTGATCCGGGCCGAGCTGCGCGTGCCGCGGCTGGCCACGGCGGACCTGCGGGGGAGGGCCGTGCGGGAGGTCGTGCCGCGCGGGAAGCACCTGCTGGCCCGGATCGAGGGCGGGCTGACGCTCCACTCCCACCTGCGGATGGACGGCGCCTGGCGCGTTCACGCCGCCGGGGAACGCCCGCGCGGCGGCCCGGCGCACCAGATCCGCGCCATCCTGGGCAACGCCGAGGCCACGGCCGTCGGCTACCGCCTGCCCGTGCTCGACCTGCTGCGCACCGAGCGCGAGGCCCGGGTCGTCGGGCACCTCGGGCCCGACCTGCTCGGCCCCGACTGGGACCCCGCCGAGGCCCTGGCGCGGCTGCTGGCCGACCCGGCCAGGCCGGTGGGCACGGCCCTGCTCGACCAGCGGAATCTCGCCGGCGTCGGCAACGTCTTCATGGCCGAGCTGTGCTTCCTGGCCCGGGTCACGCCCTGGCTGCCCGTCGGCGAGGTCGCCGACCCCGCCGCCCTGATCGCCGAGGCCAAGCGGCTGCTGGAGGCCAACCGGGACCGCCTCGACCGCACCACCACCGCCCCCGGCCTCGACCGGCGCCAGCGCCTCCACGTCTACGGCCGCGCCGGCCGCCCCTGCCCGGCCTGCGGCACGCCCGTGCGGGTGGCCGGCGAGACCCACGGCGAGCGCGGCCGGGAACGCCCGGTCTACTGGTGCCCCTCCTGCCAGCGCGGCCCGGCGAGATCCGGCGGGACCACGCCAGGAAAGTGACTCGCCGGTAGGATGCCGGGGGAGGCGCGCCGCACCCGAGCGGGCGCGCCCGAGGCGCCGAGGAACGGGGGCCGGGGCGATGACCGGGGCAACGACCGACGAGGGCGCCGACGCGGGAGGACCGCCGCCGGAGGGCACGGACGCGCCGGGCACCGGGTTCTTCCACTCCGTGAACGAGGTCGCCGCCCGCCTCGGCCGCGCCGGCTACCTGGCCTCCCCGGCCGTGGCCACCACCGTCTTCCTCGCGGACCGCCTCGGCAAGCCCCTCCTCGTCGAGGGCCCCGCCGGGGTCGGCAAGACCGAGCTGGCCAAGGCCCTCGCCCGCGTCACCGGCGCCCGCCTCATCCGCCTCCAGTGCTACGAGGGCGTGGACGAGTCCCGCGCCCTGTACGAGTGGAACCACGCCAAGCAGCTGCTGCGCATCACCGCCGGACGGGACGAGACCTGGGAGCAGGCGCGCACGGACATCTTCGGCGAGGAGTTCCTGCTGACCCGCCCCCTCCTCGCGGCCATCCGCGGTACCGACCCCAAGGTGCTGCTCATCGACGAGACCGACAAGGCCGACGTCGAGGTGGAGGGCCTGCTGCTCGAAGTCCTCAGCGACTTCCAGGTCAGCGTGCCCGAGCTGGGCACGCTGACGGCCGAGCGGCGGCCGTTCGTCGTGCTCACCTCCAACGCCACGCGCGAGCTGTCCGAGGCCCTGCGCCGCCGCTGCCTGTTCCTGCACCTGGGCTTCCCCGACGAGGAGCTGGAGCGGCGCATCGTGCGTTCCCGCGTGCCCGGGCTCGACGAGGCGCTGGCCGCCTCCGTGGTCCGGGTCGTCGGCGCGCTGCGCGCGATGGACCTGCGGAAGGCGCCCTCCGTGGCCGAAACCGTCGACTGGGCGCGGACGTTGCTCGCTCTCGGCGCCGGAACGCTGGACGACGCGCTGGTCAGGGACAGCCTGGGCGTGATCCTCAAGCACCAGGAGGACATCCGCAGGGCAACGGCCGGGCTGCGGCTGGACGCGGCGTGACCGCGCCGCGCGAGCGGCCGGAGGAGCCCGGCGGCCCGGCCGGGCGGCTGACGGGGCTGGTGCGGGCCCTGCGCGAACACGGCCTGCGCATCGGCCCCGGCGAGACCGTGGACGCCGCCGCCGCGCTGCGCGCCCTCGGCCTGGACGACCGCGAGCACCTGCGCGCCGGCCTTGCCGCCGCGCTGCTGCATCAGGAGAGTCAACGCCCGGTGTTCGACGGGGTGTTCGACCTGTACTTCCCCGCGCGCACCGGCCCGCCCCTGGCCGTTGACGGCCCCGGCGGCGCGGGCGGCCAGGCCCCCGCCGACCTGAGCCGCGCCGCCCTCCGCGACCGGCTGGCCGAGGCCCTGGCCGCCGGGGACGCCGCCGCCCTCGACCGGATCGCGGCCGAGGCCGTCGACGCCCTGGGCCGCTGGGGCGCCGACCCCGCCACCTACCGCTGGTCCGCCCAGCAGACCCTGGACCGCCTGCGCCCCCAGACCCTCCTGGCCCGCGTCCGCGCGGCCACGACCGGCGAGGGGAACGGCGCGGGAAACGGCCCCGGCGGCGCCGGGGCCTTCGCGGCCGGCGCGGGCGCTCCCGGCACCACGGCGCCAGGCGCCCAGCCCGGGGCGTTCACCGACCGGCTCACCGACGACGAGATCCGGCGCCGCATCGAGGAGTTCCGGGAGCGCGTGCGCGCCGAGGCCCGCCGCCGGGTCGCGGGGCGGATCGGCGCCGGCGAGGTGGCCCGCCGCGGCCTCGCCCCGACCCCCGAGCGCATCCCCTTCCTCGCGGCCGGCCGCACCCAGCTCGCCGAGCTGCGCCGCACCGTCCACCCCCTGGCCCGCAAGCTCGCCACCCGCCTCGCCGCGCGCCGCCGCCGCGCCACCCACGGCACCATCGACCTGCGCCGCACCCTGCGCCGCTCGCTCTCCACCGGCGGCGTCCCGCTGCGCCCCGCCTACCGGCGCCGCCGCCCCTCCCGGCCCGAACTCGTCCTGCTCTGCGACGTCTCCGACTCGGTCGCCGGGTTCGCGCAGTTCACGATGCTGCTGGTGCACGCGCTGCGGGACGAGTTCGGCAAGGTGCGGGTCTTCGCCTTCGTCAACCGCACCGACGAGGTCACCGACCTCGTCACCCGCGGCGCCGCCGACCCCGGCGGCCTGGCCGCCCGCATCCTCACCGGGGCCGCCGTCGCGAGCGGGCACGGCAGCAGCGACTACGGCAGCGCGCTGGGGGAATTCGCCGGCCGCCACCTCCCGGCCGTCACCTCCCGCAGCACCGTCCTGATCCTGGGCGACGCCCGCACCAACGGCGGCGACCCGAACCTCCCCGCCCTGCGCCGCGTGGCCGAGCGCGCCCGCCGCGTCTACTGGCTCAACCCCGAGCAGCCCGCCTCCTGGCCCACCGGCGACTCCGTCGCCCTGGCCTACGCGAACCTTGTGGAGATGCACCCCTGCCGCGACGCGGAGCAGCTCTCCGCCCTGATCGGCCGCATCCTCCCGATCTGAACGCCCGCGGCGGGCACGGCCGTTGAACGTCCGCGGTGACCCGGGCCGTTGAACGCCCGCGGCGGGCACGGTCGTTGAACGCCCGCCGCGGGCGCCCCGGGCCGGACGGGCCCTACTTCAGCGGCGTGGCCCGCGTCAGCGCGTGCATCGCCTCCTCCAGCGGCCCGCGCCGCCCGACGTACCGCCGCCACAGCCACGCCAGCGCCCCGGCCACCACCATGAACGCCAGCGGCACCGACAGCGGCCGGTCCAGCTCGTCCAGCCCGAACGCCTCGATGGCCAGCAGGTGGCCGACGTACGCGCTCAGCGACATGCTCCCCACCAGGATCACCGGCGTCCCCGCGCGCGTCAGCGCCGGCCACCGGTCCAGCGCGACCAGCGCCGCCGCGATCACGAGGACCGCCACGCCCGCGTTCCCCACCACCGCGAAGCTGGTCTCCGTATGCGGGGCCGCGATCAGCAGCCAGACCGGGTCGCTCCCGGGGATGCCTATCTCCGCGTCCGACCACCAGGCGCTGGGGGCGCCCGTGGTCTCCACGACCGAGGGCACCAGCCGGAACGCCAGCCACGAGCCGCCGTACCCGAGCGCCGCGAGCGCCGGGCCGATCACCAGCAGCCGGGCGCGCACCACCGCCGAGGCCAGGTCCAGCCGCCCCAGCGCCATCCCGGCGAAGATCAGCGGCATCCAGGCCAGGACGGGGTAGTTGCCGGTGACCAGCAGGTCCAGCGCCCCGTCCGCGCCCAGGCGGGCCAGCGGGTCGTGCTCGTCCATCGTCTCGGCCCAGCCGGTGTACTCGCCGTAGGGGCCGTAGGCGGACTGCCGCAGCGCGAAGAGGTACTGCGGGCCGACCGCCGCCGTGGCCACGGCGACCGCCGCCAGCGTTCGCGCGCGTAAGCGGGCGAAGGGCAGCGCCAGCAGGAAGTACAGGGCGAAGTAGGGGAGGATCACCGCTATCGGCGTGCCCATCAGGGTCAGCAGCGTGCCCAGGACCAGCAGAACGCCCGACCTGATCGCGACCCGGACCACGGACCGCAGGCCCTCGCGGCCCGTTCCCAGCCCCTGGCGGCCGGTGAGGAAGACCAGCGTGACCCCGGCCAGCACGGCGAACAGCGCGGAGGAACGGCCGTGGCTGAGCTCGATCAGCCACGACCAGCGCACGCCGTCGCCGGGGTCGCGCGCCAGGTGTGCCGTGTACATCCCGAAGACCGCCAGGCCCCGGGCCAGGTCGAGCCCGAGCAGGCGCGCCGCCTCGCGGCCGGTGTCCGCTTCGCTGGGGGCGATCGCGGCAGAGTTCTGCGTCATGCCGCCAGCCTCCGTCACCGGGGCGCGCTTCCGGAAGGGACTCCCGAGCCTGGTATCGCGTCAGTTCCCTTGTGAAATCCGGGACTTGCCGACGGGCGTGCCATATACCCCCGAGGGGTATATACTTCCACCGATCGCAGGACCACCGGGACGGATCTCAGGGGAAGCGCCATGCAGCACGAAGCCGGAACGCGGCACCAGCACGACCACCACTCCGGGCACGCCGGGCACGAGGCGCACCACGCTGCCGGTCCTGCCGGGTGGGGCATGGCCGTGAGAGCGACCCTCCACTGCCTGACCGGCTGCGCGATCGGGGAGGTGCTGGGCCTGGTCATCGGCACCGCGCTGGGCTGGCGGGACCTCCCGACCATGGTCCTGGCCATCGCGCTGGCCTTCTTCTTCGGCTACGCGCTCACCCTCGTCGCGGTGACCCGCGCGGGCGTCGGCTTCAAGGCGGCGGTCGGCGTGGCGCTGGCCGCGGACACCCTCTCCATCACGGTGATGGAGATCGTGGACAACGGCGTGCTGCTCTTCGTCCCCGGCGCCATGGACGCGCACCTCTCGGACGGGCTGTTCTGGGGCGCGCTGGCGCTGGCGTTCGCCGTGGCCTTCCTGGTGACCACGCCCGTCAACCGGTGGCTGATCGGCCGGGGCCGGGGGCACGCGGTGGTGCACGCGTACCACTCCTGAACGCCCGACCGCGTGGGGCCGTGGGGGCGGGACGGCCGTGCCGCCCCGCCCCCACGGGCCGCGTCAGCCCTCGCCGAGGAGCCGGCTCATGCGCTGGATCTCCGCGGTCTGGGTCGTGACGACGGCCTCGGCCAGCTCCAGCGCCGGCGGGAACGCGCCCTCCGCCAGCTCCGTCTCCGCCATGGCGACTGCGCCCTCGTGGTGCTCGGTCATCATCTCCAGGAAGGCGGTGTCGAAGGCCGTGCCGGAGGCGTTCTCCAGCTCCGCCATCTCCTCCTCCGACATCATTCCTTGCATTCCCTCCATTCCGTCCATTCCGCCCATTTCTTCCGCTCCGCCCATGCCGTGGCCGGAGTGGTCCGTGCCCTCGCCGGGGACCTCCTCGCCCCAGGCGGCGAGCCAGCCGGAGAGGGTGTCGATCTCCGGCTGCTGGGCGGCGCGGATGGCCTCCGCCAGCTCGCGCACCTCCCCGGAGGCCGCGGCCGGCTCCGCGAGGGCGAGGTCGGCCATCTCCACGGCCTGCCGGTGGTGGGGGATCATCCGCTGGGCGAACGCGACATCCGCCGCGTTGTGCTCCTCCTCGGCGGAGGGCGTGGCGGAGGCGCTGGGCGCCTGGTCGCCGCGGGCGGCCGGGTCCTCCTCGCCGCCGCAGGCGGCGAGCAGCAGGACGGCGGCGAAGGCACCCGCGACGGCCGCCGCGGGGCGGTGGGAACGCTTGATGGGCATGCTGAGGCAACTCTCTGCGTGAAGGGTGTCGTTCTGGACAGGCGCGGCCGGACCGGCCCGCCTATATGCGCAGGAGTTGCAGATCGCTCAACGAGGGCGGCGCCCGCGGCCCCGGCCCCCGGGCCGGCACCCGAGCCGTCCCGGCCCGCCGCGCCGCCTCCCCGGCGACGGCCCCCGCCGCGTCCGCCACCTGCGGCCCGGCCCCGAGGCTCGCCGCCGCGCAGTCGGCGTCGGCGTGCTCGGCGTGCCCGCCGCCCTGGGGGTGCGTATGCGCCGCGTCCGGGGCGCCCATGGCCCTCGCGTGACCGGCCCCGGCCTCGTGGCCCGCCCCCGCGGGAGACGCTTCCCCGTGTGGGGGTCCCCCCGGGCCGGGCCTGGGGGAGGGAGGCACCCCCGGCTCGGCGGCGGCCCGGCCGGCGTACGGAGGGATCCCGGGCCCCGGCGCGAGGCCGTGCATGGCCAGCAGCCCGGCCAGAAGCCCGAGCACCAGGAACGCCGTCCCGCCCCGCGCCCCGAGGGACGCGGCCGAAAGCGGGTGCGAGCGCGGCATGCCCCCATCGTACGAAGCCCCACCGGCGCAACGTCCGGGGCCCCGCCGCCCGGTTTCCGCGGGCCGCGCGGCTCAGCGCTCCCGGCCGCGCGGCTTGAGGGGCGTCGCGGGGAGCGCCGGGGCGTCGAGGCGGGGGCCGCCGTAGCCGTGGACCTCTCCGAAGCGGGTGCCGGCGGCCCAGTCCTCACGGGCGCGGGTGATGTCCTCGGTGGAGCGGCCTATGAAGTTCCACCACATGACGATCTTCTCGGCGAAGGGCTCGCCGCCCAGCAGGAGGACGGAGCTGCCGCCGCCGCCCGGGCCGCCGTCCTCGCGCAGGTCCAGCTCGCGGCGCCCGGAGCCGAGGTAGAGCATCCGGCCGGGGCCGAGGCGGACGCCGGCGGCCTCGGTGGAGCCGGCCATGGTGAGGAGGGCGTACTCGAAGTCGGGCTGGAGGGGGACGCGGGCCGAGGCGCCCTCGGCCAGGGTCAGGTCGGCGCCCATCAGCGGCGTGTGGACCGTGCCGGGGGAGCGGGCGCCGTCCAGCTCGCCGAGGATCACGGTGGCCGTAAGGCCCCCGTGCGCCACCTCGGGAAGCGCGGCGTGGTGCTCGAACGCGGGGGCGGTGTGCCGGTGCGCGTCGGGGAGCGCGACCCATAGCTGCGCGCCGTGCAGGTACCGGCTGTGGGCGCGGGGCGTCTCCTCGGAGTGCGCGATGGCCCGCCCGGCCGTCATCAGGCCCAGCTCGCGGGGCCGCACCGTCTGGAGGCTGCCCAGGCTGTCCCGGTGCAGCACCTCGCCCTGGTGCAGCCAGCTGACCGTCTGGAGCCCGATGTGCGGGTGCGGCGGCACCTGCATGCCGGGCTCGTCCGCGATGTCGTCCGGGCCGTAGTGGTCCACGAAGCACCAGGCGCCGACCATCCGGCGGCCGAGGTTCGGCAGCAGGCGGCGCACCACCGTGCTGCCGCCCAGGTGCGTCTCGCGCGGCGAGAGCAGCTCCGTGACGGGCCGCCCGGGAACGTCCTCCCGCCCGCCGCACTCCCGCGCCTGCGGCCGGGTCTCCAGGTCACTCACTGCGCCTCCTTGCTCTCCCCGGGGCTCCGCCCGGGGGTGCCCCCATCTCCGCCCGCGCGGCACAGCGCGGCCTTCGCCGGCATCCGCGGCCCGGCAGCCGCGCTGGGGGTACCTCCCTCCCCCAGGCCCCGCCCGGGGGTACCCCCGGGCGGGGGAGCGTCGCTCACGAAGCCGTCTCCCGCCGCTGCGGAGGAATGCCGGCTCCGGCCGGGACGACGGGGATGCCGCCGGTCACCGCGCGCGTCACCGGGGTGCGGTCGGCTATCTCCATCAGGCGGGCGCGCTGCTCGTCCGCGAGGCCCTCGCCCAGCAGGTCGATCCGGCGGGTGATCCGGGCGCTGCCGTCCGAGCCCTTCTCGTACCCCAGGCGGACGCGGACGCCGGCGAGCGGCCAGTCCTTGCGCCCGGCGTACATCCGCAGCGTGATCGCCGTGCAGGAGCCGACCGCCGAGAGCAGCAGCCCTACGGGGGTGGGGCCGGTGTCCGCGCCCCCCTCGGACTCCGGCTCGTCCGCGGCCAGCGCGTGCCGGGCGGCCCGGATGTCCACGTGGTACTCCGGGCCCTCGCTGGTGGCGACCACCGCCGTGGACCGGGTGAACTCCGGCGCTTCGCTCATCTGCCCCACCTCCACCCGCATGATACGGCCGCGTACGGACATCCGTGCGAACGGCCGGGTCCGGCGGGGGCGCGCGGAGCTGGGAACGCGCCTGGTTGCGCACCTCCCAGACATCCCCACAACCCGTGCACGAGGTCACGCCCCAAACGCCCGCGTCCGCAGATGCCGGACTTGGGTGCGATGGGCGATGGGCCGCCTTGGCGGGTGTTTGGCGGCCGAGCGGGACCCCCTGGCGTTCGCCTCGCGTTCACATTCGGGCCCGTGGCCGGCGGCGTGCGGGGCGTGCGCGGGCCATTACGCGGAGAAGGTGCCGACGTTCGGGAAATGATGCGACGCCCTGGTGGCGACCCCGCGCCCGCCGCGAGGCCCACCGGCGTCAACACAACTGGCCCGTAGCCCCGTTGGGGTGCTTACATCCAGCGCACCGCGACAGGTTCCGGACCGCCGCAGCGCTGCGGCGGCCCGTCGCGTCATCGAACCCGTCGCGTTATCGAACAGTGTTCGCATTGTCGATGGCCTTCGACACCCCACTGATTGGAATACCCCACATGCGCAAGGACCTTGAGACCCGCGAGATCATGGACGCCGAGCTGGACGCCGTCGCGGGCGGCCTGGCCGACGGCCTGGTCGGCGTCTCCGGCGGTCTGGCTGGCGCCGTGGCGGCCGACGCCGTCGGCACCGTCACCTCGCTGCACACCGCCGGCTTCGCCCTGGGCGCCGTCGCGGACGTGACCGCCCAGGTCTCCGCCGTCACCGGCGTGCACGCCAACACCGGCGCGGTCACCGGCATCGTCGGCCTCTGAGCGACCCCCACGCCGGCGGGCCCCACTCCCGCGCCACGCCGGCCGCGGAACCCCGGAAGCACCCTTCCGGGGTTCCGCCGTTTCCGGGGCCGGGTGCTCTCAGGGCAGGGGCAGTTCGGCCCAGATCGTCTTGCCGTGGCGGACGTAGCGCGCCCCCCAGCGGGAGGTCATCGCGCCGACCAGCTGCAGGCCCCGGCCGCTCTCGTCCAGCAGCGAGGCGTGGCGCACCCGCGGCGTGGCCTCGCTGGCGTCCGAGACCTCACAGGTGAGGACGTCCGTGCGCAGCAGGCGCAGCCGCAGCGGCCCGGCGGCGTGGCGCACGACGTTGCCGATCAGCTCGCTGACCACCAGCTCCGCGCCCATCTCCAGCTCCTGAAGGCCCCACCGCGCCAGCCGCTCCCGGAGGCGGTCGCGGGCCAGCCGGGCGGCCGAGGGGTCCTCGGGCAGGTCCCAGGCGGCGACGTCCTCCTCCGGCAGGCGGTGGGTGCGCAACGCCAGCAGCGCCGCGTCGTCCTCGCGGCGCGCCCGCCCGGCCGGCAGCGCCGCCAGCACCGTCTCGCACAGCTTCTCCAGCCACGCGGCCTCCGGCTCGCGGTCGTCCCGGCAGCCCACGCGCGGGGGCGGCGAGGCGGCGGCCTCCGCGAGCGCGGCGGCCAGCAGGCCCGTGCCGGCGTCGCGCTCCGCCCGCCCGGTGCGGACCAGACCGTCCGTCCACAGCGCCACCAGCGTTCCCTCCGGCAGGGTCAGCTCGGTGGCCCGGTACGGGTGCGCGGCCACGCCCAGCGGCGGCCCCGGCGCCGGCTCGGGGAAGCGCACCGCCCCCCCGGGCTCCAGCACCGCCGGCGGCGGGTGCCCCGCGGAGGCCATGGCCAGGCGGCCCGAGGAGGGGTCGTAGACGGCGTACAGGCAGGTGGCGTACACCTCCTCGCCCAGGCCCGTGACGATGTCGTTGAGGTGGGCCAGCAGCTCGCCCGGCGGGTGGTCGAGCGCGGTCAGGGCGGTGACGGCCGTGCGCAGCCGGCCCATCGCCGTGGCCGGGCGCTGCCCGTGGCCGAGCACGTCCCCGATGACCAGCGCCACCCGCCCCGAGGACAGCGGCAGGGCGTCGTACCAGTCGCCGCCCGCCTCCGAGCGGTCCCCGGCGGGCAGGTAGCGGGCGGCGGCCGTGAACGCGGGCAGCACCGGGAGGCCGCGCGGCAGCAGGTCCTGCTGGAAACGCTGGGCGCGCTCGTGTTCGGCGTCGTACAGCCGCGCCCGCTCCAGGGCCTGCGCCACCAGGCCGCTGAGCGAGATCAGCAGACCCCGCTCCTCGTCCGAGAACGTCCGGGGCCGGTCGTAGGAGATGATGCATACGCCGACCGTGTGGCCCGAGGCGATCAGCGGGAGCATGGCCCAGGCGCCCTTGCCGCTGGCCCGGGCCATCTCCGAGAGCCGGGGGCTGAGGCGCTCCAGCTCCTTCAGGGAGCTGACGAACCGCGGCGCCCGGCCGCCCAGCAGCCGCTGCCGGTCCTCCTGGCGGCTGCGCCCCACCCGCTCGGGCCAGTCCTCCGGGTAGCCCACCAGGCCCACCAGGCGCGGCCGGCCCGTGGGGGAGAGGGTCTCCAGCACCAGGCCGCTGGCTCCGAAGGGCGGCAGCACGTGGTCGGCGACCACCTGCGCCACGTCCCGCGCGGTCAATGCCTGGGCGAGCGCGCCGGTGAGGGTGCCCACCAGCCGCGCCCGCCCCGACTCCTCGCGGGCCGCGCGCTGTTCGGCCGACAGGGGGGCGAGGTACGCGGCCAGGCAGGGCGGGACCGGGACCAGCCGCACCCGGTACCAGGTCCCGTCGGGCCCCTGCGCGTCGAAGACCTCCGGCTCCCCCCGGGCCACCGCCCGCGCGCCGCGCTCGGGGAAGCCGAGGTCGCGCAGCACCGGCAGCGCCTCCCACGCGACACGTCCGACCGGCGGGACGCCCGGGGCGCCCGGGTCGTCGGGGGGCGGGGCGTCCGGGGCGGCCGGGTCGTCGGGGGCGTACGGCGCCTCGTCCGGGGCGTGGTTCCCGGCCGCGCCCGGGGTGGTCAGGAACAGGCGTCCGGCGGCCGGGTTGGCGTAGCGCACGCGCCAGTCGCCCGCGTCCAGCAGCAGCACGGCGTCCGGCGTGACGCGCAGCATCCACAGCGCGGCCCGCTCCCCCGTGGCGCCCCCGACGGCATCCACATCCGTCACCTGCGACTCCCGCGGCCCTTGGCCCGCCGCACCCGGGGCGGCCCTGTCCGGCCACCCTAACCACGCCCGGTCGCGGTCGCTCGCCGGACGGTGACGGGCACGGGCCGGGCGCCCTCACCCGGATGCGCGAGGCGGTGAGCTTTGTCACTCTTGTGGCAGATATGTCGTTACGAGGCAGATGTGCCGAGTGTGGCGGAAGGAGACGGTCATGGCGAAGGCACTGAGTGCCGACAAGCTGGTGAAGGCTCTCAAGGAGGAGGGGGTGAAGGTGGTCGAGCACCCCTCCTGGCGGACGAACAACCGCAACCACAAGGGCCCCTTCGGCCCGGTGCACGGCGTGATGATCCACCACACCGTGACCAAGGGGACCAAGGGATCGGTGGAGATGTGCTTCAAGGGCCGCCCCGGCCTGCCCGGCCCGCTGTGCCACGGCGTCATCGACAAGGAGGGCACGGTCCACCTGGTCGGGAACGGCCGCGCCAACCACGCCGGCAAGGGCGACAGCGGCGTCCTGAAGGCGGTCAAGGCCGAGGCCCCGCTGCCGGCCGACCGCAAGACGGACGCCGACGGCAACTCCCACTTCTACGGCTTCGAGTGCGTCAACCTCGGCGACAACGAGGACCCCTGGCCCGCCGCGCAGGTGGAGGCCATCGTCCGGGCCTCGGCAGCCATCTGCCGGGCCCACGGCTGGGGCACGGACGGCGACACCTCGGTCATCGGCCACGCGGAGTGGCAGCCGGGCAAGGTCGACCCGCGCGGCCCCGGCGTCTCGATGGGCACCATCCGGCGCCGGGTGATGGACCGCCTGGGCCACTGACCGGGCGGGGACCGGGGTGCGGGTCCCCGGCTGTACGGGCTCCCGGGCCCCGGGCCGTACGGCGGGCCCCCGGGCCCGCGGCCGTTCAGGCTCCCGGGCGCACGGCTCCGCTCACCGTCCCCCCACCAGCGCCGCCAGCCCGGCCGCCACCAGCGCGGGCACCGACTCGCCCGCGCGGCACGGCCGTTCGGCCTCCCCGGCCGCCTCGGGCGAGGCGGTCCGCTCCGCGCGGACCTGCACGCCCTCCGCGATCACCGCGATCTTGAAGAACGCCAGGCCCAGGTGGAACGGCAGCCGCGTCAGCGACCGCCCGGTCAGCAGCGCGTACTGCTCGGCCAGCTCCAGCGTCCCGGGGAACTTCGGGTCCGTGCCCGCGGGTTCGTCCAGCAGCCCGTTCACCGCGGCGTCGCGGTAGGCCAGGAAGACGCCGAGGTCGGCCAGCGGGTCGCCGATCGCCGCCAGGCCCCAGCCCACCACGGCCCGCACCCGGCCCAGGTCCTCGGGGTCGAGGATCGCCCGGTCCAGGCGGAAGCCGCCGTGCACCACCGCCGCCTCCGCATCCGGCGGCACCCGCTCGGCCAGGGCCCTGTACAGCCGTGGAAGGGACGGGAGTTCGCGGGTCGCCACCCGCTCCCACATGGCGCGCCAGCCCTCCACCTGCCGCCTGAGGTACCCCTCGGGGCGGCCGAGGCCGGCCAGCCCCGCCTCCTGGTAGGAGACGGCGTGCAGCCGCGTAAGCTGGTCCAGCAGCCCGTCCGCGCAGCGCGTCAGCCGCTGCGGGGTCAGCCCCCGCACGTCCTGCCGCGACCGCAGCACCAGCCCCTCCACGCGCGAGGTGACGAGGAACGGCGCGCCCAGCACGTCGGGTTCGGCGCAGAAGGCGACGGGGCGCGGCAGGGCTACGCCCCGGTCCCACAGCGCCCGCAGCACGCGGAACTCCCGCGCCAGGTCGGAGGCCAGGGGCGCGGGCCCGATCAACGGTGGGCGGCGCACCACCCATTGGCTGTGGCCGTCGGTCACGGCGTACGCGAGGTGCGAACGCCCGCCCGGCAGCGGCTCGGCGCGCAGCGGGCCCTGACAGTGGGGGACGTTCGCCTTGAAGTACCGCTGAAGGCGAGGCAGATGGAGGCCGGCGGGGCGGCCCGCCCGCGTGCCGGGGCGGCCCGAGGGCCGCGTCGCCCGGGGGGCGGGGGAGATGGTCGTCATGCGGGATCCCTGGGGTGGTGGGCGGGACGAACGGCAGTGCGACCGGCCGCGGAACGCGCGCCGGGGGAGCGCGGGTGACGCAGGGAACGCCGTCCATGGTGGCGCGCCCGCCGCCCCCGCCGGAAGCTCCCGGGCCCCCGTCGGCCCGGGACGCGCACCCGCGCACGGGTGCGCCGCGGAAAGCTCGTCCCCGCAGGCGCTCTTCCGCCCCCGGCAGGGCCCCCGCCCCGGGCCGGGCCCCGCGCCCCGCCGGGCCTACGCCACCTCGATGCCGTGGTCCCGCAGCAGCGGGGCCAGGCCGCCGGGGTAGCCCCGGCCGCCCGCCACGAACCGCCAGTCCCCGCCGGGCCGGCGCCGGAACGACCCGAGCACCAGGGCCGTTTCCCCCGGCCTGCCGTCCGAGACCGGCAGCCGGTCCAGCTCGGAGCCCGCCGCGTCCGCCAGCCGGACGCGGGCCTCGGTGAACCCCGTCAGGTCCGCATCCGGGTGCGTCTCGGGGTCGATCGCGGCGGCCAGCACCAGCCGGTCGGCCTCCGCGGGCAGCGCGCCGAAGTCCACGCGCAGGGCGGCCCGGTCGGGGGCGGCGGGCGTCGCCGTCCGCACGCAACCGCCGGGCGCGGCCGGGTTGTTGAAGAAGACGAACCACTCGTCGCCCAGGGCCCGGCCGCCGCCGCACACCAGCGCGCACACGTCGAGTGCCACCGGCCCCTCCCAGGCCAGGCCCAGGACGTTCGCCTCACCGCCCCCGGGCGCCGGGGCCGTCGCCGCGCCGGAACGCCCGGCTCCCGCGCCCGCCCCGGGTGCGGCCCGCGCGCCGGCCAAGGCGGGCGCCGCGGTCCTCGCCGTCGTCCTGCCCGTCGGCCTGTTCGCCGTGGGGCGGCAGGCGCAGGTGGTCGTGGAGCGGGTGCTGGCCTCGGGTCTGGAGGGCGGGGCCATCGCGTGTCTCAACTACGCGCAGAAGGTCGCCCAGTTGCCGATGGTGCTGGCGTTGATGATCTGCACCGTCACGCTGCCGCTCGTGGCCCGGGCCGTCGCCGCAGGCGACCTCGAAGGAGCCGGGCGGCGCGTGGAGCGCGACCTCACGCTGGCCGCCGCCGTCGCGCTCCCGGGCGCCGCCTGCGCCGTGGCCTGCGCCCCGCAGATCGTGCACCTCCTCTTCGAGCGCGGCGCCTTCGACGCCGCCGACACCCAGGCCACGGCCGCCGTGCTGCGCGTCTACGCCCTCGGCCTGCTCGGGCACACGCTGACCGGCGCCCTTGCCCGGCCCTACTTCTCGGCGGCCAGGCCCACCTGGTTCCCGCTCGCCGCCATGGCCGCCGGCCTGCTGATCACCGTCGCCGGCGGCCTGCTCGCCGTCCGCCCCTGGGGCGCGCCAGGCATCGCCGCCGCGAACGCCGCCGGCATCAGCGCCACCGCGCTGCTGCTCCTGCGCGGCCTCCCCCGCCACACCTCCCTGCCCCTCCCCGCCCCCCCCCAGCAC